>JAAYPC010000177.1 GCA_012519985.1 Fibrobacter sp.
CGTTTTTGGTAAGACGCAGATCGTTTTTGGAATGACGCAGATCGTTTTTAGAATGTCGCAGATCGTTTTTAGAATGTCGCAGATCGTTTTTAGAATGTCGCAGATCGTTTTTTTTCGGATACATCTCTCAACAGGCGACAACTCATGCAATGTATTACCGGGATTTTTTGGTTAATAGCATCATATCGATTCAGGTGAAGGGGTAGTGTGGTAGATGTCTGTAGCGATTTTCCCTGTTTTTCTATCGAGTTCATTCTTCTGGTTTTCCCAATCGGATCTCCTCTACCAAGCTGAACCATTTATTCAATGGAGGTATTATTGTAATCAGTATGAATCCGATATCCTTCCAGAATGACCAATTTTCCAGATATTCTTTATTTAATCGAACTTTTTGTGGCCAGATAATCTTGTCGTTATAAGCCTGAGGATCCTGAACACCAGCCAGCAGTTCCTCTTCATTTCGGAAATAAATTGACGCCGGGCCGGTTATTCCCGGACGCAACAGAAGAATTTTCCTGTCTTCACCTTCGAGCTTATCTGCATACCCCGGGACATCAGGGCGGGGGCCGACAAAGGACATCTTCCCTGTCATCACATTCAATAATTGTGGCAATTCATCGAGTTTGAATTTCCTCAGATATTTTCCCAACGGGGTAATCCGTATATCCGAAGCTGCAGTTATGGAACCACTCTTGGAAGCTCCTGAATACATGGTGCGAAATTTAATGCAATTGAAGATTTTTCCATGTCTGCCTATTCTTTTTTGGAAGAACAATGCAGGTCCCGGTGAGCTCAAAACAACAGCAACTGCGATAAGAAGCCCTAATGGCCACAACGCAAAGATCCCAATAGCGGCTACGATAATATCAAAGGTGCGTTTAACCCAAAAATTTACCATTGAAAAAATAATTACGGTTAATTGAACATTCTCTGCTGTATCTCTTCAAAATCCGGTCCTGTCATTTCCGGAATGAGTTCTTTTATATCATTATAAATCAGGCGCATGTTCCCCAGTTCCACATTGCTTTTAAGATCATGAATAAACCTTTCAACTCTGTCGGGATCATGATGATTTCTCTTTTGCACCCTGATTTTGTCAAAACCGGTAGGAACCACATCCTCTTGTTCACAGAGAAGAACCTCCTCGATCTTCTCTCCATGTCGCATCCCGGTAAAAACGATCTCCACATCTTCACCCACACGTAATCCTGAAAGTTCAATGAGGTTTTTGGCCAGATCCACTATTTTGACCGGATTACCCATATCCAACATAAATATCGCTTTGGATTCATTGAGGGTTGAAGCCTGCAAAACCAACTGTACTGCTTCTGGTATAGACATGAAATACCGTTTGGTATCGGGACTGGTGACCGTCACCGGCCCTCCATCTCTTATCTGTTTCTGAAACATGGGAATAACACTTCCACTTGAACCGAGTACGTTTCCAAAGCGAACGACATTAAACAGTGTTCCAGATGGATTCCTTTCCAGAACGACCCGCTCTGCCAGTCTCTTTGAGATACCCATTATACCCTTGGGATTAACCGCTTTGTCGGTTGAAATCATTACAAACTGCTTTACACCGTATCGTTCAGCAAGGGATGCAAGAACGGCACTCCCCAGAACATTGTTTTTCAGACAGGCAAGTGGATTCCATTCCATAAGATGCACATGTTTATAGGCAGCAGCATGATAAATGTAATCGGGCGGATATTTTCTGAACAGAAGGTCCATAAAACCATTATCCAGAATGTTTCCTACAATAGTATGAATGGCAATGTCCTTATATTTTTTCTTGAGTTCAAGATCCACATGATATGCACTGACTTCACTGGAATCCAGCAGAATCATTCGTGAAGGCTTATAGGAAGCTACCTGATTGCAGATTTCAGAGCCGATAGACCCCCCTGCACCTGTTATCAGAACCGTTCTGGCGGCAAGCTGTTTACGAACTTTAGTGTCATCCAGCTTTATATTAGGTCTGCAAAGTAAATCATCTATGGAAACATCACGGATCTGGTTAATCCGGAGTTTACCACTCATAATGTCCAGCATGGATGGTACGATTTTAAACTTCAGGTCCCATTCAGGAATTTTAGAAGCATTGATGATATTTTGTACCGTTTTATTGGTAGCTTCCGGTATAGCTATAAAGACTTCATGGATCCGGTATTTTCTTATCACATATTTTATTAATGATGTACCACCAAATACTTTCAGTCCCTGGATACGCTTGTTGTGCAGTGATTTATCTCTATCGATAAATCCTACCGGTATATATTCTTTTTTCTTGGCAGCCTTTATAGTCTTGACTATTTCATTTCCGGCTGTTCCAGCACCGATAATCAGCACGTTTTTTGCAGTGTCACTTGCCGGTATAAATGACTCTCTGAAAAGACGGATGGTAAATCTGGTTCCACCGTTGAAGACGATAAAGAAGGCAAAATTCAATACATAAACCGATCTGGGATAGCCGATGAATTGACCGCTAAATGTGATCATAAACATGAATATCAGAGAGGCAAGCGCAGAAGCCTTTACTATATCCTTCAAATCATCGACACTGACATAACGCCATATTCTCTGATAAAGATTGAACATACCGGAAATTATTAGAAATATTACTACATTCAAAGGAAGAGACAGAAAAAAGAGCCTGGGGTAGTTGCCCTGTCCCAGGGTAAAGTCAAACCTTAAAAGAAACGATATAAGCAGAGAAAGGGTAGGAAAAATGGCATGTAAAGTAATGATCACTGCAAGCCTGTATTTAAAAAGTGATTTATATATAGTTATCATATTTCTAACAAACCTGTCAAACTCAGATAAATTATTCTTTTGGTAACGATTGCTGGTTTGTATTATCTGCCAAATTGCTTCTTCAGATGTCCGACGATAAAATCCAGATCATCCTGAGCCAATGAGGAACCAGAAGGCAGACACAATCCATTGTCAAACAGTTTTTCTGATACACCGTTTCCATAATAAGCGCACCTCTGAAACACCGGTTGAAGATGCATCGGTTTCCACAACTGCCGGCTCTCCACGTTTACACTCTCCAGATTCAGCCGGACCTGCTCCGGAGTAAACGATCTGCCATCAAGCATAATGCAGGTAAGCCAACAATTGGATTTACCATAAATATCACAGGGAATGAATCCTATTTCTTCTATGTCTTTGAGTGATTCCCTGTAATACTCAAATATTTCCCGTCGTCTTTTCACTCGATCGTCAATTACTCTTAGCTGCCCTCTTCCGATTGCAGCACTCACATTGCTTAACCGGTAATTGTATCCCACATCTTCATGCTGATAGTACGGAACCGGCCCTCGCGCCTGAGTCGACAGATATCTGGCCTTTTCTGCAAGTTCTCTGTTATTGCTTATCAGAGCACCACCTCCGGAAGAGGTAATTATCTTGTTTCCATTGAAGGAGAAGATTCCGACATCCCCTATCACTCCTGTATGTTTTTCTCCATGATAACTGCCAAAGGATTCTGCAGCATCTTCTATGACAAGTATGCCATGTCTGGAAGCGATTCTCATTATTTCATCCATATTGGCAGCCTGACCATAGAGATGAACGACAATGACTGCCGCAGGCTTCTTCCCCTTTTTGATTCTGTCCTCTATAGCAAACTCAAGTAGTTCAGGATCAATATTCCATGATTTCTTTTCACAATCGATAAAGACCGGTTGTGCTTTCTGGTAAAGGATGGGAAATGCGGAACCTGCAAAAGTTAAGGTACTACAGAGTACCTCATTATTTTCCTTTACACCGTTGAGGATCAGTGCCAGATGAATGGCTGCAGTCCCTGAAGACAGGGCAACTGCATAAGAAGCGCCGGTATATGAACAGATCTCCTTTTCAAACGATTCGATATCCGGCCCGGCTGGGGCTATCCAGTTGGATTTAAATACATTCTGAACCAGTTTTTCTTCCTCACCAGACATGTGGGGGGGTGACAGAAATATCCTTTTTCTCATATCAGCATTAACTTCTAAAGAGATGGCTTATATCCGTCAAAATGCCACTGAGCTCAAGCGGTAAATGACTAAATCAGACGACACTAATGAAGAAAAAATTTTACAATTTATCAGCAGAAAAAGCCATCAAAAGTTTTCTTACATTCAGTTGATCAGAAAACTTCCTGTCTCCCGACTTGCTCTTTATCTGTCAAAAGAGATAAACAGCTTTTGAATATCATCACTCTACATAAATGATAAGACGGAAGGCTTAAATCCACCCAAGCAGTTTATAGCCAATAAGGCCATAATATTCATGAAGAGCCTGGGTAGAAATATCCAGATAGTTAGAATTGGGGAATAAATTAAAAATGAAGGTTCTTTTGGTGACTGATTTCTGAAAATCGGTTGGTGCAGGATACACTGTGAAACCATGTTTTTTGAACACTGCTTCTGATCGAATCATATGTGCAGCAGAAGTGACCAGAATGATCTTTCTGGGTAAACCAAGCGAATCCAGAATCTGGGCAATGTAGGGACCGTGTTCATGAGTGTTTTTGGCTTTCTTCTCAACTATGATATTATTGGAATCGACTCCCATTTCCATTAAAAGCAGCGCATTATGCAACCCTTCGGGAAGCACGTCCTTTGATGCCGGATCTACCGGTCCTCCGCTGGTAATGATCCACTTGCATATCCCTTTTTTATACAATCTGGCTCCATGAATGACTCTGTCCCCTGCCTCGTTAATCTCAAGACGGTTCGTGCCATGTTCCGTTGCTTTTCCGCTACCTCCCAGTACAACAATTGCTGAACAGCTATCTGTTAATTGCTGCTCTGAATAATACCGGTTCTCCAGTATCCCTACCAGCAGATTGGCAACGATCCTCGATGAAAACAGCAGTAGTAGAGTACCTGCAGCTACAAAGCACCATATTGAATATCTTTTCCTGGTAAAAAAAGCCACTATTCCAACTATCAATAATACTGTCACCAGCCCTAAGGGATATAGCGGAAGTGCAATAAATTTGATTAGAAAAGCCATAGGATCCAAAAAACTAATGGTTAAACAAATTTAAAAGAAAAGTCCAGTTTATTGAGTCGGAAATATAAATCATTTTTACTGTTACCATAGTGCAGAACCTCAAATAGTCGGGATTCGGGTGAAGTGAAACAGCTATTGATGACTAATCGGAATAATAGATATGTAATCTGTAATCAGATTTCCAGACACCCTGATCGAATATCTTTATCTCGAGAAATTCATCGGTGTATTGGCTTTTATTTTCTATTATAACAGAAAACTGACGGTTCTGCCCTACCGATAAAAGACGTTCGGACAAACCCAGCTTAACAATTATTTCATAATTATCAACAAGCGGGTCATCTTCATCTTCTACATAAAAACTCAATGTCTCTGGTTCTGAAGTTGCTTGCATATACATAACACTGTCAGCCCAGGAGGATGTTATTGTCGCAGGACGGTTTGGAGGAACGACACGAATCACAGGTTCTAAGATATCAACATTCTTGAAAGAATCGCAGATAGCAATCTTAAGTGTGTAAATACCGGTGTCTTTTGCAGAGGGTGTCCATAGAAGAGTTGCAGAATCCTGAGTCATATTATTCATGATAATGACAGGAGATGAATTTCCCGAAGAAGTCACGGTATAAGAAAATGGTGGCATCCCTGTACCGATTTGGCGTTTCAACTGAAGCGACATGGTATCACCGGTTTCGATGGAAAATGGAAAATCACTCAAGGTGTTTTTGAATCTTATCCTGTTCTTAGGCTTTACATCGATGTTTATGATATTACTCTCAACCGTGATTTTTCCGTCGAACGCAATTATTTTGCACCTATATATACCTACTCTCTCCACTCTGACAGTGCACTTTGTATCCATATAAACATTTCCAGCGAGATTAAATTCGCCTGTGCTGTCAGTTATGTACAAGAAATAATTCAATTTGTTGATCGGATCAGTATCGGCTCCTGACCAGTGAAAAACAAATTCGTTTGTATCAATCATCTGGCCATCTACTGGCGTAGAAATAACCGGTTTTTCCGGAGCTGTACCATAGTAAAGGCATTTTTTCTGAAAATAGGTTTTATTCCGGTTTTTTATCGACACGTAAATAGTATCATAACCGCTGTCCTTCTCCATGGCATCAAGAAATATTCTTGCAGAATTATTGCTCAAAGCCCTGCGTTCAACTTTGTCACCATACCTGATAAGTAAATCTTCACCGCTCTCCAACACAGAATCCGGATCATGAACAATCACATCCAGAAATGCACTTAAAGACGGATCACTCAGATCGTAGATGGAATCATTATGTCTGCCATTAAATTTCAGAGATAGTTCTATGGACCTCTTTTTGGGAATGACCGTGATTGGAGCAAAAAGAGTTGCTGTGCTGTCATTAATGATATCTGTTGCTGTAATGGTCAATCTGTGAATACCTGTATCAGAGGCGACTGGTGTCCACCTTAGTCTTCCACCCTCCAATAACAGGGGTGTCCCTTCAGGAACAATACGGAAATCATATCTTATCTGGTTACTGTCTATAACTGGAATTGTCTTCAGATGAACATCCAGCATCTGGCTGTCAGCGATAAGCTCCAGAGGTATCTTTGTCTTACTGGTATCAAATATCAGAGACTGGCTAAGCCTTTCAGAACGCATGACAATAACATCCAACGTACAAACCATATCCATCCAGTAGTTGTCCCGGTAGTTGATTAACACTCTGGACACTGCAGTATCTGAAATTTCAGGAATCCATACAAATTTACCGCTTACAGAATCAAGATGAAAAGTCGATGGATTTCCTATTGGCTTATATATAATCTCATCACCATCCCTGTCGATTGCTTTAATATTGCCGGAATATTTTTTGCCCACCACCGCTTTTATTGTTTTCTGAAAACTGCCAAGTTCCGGGCGGTGGTTTAATTTGAGGAAAAAAAGCATGCTGGTGTCGTGGTTTGCTGAATCGGTTATTTTAACCGTAAAGCTTTCACTTGCAGATGTAATCGCAACCTCTTTCTCCCAGATAAAACCAACTGAGTCAGACTTGTGAATCTTATCGCCATTTATTGATACTGAACTGACACCATCTCCCTCATCAAATGCAATAATTCGAAAAAGAGCCGGACTTTTATCCGTTATTCTCCGCTCACCTTGTTCTGTAACAGATTGTCCATTTACAGTTAGCTCAACCATATTGGGTTTTTTGGTATCTGCACTTGATGGATCATAGAAAATCTGAAATACCGTATCAGCCAATGGCTCTCCATCAGTATTTTCCAGAAGAAGTCCGATGCTGCAATTATTCCTGTCATTTTTAATAGAAGCATTGAAATTCCATTTGCCGGAGAGCTTGTCTTTGAAATTCCATGTATCACAAGTGATGCTATCGACTATCAGATGTAAAAGACCAGCCTTTGAATTGAAAAAATTTTTTACCTCACCACTAAGGAAGAACTGTCTCCGCTTTATGGTCGGTGAAGTTGGAGATGTAATGGTAATGGATACCGAACCTGAAGAATTTTTTGTCGAATCGAAATCAAGCCAGAAACGTTTATGAGATGTATTGCCAAAATTATCTACCGCAGCTACATTGAGCTGTTCAGGAAGAGATAGGGCATTCACCTCTTTTATCAACCAGACATATTCCCCGTAATTATCATGTGGAAAAACCTTGTCCGCAGGAGTGCCATTACAGGTAGCATCTCTCACTCCGCCATCATCCTCCACTTTGACAATAAAGTAGAAACTGTAACCATTAGCAGTCACCGTGTCCTTGAATATCTCATTGAGACAGGTTATAACCGGTGCCTCACTGTCATTTATTTCACAGAAAAACCGGACCGATGGAGAATGACATTTTCCATTTCTGTCTGAAACAGATATGAATGCTTCCGGTCCGGAAGATCCTCTTAATCTGAATCTGGCGGTTTCAGTTTCAGCAATTATAATTTCACCATCGGCAAATTTCCAGATATAAAAGACATCATCATCAACGCCTGAAGCAGAAAGAGTAACTGAATCACCCACTTTAGCTTTGACATCAGGTTGAAATAATGGATTTACTACAAAGAGATTCAGTATCTGATAAATTACATCGCCACTTTTTCTGACAGATACCAGCCTGATCTGGTGCTGCCCCGTATCATAAAAGGAAATACTGCAATTGAAAGAATCATTTCTATTAAAATCGATGCAGGTATCATTGAAAAAACGGTTACCTTCTACATAAAGGGAGCATTTCTGGAGCAGGTTTCTTGCCAGAAATTTAACAGTCAGGGATTTAGTGGAAAAAATCTGCAGCGTATCACTATCCTGAATGTCAGTTATCATGACGGCTCTTGCATTAGCTTCATCTTTGAAGGGATTTTGATCTGAACAGCTCAACAGTGCAACTATGACAACTGAAACCAGGATTTGAAGCAAAGCCATCCTGCAGTTCAGCAAATATTTATAAAAGTTCCGAATACCCATCTATGGTATCACCTTTATAACAGTGCTGTTGGGGCGCTGATTTTCATAACAGAATTTTATCCAGTCAGGACTTCTTTCTTTATGATTTATTCTGAATTCATCGACATGACCCAGAAAATAATCCATACCATTTAATTCAGATCCCAGTATTGCTTCAGGAATAGTCCAGTTGGGGATATTGCCTATAACCTTTGTTTCAGATGTGTCCTTTTCCCCATCTATAAAGATTGAGAATTCGCCTGATGAAAAATTCACTGCGCATACTACATGGTGCCAATTTTCATCTGATATTGTTCCACTGCTACGAAGTTCTATTGTTACGGGTAAATTAGGCCTGGTGGCCACTCTAAGATAACCGGATTCCATACTCATCTTGAATTTGTATCCGCCAGCACCGTTCAAAAGAAAAATTATCCCTTCATCATGAAAGTCATCGGGTTTGACCCAGGTTTCGCAGGACATGTATTCATTATAAGTACCCAATTTGGGATAGTTCACGAATTTTATGTGGTCTGATATCGGAGCAACCCGCCGCTCAAAACCCTTACCATATCCTATTATACCTTCCCTGTCTCCATTCGAACGGTCGTCGCCATTTATTTTATTGAAGGTTGCATCCAGAAATAATCCGCTGGTAAGATTCAGGCTGTCCTGCAGATGCAAGACACAGGCGTACCCGTTTGCAGTGTCAAATACGACATTCCCATTCGAAGCCAGTTCAGTGTCTCCTCCTAATTGCATTGTCAAGAACTGAGTACTATCGTCAGCTCTTACAGTATCCATTAACACCCAAACAGCAGCTCCTTTACCATCATCAATTTTCCAGTAATCAATTTCGAAGGGCAATGTATCTGAAGGGCTTTTCCCTTTTCGAAAAACAATCGATTGTACCGAAGCAGGTAATTCGGGACTATCGAGTCTTACCAATACCGGCACATTTGTAAGATTGCGTGTCAACCCTACACCCAAAGTGTTGATTTTTACCACATAAGTATTTACATATACCATCCACACCGGGCTTTCTGTCCTGAACCTTCCATCATTTGCAATGACTTTCCAGTAATAAATACCCGGATTTACAGGTGGATTAAAAACAAAGCGTGACTCCAATAAATTAGAAGCAATCAGCTCTGGATCAGGGTTACTCCCGAAATAGAGGTCATATCTTAAAGTATCATTATCGATATCTGTGAAAGACCACTTTAGTGTATCCAGTTTCTCTTTCTTAAAAGAACCGGAATCAGGGTAAGTGGGTGAACTTACAACAGGAGCCGTCCCGTAATAAAAAGTGTAATTGTATTTTTGAATATCATTTCCTTCTCTTATAAAAATTGTCATCGTATCGCGATTGCTGAGGATTTTGTCAGGATCAATTATTACCATGATTCTGTTACTTTTCGCATTTTTCACCACAGATTCTGAATGCTGAAGTTTTATTCTGACTGAATCTGGAACTCTTCCTGTGTAAAACTCAAAGGTATCAGGAGTATTAACATGGCTCAAATCAAAAGCTCCATCTGCAGTTTTTTTCCTTCCCGGCCTGGGCAGAAGTTCACATTGCAGATGCGGCCTTTTGGTTATGTTTATCACCTGTTTGAAAGTATCGCTGTTGCCGGCTTCATCAGTAACAGTAGCTATCAGCCAATGCCAGCCAGAATCCTTATCAAGAGGGAGATATTTCAGTTTACCTCCTATTACCGGTAAATTGGTTTGCCGGTTTTCATCAAAGTAGCATCTATAGGCAGAATCAGGCATATTCCTGTTCTTAACAGGCAGATTGATAATTATGGAATCTCTGTTCACTTCATATTCTGTGTTGAACTTTATTTGATCCAGATCGAACTTCACATGCAAAGGATTTTGAACCTGAACCAACCTTGTTTCACTCTCAATTAAAATCTCTCCGGAAAAAGCATAAATCATCCATTTATACAATCCCGATTTCTTAATTTGCAGCGTACAGATATTTGTATCTACAAAGACTTTCTTATCTATCACCGGATTCAGTCCGTATCGAAGCTCCCAGAGAAGATCTGAATTTTTCGAAGCTTTCCAGAAAAACACAATATTGGTATCAACGATTGTATCCAGGTCTTCAGGCTTGTACAGTACAGCCATTTCGAAATTATTCCCATAATAAACAACAAGTTCGTAACTGCTACTGCATCTTGCAGTATTAACACTGACAAGCAGGGTATCATAACCAAATAATGAACCAGAGTCATTCAAAGTTATAGAAAAGTTGTCTGCATTAAAATTTTTTAACTCGAAGATTACTTTATCCTTGCGTTTAACAGATACCGAATAATTCGGCGAGTCGCTTCTGTCAGGATCGATTATTTTAAAAATCAGTCCAGTACTATCTCTTAAATCAATAACTCCTTCCTGATAATAGGAATATGTCCCACTCAGTTCCAGTGCTAATGTTTCCTCTTGCAACAGGTCAAGAACCAGGTAAAGCGTATCTGCGGTTAACAACGAATCATGCACTGTTATCATGCAGTGAAATTCTCCCTTTACAATTTCATCTAAAAAGGGACCAACTGTTATGGTATTATTCTCGATTTCAACAGGGACTTTATGGTCACTAAGAATAAAACTGTTTATCTGATAAGGTGGCATTCCGGTCAAGGTGTCAATAATCAGATTAAATAAGGCTTTTTCGTCACGACGCAGTCTTTTCCTTAGCTGATCATCTGTTGTAATGAACCTTACCGGTTTCGGGACCTCATTCTTCTCCATGACAAGTATATCAAAGGTGTATATCAGGTTCTTACCATATCCATCATCGGCTTCGATAGAAAAATTTCTGATCCCTTTTTCAGAACTATCTGGTTTATAATGAATAATACCTTCAGAGCTGATTGTCATCTTGCTGGAATTGAAAATGCTCAAACTGAGAGGATCCCCATCATCATCATGCACTTTGATAGTGTCTATGTAGGTATTTCCTATAACTAACAGCTTCGGGGGATTTGGATTTTTGAGCACTGTGGGTTTATTGTTAAAATAGACCACCAGTTCTCTTTGACTGGTATTACCCTTTTTATCCACCACTTTTATCAGAAATGTGTCTCCTTGAGGCTGATGTTGGAGGGTATCTGTAAATTTCCACAGAAACTTATCGGGCGATACTGGCAACACATTCTTATTAATCAGAAAAGTATCTATGCCGCTGGCTTCATCAAAAGCGATTATCTCAAATTCCACAATGCTTTCGGACAGAGTATATTCATTCTTTCTTATTATTTCGCCACCAGCTCTAACCTCCAAAATTACCGGCTTCACAATATCTAAACTGGTAGAATCATAAACAATAACTTTCTCAACGGAATCCAGCACATTTTTGCCCGATACTGCCTTGATTTTTATCGGATTGGTTCCCAGTGACAAGAAAGCCTTACCAATCCAGGTACTGTCGTGTTCAACTGCGGCATCTTTAATATTACTTTCGATAATCACTTCTATATCTTTATGCTGCTCAGTATACCTGTTAAGCTTAACGAATATCTCCTTCATATCAGTTGAAACCCTGCAGGTATCATCAGATGGAGAGATAACAGAGATCTGAACACCGGCATAATTATTTATTTTAGAATCATATTGCAGATAATATCTTGCAGTTGCTACGTTTCGGTAAATGTAGTTGTCAGAAGCATACAAAGATACTGGCACAGGCTTTTCATTTTTATCAAAATCATAGAAAATCTTGGTATATAAGTTATTCTGGATTTTGTCAAACCGCATACCATTAATTGCTGCCGAATCGATTCTTTCTCCACCTCTGTCTTTTATACTCACTGTAAAATAGAAAGTTTTTTCTGATGTTTTTACTGTATCACCACAAACTGTATAAGTTATTGGCATCAAAGCTATTTCAGGTGCCAGCAGATCGATAAATTTGTAATCAAACTCCACAACAGGTGAACTGATAGTTTTATAGCGTGCGCGCAAAACCCCTTTCCCGCTGCTTTTAATATCCTTGAGCACAACGGATGTACAACAGGTAGCACTTGTAAAGATGCTACCACCAATATTCCACTCGTATAAAACCTTATTTTCCAATGGCTGGGTAGCCAATCTGATAGTATCACCCAGATTGGCGTTGATTGTTTGCTGGTTTAATGGTGATTTAGTATAACACTGAAGGTTCATCTTAACCACTTCACCGTTGGTTCGATAGGTAAGAAATTCTATCGTCTGCATCCCAGTATCAAAAAAGCTGAAGTAGACAGGATACTGACCTGGCGTGTACTTTGAATCAGCAGAGAAAATGCATAATTGCCCATTATCAAACTCAATATTTGAAGGGCTCCTTACTATGACAGAATCGACCAGATTGGGTACTGAGAGTACAATCAGCAGGGTTTCTCTGGAAAAAATCTCCAATGTATCGAGATTGTCAAATGTTTGGGCGACAATACTGATCTGAGCATTTCTGTAATCTCTAAAAGGATTGTGATCGGTAGTACAAAGAAAGAAAGCATTACATAGAACAAGCAGCAATAGTAATCCGAATATGATATTTCGCTTTCTCTTCACGGTCATAGTTCAGCCATTCTGTAAAACTAACAGCCATTGTGCTAAAAAGTAAAAGACCAGGTAAATACTATGGCACCTATTGTAGAAAAAAGAAAACTGGTAGCGGTCCAGATAACGTTTTTGTTCACCTCTGAACGAGCCGCTTCCCAGTCAAGGTCACCACGAGGACCTATAGTCAAGTCACTATCGATTGTTTTGAATTTCTTTTTGGAGTCTTTCAACTCCAGTGAGGCCACTGTTCCTGAAATTGCTCCTGCAGCACAGATACCTAATCCACTATATCGAAAGCTGTTTCTTTTACGAGCCTCAGGATCTTGCAGAATTTTTACCGGAACCCCATCAACCATAGCATCTTTGACCGAAATACTATAGGAATATGGTGAAGACTCCACCACACTCTTTTCCACTCCTTCAATGCTGAGATGATTTCTTCCATTTTCCGAAAAAATGCCATTGGTAATTCGTATGAATCTGGTTTCAGAAATGATTCCCTTCACCGAATATTTCACTATTATGTGTTGCAAATCTGATCCTAACCCGTCTTTGTGTATATAGATTCCATTCCAGTCAAAGGGTGTAGGATTCAGAGTACTGGAAGAATTGGCCAACCGGTCATTTTCCGAGGTAAATAAAACCGGTTTATCTTCTGTTCCACTGGTCACCAGAATACCCTGAACATGAACGCCAGTGAAGTTTTTAAACAAAAAGACCGTACCAGCCTCTACACGGACAACTTTGCCTGCAGGAACAAAGATATCTGCAATAACCAGGTATGGAGACTTGTCTGCAGTTACTATCTTAGGTAAATCACCTGCAATTTCAGTATAGGCAACTGGCAGATTAAAGCAAAGCAAGAGAAGAATCAGTGAGAATGAAGATAAAATGGAGATCTTCACAATCAACCTTTGCTATAGCTGATTTTCTCAGTGATGCGTTGCATTTGCAAATCAGCCTCCCTGAAATATGGATGATCCTTAGAGGTCTGCAATTCCGCTTTCAGCTCATACCAACTTTCTAATGCCTGGTTTTTAATTTCAACTGTTGGTTTCGCGTCAAATTCCATACTTTTGCATCGGGCTGTCAAATACAGCCGTTCCAGTCTGATAAGGTTATTTTCAATAAAGGCTGCAGGCCTTTTGGAAGTATACTGAAGATAATCCAGTGCTCTGATCGTGTTTTTATTATCCAAAAAAAATCTGGCTTTTTCAAGATAGAACTCAGCATCATCCAGCTCCTGATTCATTAAGAGCTCCTTGAGCTCAGTCTGGCGCTGAAGAGCTTTTAATGCCCTGATCCTGTAAATAACAGCTTTACTGCTTGAAACCTCCTGCGGACTCATTTTTTCGATAACTTTTAAAGCACTTTCGAAACGACGATTTGTAACCTCCTGCACAAAAATAGTCAACAGATCCGTAGTTCCATACAAATTACATAATTGTTCTATAATATCGGGCGATTTAACTACCTTTTCTGATTCCTTTGAATCATTTTTTTTCTCCACTTTCACATTCTCTGTTGGAGCTGTACTTTTTAATCTGTTTTCCTTTGTTATCAGTGGTGGCTTAAGGGTATCTACCAGTGAAGTACTTGCAATCTCTATTGCAGGAGTGCTTATAACAGGTACTACGGTATCTGGTAAATAATGGGCTTTTAATTTAGGTCCCAAAAGGAAAACAGTAGATATTATAAACCCGACAGTAATAGCCGATGTCAGAAATCTCGAATGGACTCTGGCTCTGGTAGATAATACAACCTTTGTGACATTTCTGATGCCTATAAACTGTTTTAAAACCTGTTCAGGTGAAAGCGATGTAAGGCTTTTGTGAATCAGTGTTATTTCTGATAAAAATGAAGTTGCATCCTGAACACGTTTATCCCGATCCTTTGCCATACACTTGTGGATAAGGTTGCGCAAACGGGCAGGAATTTTCAAGTCATAACAGGCAAGAGGCTTGAAATCGTTTTTAAGCCTGGAAAGCATCAACTGAGCAGCATTTCTTTCCGGAAAAGCCTTCTGACCGGCTATCATCTCATAAAAGACTGCTCCTAAAGAATAGATATCGGTTCGCACATCCGGTTCCTTACCTTCCAGTTGCTCGGGAGAAAGATATTGCATAGTACCTAAAATGGAACCATCAGTGGTATGAATAGAAGTATCAGTAGGTCTGGCTATACCAAAATCCATAAGTTTGAGAATACCACGATTGGAAATCATGATATTTGAAGGTTTGAGATCTCTATGGATTATTCCGAAGTAAGTTTTCCCATAAATGACATACTCTTGATTGTGGGCATAGCGCAATGCTCTGCCAATCATTACCCCAATCGCGGTACATACTTCCGGAGGGAATGCCCCCCGCTCAGAGATAAGTGCTTCAATGGTCTTACCATCGATACGCTCCATCTCAATATATGGAAGATCATTCCAGCAACCAACTGCATGGATTTCGACTATGTTTGGATGATGTAACTTAGCAGTAATCTTGATTTCGGTATCAAAACGCTGTATTGTCTCTTCTGTGCAATTTGGGTGAAGAAGTTTTACAGCTCTGTTTAATTCCAGTTTGGAATTCCAGATCTCATAAACAGTAGCCATTCCCCCCACACCTAATATCCCGGTAATGATTCCTGAGCCTAAGGGTTCGTTATGTGAACCATCCGGTAAAATGATCCTGTTACGAACTCGCTTAAATGAGGAGAGATCCAGAACTGGTTTGTCAGCTTGTCCGAGCGGCTGTTTTTGTAGCATAGAAGAGACTCTGAAAAATAAGGATCATCAATCGAAACTGCCACAAATAATCGTTATTAACTATATTACTATATTCTAATTTTAGTAATATAAAATATTGAATGGTTCAATATTTTTATTGGCAACACTAACTGAGTACAATAATACACGATTCAATATATGAGGTAATCCATGGCAAAAATTATTAATGAAGTTTCCAGAACATTCTCAGAATACCTGTTAATTCCCAGGCTCACCAAACGTATACATTCTCCCGAAAACGTATGCCTAAAAACCCCTATAGCCCGTTATTCTGGTGACAAGCCCCGTTTCAGTTTAAATATTCCATTCGTCTCAGCAAGTATGCAGGCGGTCTCAGGCTCCGAAATGGCCATCGCTTTGGCAAGACAGGGCGGATGTGCATTTATCTTCTGTTCTCAACCAATCGAATCACAAGCTGCTATGGTTTCCAAAGTTAAATCCCATAAGGCAGGTTTTGTCCCTTCAGACTCCAATCTTCGGGCAGACAGCACGCTTCTGGATGCTATTAATCTGCGTAAAAAAACCGGGCATTCGACCATGCCGGTTACCGAAGATGGAACCGGAAACGGAAAATTCCTGGGTATAATAACCGATAAAGATTTCTGGGAATATGAAGACGATCTCAATGCCCCCATCTCATCATTCATGACTCCCAAAAGTCATGTTGTATTCGGTACAGTGGGAATTACCTTACATGAAGCGAACTCACTTTTAAGGAAGCACAAAAAAGAGTGTCTTCCCATTCTTGATAATGAAGGCATGCTTCATTCACTGGTATTTAAAAAGGATTATTTTGATCACATGAATAATCCAAACGAGCTGCTTGATAATCATAAAAGATTGGTAGTAGGTGCAGCAGTCAACACTCATGATTATCAGGAGAGAATTCCTCAGTTGGTAGAAGCCGGGGCTGACATATTGTGTTTTGATTCGTCGGATGGTTATTCTGAATTTCAAAAAGACGGCATTTTATGGGCTAGGAATCACTACGGTGACAAGGTGGTAATCGGTGGAGGTAATGTTGTAGATGCCGATGCATTCCGATTCCTTGCCGAGCAGGCACAAGTCGATTTTGTTAAAGTAGGGATCGGTGGAGGATCGATCTGTATCACCCGCGAACAGAAAGGAATTGGACGGGGGCAAGCCTCCGCATTACTGGCTGTAGTGGCAGAGCGGGATCGTTACTATGCTGAAACCGGCATCTATGTTCCAGTCTGCTCCGATGGAGGCCTCTCTAACGATACCCAGATAATTATAGCCTTAGCTATGGGAGCAGATTTTGTAATGATGGGCAGATATTTTGCTATGACTACTGAAAGTCCCACTCCTAAAGTTTCGATCGGAGGTCGTATTTATAAACCATACTGGGGTGAAGGCTCTAACCGGGCTCGCAACTGGCAAAGATACAATCAGGGAGGAGCAGGTGAAAACGGGCTTAAATTCGAAGAAGGTGTAGATGCCTATGTTCCAATTGTAGGTACAGTGAAAGAAGTGTTGGATGTCACTGTAGCAAAAATAAAATCCACTATGTGCAATATGGGTTCTCTTTCCCTTAAGGAATTCTCCGAAAATGCAGTTCTTACCAGAATTTCTGAACAATCATTTATTGAAGGTGGTACATCAAATGTCATCTCTCTGGATAAGGACATTCCTAGAGAGGTCTGATGAAAATAACAGTAGCAGGCAGATAATAAACTGTCTGTCTGCAATAATCTTTTCCTCCTCTCGTATATCCTGTTACTCAGGTCTGCTTTTTTGATTTTTTCGGAGGAGTATTTTGAGAGTTCTATCTCACAGACACCTGATTTCCATCTCACTTTTAATTTTTCTTATTACCAGTGCTTTGGTGATTTATTCCCACAACCATCAAAGCAGTATCGAGCGACCAAAGCCGGGTTCAGTTTCTTTTGGTCCTACAGAAGAACTTGCTCAGATCAGAACACCTCCCAGATTTGAATCCTTTAAAACCCTTTTTGCGGATATCGCTGAAAACGTAGTACCTACAGTAGTTCAAGTAATTCCTACAAAAATCGATACAGTAATTTTTTCCAATAACCCGTTTTATCAGTTTTTTGGTGATCCTTTTGGGCTCAATGAATTCTTCAGCCAACCAAAGCGTCCTCAACGCCGTCCTCCTGTTGAGAAGCGTCAATACAAACAACAAGGCCTTGGATCGGGTGTAATTGTTAGCAAGGAAGGATTTATCCTGACCAATTACCATGTAGTAGACGGTGCTGATGAAATCGAGGTAAAAACTTCTGACAATCGTTCCTTTCAGGCGCAAATTATTGGTGTAGATTCTTTATCTGATGTAGCAGTCATTAAGATAAAAGAGAAGGTGGACAACCTTCCTGTTGCATATCTGGGAGATTCAGATAAACTACGCCCCGGTGATTGGGCTGTAGCAATTGGAAATCCATACAGTCTTGCCTCATCTGTGACACTGGGGATAGTATCTGCATTAGGCCGCACCGCGAGCAATGATTTTAATACCTATCAGAATTTCATTCAAACCGATGCAGCAATAAACCCGGGTAATTCCGGTGGTGCTCTTGTTAATGTAAAAGGTGAATTGGTCGGGATTAACACCATGATATACACCCAATCGGGTGGCTACATGGGAATTGGATTCGCTATTCCCATAAACATGGCCAGACGGATCATGGAAGATCTGATCTATGAAGGAAAGGTAAACAGAGGATGGCTTGGAATCTCAATCCAGGACATTGATCCTGCTACCAGAGAGGCTTTTAATTTAGGCACAGAGGTAAAAGGTGTACTGATCTGCGATGTTTTTAAGGGTCAGCCGGCAGAAAAGGCAGGCCTCAAACGAGGTGATATTATTACATCGGTTAACAACAAGGAAATACTGAACTCCAATCAGTTGCGAAATGTAATCGCCTCTCTCCATCCTGGAGAAAAAGCCTCTATCGAAATAATTCGCCAACAAAAAAGGATCGTTATAAACGTCAGAATTCGCAGCAATGACCACAAATCCCACCATTCGTCCCAAAAGTATGAGAAACCATCACCTGAAAATAAAAAAGAAGATATCTCCACCAAGTTGGGAATTAAGGCTTCCAATATTACCTCAGAAATCAGAAACACTTTAAACGTCAATCCTGCAGTTGAAGGAGTAATAATTATAGATATCAATCCTGACTCTCAGGCAGCAGAAGAAGGAATCATGCCAAATGATATTATCCTGGAGATTAACAGAAAAACTATTTCATCAACAGATGATTTCAAACGCTGCCTCGGCAAGGTAAAACCCGGTGACTCTGTGCTATTTCTGCTTCAAAGAGACAACAACACCTTCTATAAAGCCTTCAAGGTTCGCTAAAGCATGCTCATAGCTCTTCTCTTTTGGCAAATATTCTTGACTCTGTTTATAATAGAACGTATCTTAGACTAATCAAAAGGCTCAAAATATATATTTTCTCAACTGAATATCAGCTCAGAAACATACATTTAAATAACCAGGAGGTTTTATGAGGAAATGGGGATTGTATTTGATCAGTTTAACCGCTATAGTAGTCCTGGCTGGTTGCGGCGGAGTAAGCCAAAAAGATCTTGATCAGGCTCAAAAACGTATTGATAACCTTAAAACACAAGGTATCCCGGACAGTATGCTCTCCATGGCTAAGGTCTATCTTGCCCAGGCCATAATCAGCAAAGACAAAGGGAAAGCACCCGAAGCTAAGAAAGCCGCAGATGAGTTGGAAAAACAACTTAGCGAAGTGGAAAAATACTACAAAGATCACGTCAGTAACCTTTTACCAACCATTGAGTCTCTTAAATCCCAGATCAAGTCGGCACGTGAAGAGTTCAGTGCTCTTCAGGCAAAAAAAATTGACAGCATGCTGAATGTGGTTGATTCTTTTGTGAACATTAAATTTTATCTGCAGGCAAACAATACCGCTAAGGAAATAGTGAGCAGCATTCCTCAGTTCAGAGAAGATCAGAAAAAAGCAAATGAGATCATGAAAAAAATTCCCGGAGAATGGGTCTGCACTAACCATATCAAAGGAACTGAGAACAAAGCTATCAATGCTATAGAAAAGAAAATCTTTACTTTCGACAGAAAGGGCAGTGTCAAGCTGGTTGAAAATAAAAAAGGACAGAGTGGACCTTTCCTCAAAGAAGATTATGAATACAGATCTGTAGGAACCTGGGAAGTTCTGGGAGACACTATCTATCTGTTTGTTAATCGTTTCACCGCAGTACGGCAAAATTTCGAAAGAATGCACAAAGAAGGCACTAAACTCATCTGGAAGAAAGAAACCCATGCTCCTTACGATTCAGCAATAACTGATGGAAGTCAGGATAGAAATATTATCTATGCTGATCTATTGAGTGATTTTGTGCAAACAAGAAAATTTTAATCCTCTTTCCTGAATACAACCGAAAACAACAGGGTATTGGAATTTTTTCCAATACCCTTTTTCTTTTCATAAAACACAGTCTTTTATTGGTTTTCAGAAATAAAAAAAGGCAGCGCTTAGCAAGAAGTGCTGCCTTTGAAACTTATCTTAGTAAAAATCAGAAACTAATCAGACAGGTAGAATATCGACTCGCTTTTTGTTTCCAGTGAATCTTGAGAACCTGACAATACCGTCAATTTTGGCAAACAGTGTATCATCTGAGCCCTTTCCGACATTAATGCCCGGATGAACAACAGTACCTTTCTGACGAACAATAATACTGCCGGCACTTACCTTCTCTCCGCCAAATTTTTTTACTCCAAGCATTTTTGGATTGCTGTCCCGCCCGTTACGGCTACTTCCAACACCCTTCTTATGTGCCATTTCCTATTTCTCCCTGCAATCAGATGTTGATCGAAACGATCTCAATTTTAGTATACTGCTGACGGTGTCCGTTTTTTCGACGGTAATCTTTTCTGCGTTTTCTTTTGATCACCAGTACTTTGTTAGCTTTTGCATGTTCAAGAACCTTTGCAGTAACTGAAGCACCTTCCACCACTGGGGTTCCAATTTTTACATTATCACCATCGGCTGCCAGTAGAACTTTGTTTATGGTAATTTCTGCCCCCTGTTCAGCATCGATAAGAGGTACACGTAACTTTGCCCCGGGTGTAGCTTTAAACTGTACACCACCTTGCTCAATAATCGAATACATGAATAACTCCTGTTTATTTTACTGGTCGGTTAATCTTTTCTGGCGCAAGTTTGATACCTGCAGTCCCTTACTGACCAGAAATCCCCGGCCCAGGGAAAAGATTTTTAAATATATATATTCACAATGCCGCAATCAAGTGTCCTATGATATTGCATTGTAGACTGGAGTAAAATTGTATTCATCTTGATCCAGTTGCTCGTCTTCAACAATTGTGAAGCGACAATTGTGCTCTTTTTCTAGCATTTTCTTTATCTGTGCACCATCTTTGATCAGATAAGCTGCCACCGCAGGGTGTACAGCCAAAGTGATTTCCGGTGCATTAAAGGTAGTTCTCCGTAAGTCTCTATCGATTCTGGCAGCAACGGTTTCTGCAGAAAAAACCCATCCCAGACCACCACAGGCATGGCAAACATCGGTAAAAAACTCCTGCAATTCGGGACGTACTCTTTTTCTGGTAATTTCCATCAGTCCGAATTTGGAGAGCCCGGTAAAGGAAGTGGCAGTTGGATCAGCCTCTAATCCCATGCGCATTGCGTTCTCAATTTTCTTTCGGTTCTCGGGATTTTGCATGTCTATAAAATCCACAACTATCAGTCCACCAATATCACGCAAACGAAGCTGACGGCAAATCTCACCAGCAGCATCTAGATTGGTTTTAAAAATGGTCTCTTCCAGATTGGATTTTCCAATGTTTCGGCCGGTGTTAACATCTATGGCAACCAGAGCTTCTGTCTTATCAATCAGAATATAGCCACCACTACGCAGCCAAACCTTTCTTTTCAAGAGCCGTTCCAAATCTTTTTCAATATCGAACTTATCAAACAATGGTTGTTTTTCTCTATACCTGATTACTCGATTACAAAAATCTGGATGAAGAGCTTTGAGGTATTCCTGAATTTCCTGATAATCGTCATCCTGATCTGCATAAACCTCCGTTACCTCTTCAGAGAAAAGATCTCTGATAACCCGGGTGGTTATGCCCAGTTCCCGATATACCAGTTTGGGTCCACTTCCGCTCAGCGCTTCATTCTGAGTAATACGCCAGGAATCAAGAAGAAGGTGGATTTCCTTAATAAACTCGGTTTCAGAAACCTTCAAACCAATAGTACGTACGATAAAACCTACACCGGGCGGTTTTATCTGTGCTATGAGTTTTTTCAACCTGGCTCGTTTTTTCAAATCCGATGTTTTTTTGGATACACCTATGAAATCGGTATCTGGTACAAGCACCAGGAATCTTCCTGCCAAACTGATTTGTGTAGTAACTTTGGCTCCTTTGGACCCTATCGGTTCTTTAGCGACTTGAACCAGAATCTCCTGACCTACATCCAGAACTTTTTCAATAGGGATTTTGGCTATTCGCTTTCTTTTGGAGGTATCCTGTCCCATATATCGTTCCATTAAGGAATCATCTACATCAAGAAGCAGCGAAGGATCGACATCTGAGGCATGAAGAAATGCGCATTTTTCCAGTCCAATATCCACAAAAGCTGCCTGAATACCAGGCAAAATGGAAGTCACCTTCCCTCTGTAGATATTGCCCACCAGTCTTAAATGATCTGGTCTTTCCACTACTAGTTCAACCACTTTGTCGGATTCAAGCAAAGCAGCCCTTTTCTCGGTCGAGGTTGCATTAAACAATATTTTTTTTTGCATATGTTTCTCTAATTGAATTGGATGCTAACAATCAATGCCAATTCACGTTTTTTTGTTTCATGTTCACCAGTTTTTTCATTTCCGTGAGTATATTCGAAACTCCCGGTAATGTTGTCTGTGAAAATATAAGATAAATATGGCTTAATTGAATATGAAACTTCATTTGTTTTACTCTGCCCATCATTGCTAAGTTCTGTTCTTACCTCTCTATTACCGGTTAACCCCATGGTCGTCTTTCCCCTGACAGGAATTTTCCAACGCAAGAGATTAATCTCAGATAAGCGGCTGTTTCTTTCTATTCTATAACTTATATCCAGTTCGTGGCCCCCGGAGCTGATCTGATTACTCACCATCTTCTTATCATAGACTTTGCTTCGAGATATTCTGCTGCGATAAGAAAAATTAATAGGCCATTTTTTTATAACTCCCTGTATTCCAACCAGAGGTGACATACTGAATTCCTTGGTAGTGTCAGGATCTATATCATTTTTATTTCCACATATTCTTTTCAAATTCAAATTAGAATTAAATTCCAGACTACTAAGGAAGTCCTTGATAAGAGGAAGTTTTATCAAGGATGAGGTACGCAGGCCCAAAGAAAAGTCCGGAAAAGTAATTGTAGTGTCATAGAAATTAGTATCCGGGATCACTTCAAAGTTTCGGCTCCAGCTTAAACTTATGGGACTAATCGAGAGTTGAAATGGAACAGAAATGGAGAGCCCACTGGAAATTGAGTACCTCTGATCAGTATTTCTTCTGTCCTGACGATATAAATCGATTTTATCACCTGCTAATGCACGATATCTCATTCCTCCCAGAACATAGTCATCCATGTCACCACGCAAAAAAGAGCGGAAGTCCTTCCCTTTTAGCCCCAACTGGTATTTAAGAAAATCAAAACCCGAACCTATTATATCCTGATTCATGTAATTATTAATAAGCTCCTGGCTTGCAGTGTAACTAAAAGAAATTCTGTTTAAATTGACTGCATTAAAGAAAGAATCAACACCAGAAAGGAATTTGTTCAATCTGGATTTGGATGTAATATCCATCAGATTCTTTAAAGCAACATCGAAATCAAAAGATGCATCAAAAGAAAAGGTGTTACTTACTGATGCGCTGATATAGCCAGTAGAATCAGAAACGTAACTCACAATATCACCATGATAGTCGGAGGAATAATCTGCAGATGTGCTAAGCCAGTCGAAAATATTGGGTGAAAGATTTATACTTGCATTCTGGACGCGGTATTTTTCTCCCTCCAGGATAAGATAATGTCGCGCAAATGTGGCATTACCTTTGTAGAGGCTAAATATGTTATCAGCCATTTCACGTGTACTTCCATCTGCATATTTTTGAAGATCTCTTGAGATATTAAGGGAATAATTAAACTCCAATAGAGGTGCAATGGGAGAATAAAGGAAATTTAACCCGTGCTTAACATCAAAGGTATGTCTGGTACTGTATGTATTTCGTTTGGTATCGGTATTATATGCTGAACTCTGTGTGACATCGATAAAGTCGATCATGAAATTTTCGGGCAATAAAGAGAACTGATAATCACTTAGTTTAGAAGGTCCTTTGGATTCAAAGGGTCGCCAGGATGTCCATGAAGGCGGATCATCAGGAGTAAGATCATATTTAAGATTACCTGAATAAGTTTGGGTTTTGCTGGTAATTTTATAGTCTTCGTCCACTGAGCTTTTTTTGCCCTGCCGATTGTCACTGTTATTTGTATTATATCTGAAACCTCCCGAAATTCTGTCTAATGTCAGATTAAGCAAAGGATTATCGTTTTTCTTTTCTTTGTCAAAATTAATATAAGAAGAAATGTTGGTAGTTTTCTGCTGATAATGTCTGGATAACGATTTTTTATCGGTAAGCAGTTCCCACACGTTATCTGATCGACCTTTTTCATCGGTGAGTACAACGTCACTGTTACTCTTAATTTGCGGACGGGTAATAGAACTGTTATAACTTCCACCGATCGGCAGAGAAACCCCCCAATCCTGGGGAAGGAACTTATTAAGATTCATTGATGAACTGAAGCTGGTGGAAAGTTCAGAGTTTTGCCTTTGTATCGTGTTATCGGTCATCTTTCTGAAATCGCCATCTGTAAAAGTCAGGTTTCCAGCCATACTAATAAAATCAGCCCATTGAGTATTGAAGTTAGCCCTGATAGCCCTTCCACTCAATCGGTTTATCTCCCTTACCTTCATCTCATTTATCCAGATCTCACCAGAAGAGTTCTCCTCTCTTGTATCATCTTTATCACGAATAACACCAATACCCATCCATTGAATCCTGGTAAAGTTAGGTTGACGCTGAGCCGCCTTAGAAATTGCCCGCAAATATTCTTTTCGTTGGCCATCTTTGGATACTTTAATTAGTTCAGTTTCAATAGGACTGTCAGGATTCTCTGTTATAAAATTGTCCTTGAGTTCAGCGATCTTTCTTAAATCAATCTTCACCTCCTGCCATCCGGAATAAATCTCACTTAGATATTCATAGTAGGTGGAATCATCAGAGCCAAATCGGAAAACGAAATAAACTTTACCATCGTATAAAGGAGCATGCTGTCCTTTTGCTGAACTGCCATCAGGCTTTCTTCCATAAAGTGCAAGACTTAATTGTCCATAAGCGGAAATGTCTAACTGATGATAGTTATATGACCTGGTTACAAGTGCAGTATCTCCGGGCCCAACGCTCTTAAAATTCAATCGAAGCGATGATTCCTGCTCCTCATCATCATTATCATCTCTTTCCACCAGCACCAGCGGCTCATTAGCAACCTCTCTCCTGTAGAAATTATCTTCCTTGTTATTAATTGAGCTTGCCTCAATTATAGTACCTATCGAATCGTGCATAGGTAACCACTGACTGCCTACAAACTGCATTTCAGAGAAAATGAGCTGATGCTCCACATTAAGAGCAGAACTGTCAAAGCCAGTCCATATAAGCCTTACAAATTCGATATTTTTCCAGCTTGGGTTACCTACCGAATCACGAAAATTATAACCTTTGATTGACTCTTTGAGTGGTATGCGATATTTTCTCCAGCCATTTTTATGTATTACATTGGCACTTGTATCAATAAAGGGAGCACTCTCATCGCCCAAATCTACTGTAAACTGGAAGTAGCTCTCGTTTTTATGGGTATAAACGATATAATCATAATTGATATCCTCAGAAGTAAGTTTGGAATCACCCTGCCTGCGATTTGAGTATCTTCTGTGCTCTACTTTTCCGTCATCATCATAGTATTTTTTAAAATCGTCACGTCCAGGATCTTCCCGATCCAGCCCCAGTAAAGTATCTCCATAGCGTAAAGTATCCCATTGCTGATTTAACCCGGGTATGAGGTAGTATTCCAAAGTATTGTCTTTGATCGTATCAAGTCCATTATCCCGTTTCGAATCGACCTTATCAGGATTATTAATTAATGTGGGATCTTCAGTATCTTCAACCTTGTTAGGCGGCCCACCCCTTATTGAGATGTCCTCCCTCACGGTCCCCATCTGTATAAGAAGTTTACCTTTTCCATGAAACCCCCCGGCCGCAGATATGATAAACTCAAAATACTGCTCTTCAGTTTTATCCTTTATATACACTGGAGTCATTACTCCTGCCCAGGTGCTATAGTACCGATGATTATATTTGGGATGGGGTGATGGGACACAATGCAATCTGAGTAGAGTCTCATAATCATTTGCACTAGTGGTAACCACTTTAGTATTAAGATCTTTTATATCACGAACCAGAATCCGATATTGATGATCCCTCTCGGTAGGAGTAAACCAGTAAAAATCCCAGGCTGGTGGATAACGATGCAAAGAATCAGGAGTAAGTGAATCAATAAAAGGTGGACTGGCCTGATACCACCCGTTTGCATGTATTGGCAATGTCGAATACAGTTTACTATCCTCAAAATCATCGACATAAGCTTCACCCTCAGGGTTTGGATTCATGAAAGATCTGGCATACTCTATATCCAGAACCATTTTGGATTCTGCAGTAGTATTAATCAGAGGAATTTTATTAATCAGACTGGTCATCCATTCCGGATTAAGGTCGATTCTGATATTAAAATCAAGCAGACCCTTATTATATGGTTCTTGTTCGAGTTGTGGGATCTTATCATTTACTTTAACATTCTGATAAAGGAAACTCAATCCGGCAAACGAACCATCACTGATAAATGGCAGTTTCAATTCTCCTCTGGTCCCAAAAAACACTTTTTTTTCAGGCACAAACATAGCCGATCTCTGATACTCCACAGTGATTTTCTCTGCATTTTTGGCATATGGAGACACCAGTTCCATTTCTCCGGAGCTGTAATCCAGAATATAATCGACATTTCTCTGCAGTATCGTACCATCTGCCTTAACAACCTCTCCCTCCATTACATCCCAGCCCAGATTAAAGGTTGTCTGCTTTGTTGAGCTGGTTGTATAAATTCTATAATAAGGGTCATAAGGACTCCGATGCAGCACCTCCTTACTGCATTTATAAATGGTAGAATCCACGTAATTTCCAAGTGCAGGATTTCTGAAAGGTTCATTACCAAAAAATGAAGTATCATAAGGGGGGAATATTAGATAACCATTGTTCTTGTCGAAGATATAGGGTTTGTCCAATGACATCTGACCGTTTACAGATATCCCCAGAACATCGCTGAATTTAACGCTGTTTTCGTTTTCTTCCCTCTCATTGTCATCATCAATGGTCTTCTGTACGATTCTGAATTTGGAATCGGTCAAATTGATTGCATCCAGCTCATACACATTTCTCCACATCAGATAAAAGCGTGAAGTGTCAAGATCTGCACCTGCCGAATCGATTGGATCTTTAGGTTTGAGGACCCAAAGATTCCAGATAGTATCATTTTCAGTAGCACTAATTATACTACCTTTATTAAAAGAAGGATCTCTGGCTCTGAGGTAAATGGCAATAAAGCAGTTGCTTATGTCAGGAGTATCCGCAAAGCGTATCCATCCCTCGGTTTCATTTAGGTAATAATGACGATCTCTGTAGAGCCGCACGAATCCCTGTCGTTGGGGATCATCCTCCAATGTGGCAGTATCAATTAACATATCACCAGACTTGACACTTCTCCACACAATCAGAGTATCCACCTCAGGAATGGAAGTGGGTCTGGCACCATTTATGGCATACTTGCGGTTATATAATCTTCGATACCTGTTATCAAGAAAATAATATTTATAGAGGATATAATCCTCTTCTGTTAAAACCCGTTCTTCACTTCCCTGATTAGGAGAAAATGTGGACTTTACCGCTTCACCCCGTTCGTGGCTAATGACAGAAGTAAGCGAAAGCGGACCCAGTTGTGAGCGGACCTTAATACCAAAAAGGCCCTCATTACTCTCAGAATATCCGGATAATTCCGTTCCCGGCATCTGAAAACCAGTCCAACCAGCCTCCACCTCCTGAATAATCTCATCTTCCAGTTCTCCTGGTGTAGACTCTTTATAATGAATCTTGAAATTTTTAAAAACATCTGATATGGCAAATTCATTCTGATTGTCTGCACTGATATTAATGGAGATCAACCGCCCAATACTTCCACTGATACTAAATTGATAGTCCACCTGAAAATCAAAACCAGTGTTAGACTCATGGTCTGTGTCTACAGAGGATTCCACGATGGTTGAATTATCAAAACCCATCCTGATAGTAAGCGAACCATTTATGCTTAATCTTGGAGGATCAGTACCAATAAGCCGCTGTGCCCATGAAGGATAATGAACCGGCATCTCCCACTGAAATTTCATCACAGATTGTTTAGAACTGGCAGCATCATTTCTGGAAACCGAAATTCCAGCCTTCCAACCCTTCAGAAGAGCATAGTTTCTTCTGGCCAGAAGATAATCGCTTAACTCCTTGTAATGATACTCCCAGAGCCTGAACCCCAGATCATCATAACGTCTGAAAGTGATCTGACGTTTCTCAAAATCAATAATTGCCGTGTCTTTAAATACTTTCTCTTGCTGGTTGAATTCCAGTTTCAATATCACCGGATTTTCTGAAGTGAGTGCAGAAGGAGCGAAGGGCTCTTCATCAAGAGGATGAAACCCCTCAATTCTGGGCGTCTCATACTTTAACCCCTGCCCAGATACCGAGAAAAACAAGGCACAGAAAAGTATAAATGGTAAAGAGCAATATTTATACAATTTAGCGCTTGCTCCCTTTCTGGACCTTTTTTATATCACCGGATCGATCTGGCAAATCGGAACAACATCTAAATCCCACTGGATTATGCTGGTTTTCAGGAAAATAGCTATACCGTTTTTCAGAACATCCACTCTGGGGTCCGCTCTCCCAGAACCCCCCCATCACATAATAAAAATGCCGGTTCGCTTCCGCTCTGGTGCTGGTCCATTCCAGAAGACTGCCTGACATGTCGTAAACACCAAAAAAGCTCCTGCATTCGGGCCTGCTCCCGGAAACGGAGACTTTCTTTTCATGAGTGGCACAGGCATATCGTTCATATACCTGCCCGTAAGGGTAAGACCAGGTATGAGGCCCGCTGCAGGCTAACATCCACTCTTCAGATGTGCATAACCGCTTCCCGACCGAATAGCACGAATCCATGGCCTGATACAATGATATATAGGACTCAGGAATAACACCTTTCTTGTTAGGCCACTCATAACGATCTATGCAGAATTCAGAGTTCCCAAACTTCACCAACTCCATCCCGGGCAAACAGGGAGATTCTTTATCAGAAACCTCAATTTCATAATATTCCTCCCTTAATTGCATCTGATTACCGCAGGAATCTGTTGCCTTATACTGTAAAGTAGATGTCGAATCAATACTTATTTTTTCTCCCGAATAGCTCACCCACTGCTCATCACCGATAAAGCGATAAAAAATATTACATTCCTTGTTGGAAATCATAGATACAGAAATCGTTTTTCGGTGTAGCCCTCCAGAGGGCTCCGGATAAACCCAGAGAGCCACTGTATCCTTAGCACACAAATCTGCCAAAGAATCAACAACAACTGAATCTGAACTATCCTCCGCAGTCGTACTGTCCCGCTTTACTGTGTCCTGTTGTACCACTGTATCGGTTTTCTTAGCGGGAATAGTGCTTTTTTTCTTTGCCTTGACCCTTTCCAGTGAATCGAGCCGTTCTTGCAAAGAAGCTAATGAATCCTGCAGTCTGCAACTATCCACTGCTAATGAATCTATTGTATCTGTGACCGTATCATTAATGGTATCTGTTACAAAACTTGAAGAATCCGATACTGAAGTTAAATCAGCCTTTCCCCTCTGTGATTGAATGGATAAAAAACGAAGCAATAAGAACAATAATAAAAGTAGCAGCAATAGCAGAATCACATATTTAACCCAATTTTTCCGGGGTTTCTCAGATTTTTCATTTAAACGCTTTTGCACAATACCGCCGCAGTTACTATTTCCTGAAAAAACTCTATCAAAAATGGTCTATTGGCAAGCTATTTTCAATAACTGAAAATACCTTCAGGAAATCTGCTGTTTCCTTCACATCATGTACCCTGAACAAACGCACTCCCCTTATAAAAGCAGAAGCTACGGTCCCCAATGTTCCACAAAGCCTCTGTTCAACCTCTTTTCCGGTAATCGTGCCGATAAAAGATTTCCGTGATGTCCCAATAAGAACCCTATATCCAGTGCTGAGAAACTCCGATACATCTTGAAGCAACCTAATATTTTGCCGGGCAGTTTTTGCGAAACCAATCCCCGGGTCAATCACTATTTTATCCCTCTTAACACCTGTTTTTATAAAAGTGGTTACCGCTTCCAACAGTTCACTTTTAACTTCCAGAGTCACATCTTTATAGGACACACATTGCTGCATTGTCTGGGGTGTCCCCCTGCTATGCATTAAGACTACGGTACATTCACGTCTTGCCACCAAAGAAATCAGTCGTTCATCATAACGTCCGGCGCTGATATCGTTAATCCAGGATGCCCCTGCATCGATCACCGCTTCTGCAACTTCTGACCAGGTAGTATCGACACTGACAGGACCCTTAAAGTAATGAACGACTTTCTCTACTACAGGAAGAACTCTATGCAACTCCTCTGAAGGAGTTATCTGAGCAGCACCAGGACGGCTGGAAGCCCCTCCGATATCTATTATATCCGCTCCCTGATCGACCAGTTGTAATGCATGCTCCACAGCAGCATCAACACTATTATGCCGGCCACCATCATAAAAAGAGTCCGGAGTAATATTTACTATCCCCATTAGGGAAAAAGACTTCCCGGTAAAATTGATTTCGTTTTGGTCTTTCATAATATTGTTTCCATAAACAGATGAGGACCTCAGCCCATCAGAAGGCCAAAGTCCTTTAAAAGAATTATCTGAAGTATCTATAAGAAGCAGTTATACACTGGTTTTCTCTGGTGCTTCATCTGAAGCCATACCATCCAGCGCTGGTGCGGCCACAGGTTCGGCCTCAGCGGTTACCGCACTGGTTTGCCGAATGTAGGTTCGGCTCTTTTTGGCAGTTTGAAGAGTATCACCATTAATAACTTTCATTATCTCTTCACGATCCAGAAGCTCATGTTCAAGCAAAGCCTGAGCAAGCCATTCAAGCTGATCCTTGTGAGCACTCAGGATGTCCCTGGAACGCTGTAACTGCTCTTCGATTATCTTTCGCATCAGAGAATCGATTGCTTCTGCTGTCTTGTCGGAATAATCGCGGTGACGGGAGATTTCTCTTCCCAGAAAAATCTGCTCATCTTTTTCACCATAGCTAATTGGTCCAAGTTCCTCGGTCATTCCATAGTCACAGATCAGTTTCCTTACCAGACTGGTAGCCTGCTTAATATCGCTGGCAGCGCCGGTCGTCTGATGACTAAAGATCATCTCCTCAGCCATCCGTCCACCCAGCATGATACATATCTTATCCAGAATATATTGCTTTGTATAGCTGTGCTTGTCCTCCCAGGGAAGAGAGAAAGTGACACCCAAAGCACGTCCCCGTGGAATGATAGTGACCTTGTGCAAGGGATCAGCCTCTTCACAATAAATATTGCATATCGCATGTCCTGCCTCATGATAGGCGGTCAGAGTTTTCTCTTTATCCGAAAGAACCATACTCTTACGTTCAGCACCCATCATGACCTTATCCTTTGCTTCTTCAAAATCAAGCATAGTCACCACATCCTGACCAAATCTGGCTGCCATAAGTGCCGCCTCATTGACCAGATTTGCCAGATCGGCACCTACAAAACCTGGAGTACCACGAGCAATAGTATTTAATTCCACATCAGGTGACAGAGGAATATTTTTAGTATGCACTTTGAGAATTCCCTCGCGCCCCTTCACATCCGGTATATCAACCACGATCTGCCGATCAAAACGTCCGGGCCGCAAAAGCGCAGGATCCAAAACGTCGGGACGGTTAGTAGCAGCGATAAGTATAACACCGGAATTCACCTCAAAGCCATCCATCTCCACAAGCATCTGGTTTAAAGTCTGTTCACGTTCATCATGACCGCCTCCCAATCCAGCACCCCGCTGACGTCCCACGGCATCAATCTCATCAATGAAAATGATACAGGGGGAATTGCGTTTGGCTGTCTCGAAAAGGTCTCTAACCCGTGAAGCACCGACACCCACAAACATTTCTACAAAATCCGATCCACTCATTGAAAGAAACGGTACCCCGGCTTCACCGGCAACACATCGTGCCAGAAGGGTTTTACCGGTTCCCGGAGGCCCCAAAAGCAAAACTCCTTTAGGAATCTTTCCACCCAAACGTTTGAACTTTTTTGGATCTTTAAGAAAATCGATAATCTCCTGAAGCTCCATTTTTGCTTCTTCCACGCCCGCTGCATCGGCAAAGGTGATCTGAGGACGATCCATGGCATGAAGTTTCGCCCGACTCTTGCCAAAGGAAAAAACACCCTTCTGCCCGGCCTGCATCTGTCGAATCATAAAGAGCCAGAAAAGAATCATCAAGGCCCAGGGAAGTATACTTATCATAATATCTCCCCAGTTCATCTTCTCCTGCTCAAAAGTATACTGTAATCCAGCCTTTTCCCATGAGGCAAGCATCTCTGAATCAACAAACGGAAGATTTACCACAAAGTTCTTATTTATAGGAACATTCTTCTTCAAGGTCTCGATCTTAAGAAGAGATGAGGGATCTTCAACCTCGCCATAAAAAACCGCCCTGTTCAGTCCTTTCTGTACTATATTAGCTTCGACAATTTTAATCTCAGGATTTGCCAATACCTCCTGAAACTGACTGTAAGTAAGCTTTACCTCTTTCTGGGTTCCGTATCCTTCGACAGATCGCAAAGCAAATATCACTGCAACCGTAATTGCCAGCCACATCAGAATGGTCTTGCCAGGGTCCCTGCGGCCCTTTTTTCCACCGTCATTGTCTTTCTGTTTTCTGCGACCCGCAGAAGAAGCCTGACGGGAATCTCCGCCTTTCTGCTTTTTGTCTTCCAGTGTCAACGAGTCCTCCGAATATGAAAAATGTAAAAAATATTATCCAGATTTACTGTTAAATGTTAAAAACTACCATACCAGTTAACCGCCTGCAACAGCAATTTCCTCTAAAAAGTGACTTGTCTTCTTCCCGATACTGTTAATGCAGCAGATTTAATCAAAGTGCCCTGAAAAAAGTGTGCACATCGTATACATTTCGTTTTTCCTGAGCATATATTCAGGATCACCAGCAAAAAAGTCTGCCTTACCCCAGGATCCTCCCATGACATACTGCTCCAGAATCAACGGTTCTAAACTACGGTTCTATTCCGGGACTATTTTACAGTTTTTTAACACCTGAATCGATCGCTAAGTAAGATAAACTGATCAGGTAATTTTCCAAACCCTCTCCACCGATACTGAACGTTTTAAATCAACATAGGATTATATATTATTACCAAGGGTTTTCGAAGCGATTTTTACTATATTGCGGCTGTTTTTGCTCACTGCACAAAGCTGATTAAGCCGGACTCCTGGTATCCATAAAACCTTATTGCTGCCATCCACCACAACACCAGCCCTGGAACGAATCACCTTGGGGAAACCCTGTTTTGCCAGAAACCGAATAACACTGGTAGGACCGGAACGCCCAAAAGGACAAAAAACGTCATCGTTATTAACCCTTCGATAAATCAGGGTATCACCATCAATAACATCTCTATCCATAAAAACCGACCAGCTATTTTCATTGTCCCTTTGCTCCCAATCTCTGACTTCTGTAATGGTGAATCCGATGTTTCGCTCTTCACACCGGACCTTACCGGGGATAGGGATTCTGCAGAATAGTTCTTCACAAGCACCGTTTTCTTTCTGAAAAAAAACAGCCTCTTTGACAGGATTATACTGCCACCTTCCAGGCAATAAAAATGTTCTGGAACGCTTTATATTCTCAAATACGCTCCTGATATGAAAACGGTTTGCCGGAATGCCATGTTTCTCAAAAAGAAATTTCAGTGCTTCAGAAGCGATCTCCTTGTCCAGAAATCCTTTTGTGTTTACTGTAAATCTCTCATCAACATCTTCAAGCACAAATTGCTCAATCCAGGAATGAACATTCTTCTCAATAACTGTCCAGGCATCCTGCATCTGCAACGAGAGCATGGTCAACCGATGAACCGCATCAGGGTGATAACCAGTAATAACCGAAAGAAGCTCATGACGGATAAAATTACGGCTTAAAGAGGTATCGCTGTTGGAAGAATCGATTCTATATACAATTTTTTTTGAATTTAGCCAATCGATAAGCTCTTTTTTTGTGTTGAATAAAAGCGGCCTTACCACACTGTCTTCCCTCACCGGAAGTATTCCGCGCATCCCTTTAATACCTGCCCCTCGCATCATTCTAAAAAGCAAAGTCTCAGCCTGATCATCAGCAGTGTGGCCTGTAGCAATCAAATCAAAATCACTGCTTTGGCAAACCGAATGAAGAAAAAGGTAGCGTTCCTGCCTGGCCCACTGCTCTATTCCGGGGTCACTGAGACTGCGCCCACTCAGCCGTTTCAGGAAAAATGGTAGATTCAGATCAGATGCGATTCTACGCACATACTGCTCATCCTCATCGGACTCCTCACCTCTAAGTCCATGATTAATGTGAGCCACGGCTAGCTTTCCCAGCTTAAGTTTCTCCCGCAATTCATTAAGCAGGAAAACTAATGCCACAGAATCGCTCCCCCCACTCACCGCAACTAATACCGATTTCCCAGGGGATAAATAAGAGCGCCAAAAACCACAAATTTTTTCGGTTATTGAAGCGGGAGACATAGGGCAATTGTTCTGAAAGAAGGGGGATAGCAGCGGAGGGAATCGAACCCCCGACACGTGGATTATGATTCCACTGCTCTGACCGACTGAGCTACGCTGCCAGAACTATTGTAGTTATTGAAAATAGAATCATATACCGGAAAAGTCAAAACCTTTTTATTCAGGTACTCAAAACTCTATAATCTTGAGCGAAAGATTCTTGGTGATGAATAAAGCACAATCCCTATTTATTGGCGAATACTAAAATTATAAGAGGTAATAAGGTTTAAGAGCAGTAGAACAGCAAATAATGATGGCAAGCTAAACCGTTCAAAAGATTCCCTCAGATTTAGATGAAAGCAAAAAAGGTCTGTATTGCTTTACAACACAGACCTTTTTATAAGAAATAAATGGATCTCAGAAATTAACCAGGTATTTTGCAAAATCACCTTTATCGTGGTTTATTTTAGATGAATCATTAATGGTGCTGGATACAGCATTGCTGTTTTCGTCAAATTTTCCGACTTTTTTCCCGGATATTACCGATGCCTCGTAAGTTGCGTGATCGTCAGCGCCTTCCGTCTGTTCATATTGAAACCACTTGCTGCTGTCTGGATCAAAGGCTAACTTTCCAATACTATCAGCACAAGTACCTGTTTCTGCTATATATGCCAATTGTGCATGTTCCCAGGACCCCATAACAATGGGAATCTCGCTGATTTTTGCTTTAGTGATAACATCGGTTAATTTGGGAATAGCAAGCACTGCCAGAACACCCATGATCACTATAACAACCATCAACTCAACTAATGTAAAACCCCTATTTTTACGGGCCATACGAAACCTCCTCTATAAAGTTAATTTAAAAAATATCTATGCCTTCTACAAATACACCTGCCGGAGCAATACCTCCTTTCACAACTCAGGTACCTAACAGATGCGTACTCTAATTAAAAGTATACAGCCAAAGCGCTCTGGAATTCAAGCGTTTAATAAGAATCATTTTTATATTTACCAATCCAATCAATTAATTGTTTCTCTGCTCATTTTTCCACTGGCTATGAAACTGTTTGATTTTTAATGCCAGATGAGAACGGACTTCCGGATTCTCACTAGCCTGATGGGTCAAAATCAGAATCTCTTCCGCGCTATTTCTGAATCCGGCCCTGGTATACATGGCAGATGCAATTCCGGCAAGCTTATCTGCAGGTGCCCCTTGAACCCTGGAAGCCAGTGCCATATAGTCTGCAGCAATTTTCTGCTGATCATAATATTTGTAATAGAGCAGACTAAGATAAAACGGTACATTCCATTTTTTATCACCGATGTGAAAAAGTCCCCTTTCCAGAATAACTCTTGCTGCATCAGGATTATTGCACAATTCCGGAAGCATTACACCAGCGAATTCATACGCGGGGTAGAATTGAGGATTCAATCGGGTTACCAGATCCACCATCTTCACTATCCAGGGATAGTTTTTATCGGTTGAATAGTGGCTTCCAAAATAAAGTACCGTCTTAATCCAGAGTATATGAGAAAAGGTGGTCTCAAAACCCAGTAAGCCTGCTTTTATACGCTCATCTTTGGGTACAATGGTAATTCTATCTTCTCTTATTTTCTGTCCGCCATATTCACTCAGCTGGTTTTGAAAAAAAATTATTCCGGCTGATACAGTCACCAGCAGCACAAATATCGTTATCCGGTTCATAAGTCCTTTTCCGAAAAGAACATTATAGATAAAATCAAAAACAAGGCTATGTAAAGGACCCCATAGCAAACGGCAGTAAAAATATACCCCTGTGGAATGCCCAGATTATAAACCACCTGCGTGCGGATATTGAAATGCTCCAGATTGGGAAGCATATAATAGATTACCTTGAGTGCACCACTCCACAGCAGGTTGTTTTTCTGTTCAGCACCGATACCTACCAGATCATTCAAATGACCGCAAATATAAAAGCCGATGGTAAAAATCGCAGCCAGAGTCGGTGTGCTGAAGGTGGAAAAAAAGAGAGAAGCCGAAACCATCACCCCCATCTCCATAATAATAAGAAGAACTGCCCAACCCAATTTAAACTTTATTGCTGATCCAAGAACATGAATCGAGAGTAAAAATACCAACCCTACAAGAATCAGATTAAGCACCAGAATAACAAATAAGCCTGCGAACTTTCCGGTTATGAATGCTTCTCTGGAAACCGGTTTAGTAACTACCATATAAATTGTTTTTGAAGAGATCTCTTTTCCCAGCATACCTACACCAATAAAGACTGCCAGCAGAAGACCGGTGATTGACATGGTGGTCAAACCAAAATCTGCCATGACCTGTACCCTGGAAAAAATTGATAGATCCCCAAAAGACATCGAAAGAAAGAGAACCACACCAGCTGCAAGAAGAATATTATAAAGGACTTTGTTGCGGATTGTTTCCCTGAAAGTATTTATTGCTATGGTGATAAATGCTCTCATCATAACACTCCTGCATCCGAATTGTGATATAAAAGCTCTTCCATAGACTTTGCCCGCCTATTGATTGAAAGAAGCACCGTCTGTTTTTCAAAAAGGAAATTCTGCACCTTCAACAAATTGCAGGTTGCAGGCAGAAACAGGTGCTGTTGATCACCATCCGAATCACCCATCACACATCCATATTGCATTAAAATTGGAATATCCTGCTCCTTAAGCTCAGAAACCACCATTTCGGTTCCCAAAAAACCTCTGCCAAGAAGAGTTTTCACCTCACCAGAAAAAACAAGTTTGCCTTTGGAGAGCACTATGACTTCATCACAGACCGATTCTATATCATCAAGCACATGAGTGCTAAAAAAGATCGTTTTCCCCTTATTACCCAAATCGTTGAACAATTGGCGGAATAGCCTCCTTCCTGGGGGATCCATGCCACTCATCGGTTCGTCCAGAATAAGAATCTGCGGATCACCTAACAGCGCAGAGGCCATCGTCAGACGCTGCTGCATTCCTTTTGAAAGCTCTTTTACCTTCATATTGCTTTTTTCAGATAATTCAACGATCGATAATACTCTTTTTATCTCATCTGCAATCGATTTTGGAGGCAATGCCAAAAGATCTGCGGCAAATTTCAGAGTCTCAAATACTGTAAGATGAGCATAAAGGTAGGGCTGCTCACAGAGATAAGCGACTCCATTGCGGGATGCAGGCAGAAACGCATCTTTTCCACAAATAGTGACTTTGCCCTCAGAGGGCTTGATCAGTCCCATGATCATCTTTATAGTGGTAGTCTTACCTGCACCGTTTGGACCAACAAAACCGGTTATTACTCCCTTTTTCACGGAAATAGTCAGCTCGGTGACAGCAGATACCCTGGGAGCCCAGAAATCCTTGCGGTAAAACTTGGATACATTTCTAAGTTCTATTACATTCATAGTGTTACCGGTTAAAATAATACATCATTTTTTAGAATGTGTAAACAACAATGACTATAATCGGTTTTCTCGGATTATTGTAACATTAATCTGCAGGTATTGATGAAAATTTTTATGAGGGCAGAAAGTCATTTGTGGGTTAGTAGTGGAATTGGGAAGATTTTGCGGATTGGGGTTTGTGGTTGTTGGTTTTTGAGTTACTCGGAGGAAAATTTGGTACTTATTTTTTTAAATGGAAGACAGCACCACAACTTTTACATGGGCATATAGATCAGCACATTAGTTGAATCCTGAGGTTACGCTTTGATAAGATTATCTAGTTCCTCCGTCACCATTTAGGAAAGAAGCACCCGAATCTGGCCTATGAACTAATCGGGGGAATATTTGGTACTTAATCTTTAAATGAAGATTGCGCTACAACTATTGTATCGATTGGTAGATCAATGTATTGATTGTATCCTGGGGTTACACTTCGATAAAGCGATATGGTTCCCCCGTCACCATCTCAAATGAGCTGTTCTAATCTCGAAAGGGTATCCATAATCATCCAAAACCAAAACTAAGGAATTTATCTCTCAAGTGGAGAATTTTCTGGGAGAACATAAGTAATTGTAAAGGTCTTCGGCTATTCTATGGAGAATAAAAAAATGGAAGGAAGAAATACAGTTTCCTCCTTCCACTTCCGAAGCAAACTGTACTCCTGACAAGCAAGACTTCTAACCCCAAAAACAGCATCAACTTATCTTAAATCACAGCATCAGGCCTGATATTTAGCAAAAGAAGATCTTCTAAAAAAAATCAAATCATTTCGCTTTTTCGCATTTTTTTTAACCATTGAGAACGGCAACTATAATTATTTCCCTTAACGAACAGGCAGCACTATCCCCTTCCTTTCTGCAACAACCTTCCCAAGTTTTGCCAATCTACACACTGCAGTACTGGTTATATTCAGTTTTGCTGCCGTACTTAGAGTTGTCATCTCAAGAATAGTGACCGCAAAATAGCAGTATAGCTTGCGAGCATCTGATAGTGCATTATTCCTTCCTCTTCTTTTTATATTATCAACCGAGACAGGAAATCGGGAAAAGACAAACTCTGCCAGTTGGTCATGATCCCAGCCATATCGCTTGTAATTGGCCATTCGAATTCTTTTCTCTTCATCTTTTTTCAGTGCATCTTTAGTAAATTGGGGACTCCCGATGATCCAGTAGCCGGGTTCAAACATGCTCTGTTTGTCATCTTTAGAAGCTTTTAGCATTTTGAGAAAATCTTCGAATGATTCGCATTTATCC
>JAAYPC010000178.1 GCA_012519985.1 Fibrobacter sp.
AAGAAAATTCGAAATCCGAAACAAGAACAAGAAATAAGAAGAGAAAAAATCGTGCATGGTTTCTGAGATAGTGCTTAGGCTTTCGTCCTTTCCCTATCCTGCTTCCCCATCCTGTTTCGTATTTCGGATTTAGAATTTAGAATTCGTGCTTTCCCCAAAATATCTGAAATGCCCGGTGATCTTATATTCAAACAAAACATCCTCTACCTGTGCACCTCTGCCGATATTGTGTACAACCGCAAATCGGTCGGTATTGCGCACACGCACATCTACCACCAGACCTATATGATCAAGATCCCCCGGAATCTTCCACACAACAATATCTCCGGGAAGATAATCACTCCCCTCTTGGGAAACTTCTACCGCCTTGGCTCTTCTGGTTAAAAATGTCACTATATTGGGTACTCGCCGATGATCAATATTGGGATCTGGTTTCTTAAGCCCCCAAAGCTTTGGATAGCTCTCAAAATTCCTCTTCATATCCTCGTGTATCTCTTTTTGCAAATCCACCCCTACTGCCCTGAATGCCCTGATAATCACATCGGTGCAGACACCCCGCTCCGGTGAAACATCTCCTCCGGGATAATCCAGCTTTACATAAGATGGATCATAATACCTGGTAACCTCTGTCTGGGATTTTGCATGCTTTATAATAATGGATACAGAATCAGAAGATTTTTCCGCATGTGAACCGGCAGCATAGGACAGAAACAGCAGACTAAAAATGGGAAAACAGCGGTTAATCATCGTAATTTCCAGTTCACTACTTGGGACTATCACATGGTGATATGATTAGCAGTCTGACTATTCGATATTCGATATTCAGTTTTTCTACCCTTCTCTCCTGAACACGATTTGTCCACCAAGAATAGTCATCCATGCGTAACCCTTGAGCGAAAAGCCATTAAAAGCAGTGTTACGGGATTTTGAGAAGAAATGCTGCGGATTAACCACCCAGTTTGCTTCAGGATCGATTATGGTAATATCTGCGATTGCACCTGTAGAAAGTGTTCCGCCTGCGGTTCCCATGATACGGTTTGGCTCCACACTCATCTTTCTTATCATATCGGAGGGAGAGAGAATCCCTTTTGCCACCAGATAGGTCATCACTATACCCACCGATGTCTCCAGTCCGATCACCCCAAAAGCTGCTGCATCAAATTCCACATCCTTTTCCTCTGATACATGGGGCGCATGATCGCTGGCAATGACATCGATTGTGCCATCAACCAGTCCTGCAATCACAGCATCCCTGTCTTTAGCAGTGCGCAACGGTGGGTTCATTTTCTTATTGGTATCGTATGGCCCCACATCTTCATCGATAAGAGTAACATAGTGCGGACATGTTTCGGAGGTGACTTTGACTCCACGGCTTTTTGCATCACGAATAAGTCGAACCGATCCTGCGGTAGACACATGAGCGATATGTACCCGGGCACCAGTGTATTCTGCAAGAAGAAGATCTCTGGCAACAATGATCTCCTCTGCAATGGCAGGAATTCCCCTTATGCCAAGTCTGGTGGAGACAATTCCCTCATTCATGTGACCTTTCTGACTCAGCGCAGTATCTTCACAATGGCAGATAACCGGGATATTAAAAGATTTGGAATAATTGAGGGCATTTCTCATCAGGTTGGGCTTTGCAACCGATTTACCATCATCAGACACGGCCTTGGCTCCAGTCTTTACCATTTCACCCATAGGAGCAAGCTCTTCACCTTCAAGCCCCTTGGTTATGGCCCCGATAGGATAGATTCTGCAGGGACAGTCTTCACCATGCTGAATGACGTATCTGATCTTTGACTCTTCATCCAGCGCAGGGGTGGTATTAGGCATGCAGGCTACAGAAGTAAATCCGCCGGCAGCAGCAGCCTGTGTTCCTGTGGCAATGGTTTCCTTGTCCTCTCTTCCAGGTTCCCGCAGATGCACATGCATGTCCATCAGGCCTGGAACGACCCACTTGTTTCTGACATCGATAGTTTGAATATCGGAACTGAAAGCAGGTATTTGTTCGGAGATAGATTTGATTTTGCCATCTTCTATTAGCAAATGATAGATGCCATCGAGGTTATTTACCGGATCGATAAGCCTTCCATTTATAAGCAGAATCGGCTGTGCCTTTTTTGATCCGTTAAAGGGATAATAAACCGTACTGCCATGTTTTTTAACCATTTTCACCGCCTCCGAGCAGATAAAGCACCGCCATACGAACCGCTACTCCATTGGTAACCTGCTGCAGTATTACAGATTTTGGTCCATCGGCAACATCGGAAGCCAGTTCGATTCCTCTGTTAATTGGTCCGGGGTGCATAATAAGAACATCTTTGGAAAGAGCAGATAATTTTTCGAGATCCAGCCCATAGCGATCTCTGTATTCACGAATAGTGGGAAATGCACCGCTGGCCTGTCGTTCCAGTTGCAGTCTCAGAGGCATGATCACATCTGCCCCATCCAGTGCTTCTTCCAGATTATCGGTAACCGGTACTCCCATACTTTCTCTATGCTGAGGAAGCAAAGTGGGGGGACCGCACAGAACCACATTCATCCCCATGGTGCTCATTCCCCAGGCATTGGAACGAGCCACACGGCTATGGAATACATCACCGATGATTGCCACCTTAAGCCCCTCAAGTTTGCCCAGCTTCTGCCGGATGGTCATGATATCCAGAAGCGCCTGGGTAGGATGTTCATGAAGTCCATCGCCGGCATTGATAATTACTGCATCTGTACATTTTGTAAGAAACAGGGGAACTCCCGCAGAGGCGTGCCGTACCACCACCATATCGATTTTCATGGCTTCGATATTGCGGATGGTATCTCTGAGAGTCTCTCCTTTGTTTACAGAACTTGTGGCTGCAGAAAAGTTTAGCGGGCTTGCACTCAGCCGTTTTTCAGCCAATTCGAAAGAGATTCGGGTGCGGGTACTGTTTTCGTAGAATAGATTGACAACGGTTTTTCCCCTGAGTGTGGGAACGACTTTAATCTCTCTTTGGAGAACTTCGTAAAAAGAATCAGCAGTGTCAAGAATCAGAGTGATATCTTCTCTGGAAACGCCCTCCAGTCCTAGCAGATGCTGGATGTGAAGTCCCATTGATCAGTCACCTTCCTCCAGTTCCATAAGCCATAATGAATCCTCGCTATCGATCTCTTTAACTTTTAAAGAGACTTCCTGATTTCGCAAAGTAGTTATTTTCTTTCCCACATAATCTGCTCTGATGGGCAGTTCGCGGTTTCCCCTATCAACCAGAACTGCCAGTTGAATCGTTTTGGGTCTCCCCAGATCCATCAGTGCATCAAGAGCCGCTCTGACTGATCTTCCTGTAAAAAGGACATCATCAACCAGCACCAGATTCATACCACTGATATCAAAAGGTATATCGGTGATTTTAACTTCCGGATGCCTGAAAGCGGTGCGGTAATCATCGCGGTAAAGGGTGGCATCCAGGATTCCCGGTATCAGGGACTTTCTTTCCAATTCATTGATTTTTTTAACAATGCGTGAAGCCAGATAGACTCCTCTGGTCTGCATCCCCACAATGCCGAAATTATTCAGATCCTTGTTTCTTTCCAGTATCTGATGAGTGATGCGGGTTAATGCCAGATCCAGGGCATGTTCATCCATAAGCAGTTCTAATTTTTTCATGGTAGTCAATATAGTATGGACTAGGGGGGGAATGCAAGTGAACTCTATTGAGTGAAAATTTGCCCAATACAGGCACATACTTTGCGCTCTTTTTTTTCCTGATAAAACCCTGTTTTGAAAAAAGGAGGCAGTATGAGGAAGGCAGTGGCTTTAATGGTGATCATTTTTGGTTGTTGGGCGTGTCTCTATGGACAAGATAAAACAATCGGGATCAAAGGAGGTTTCACCATCTCCAATTTCTGGGGTGATGGTTCCGATAATCTGAACGGGCGGCTCAGAAGTGAAATTCCAAACCTTGACGAACAGAATCTGTACTGGTTTACAGTAGGTTTATTCAACACCCGTAACCTTCTGCCGGATCTTTTTTCCGTTCAGACAGAAATTAACTATATGCGAGGAGGGAAGAACTGGGAAGGAAGCATAGATGGTGAAGAGTTTTCATTCGATGTGTTTGCTGATTATCTTCAATTGCCCTGGCTTGCCAAGATTACCATTCCGGTACTGTTCCGACCGCAAATATACTTTGGTCCATATCTTTCCTGGATGTTCCGTGCACGTCTGACAGATGCCCCTCAAGAAGTAGTAGAAACAATTATTGGTGATGATGTCACTGTGGGAGAGGTTTTTGAGCGCTATACCAACACCATAGATCTGGGATTGACTACCGGAATCGACTTTGGCATTCCTTTAGGCCCCGGAAATCTGGTCTTTGATTTTCGCTATAATCTTGGAGCAATCAATGTTTTTAACACTGCACCTGCAGCGAGTGTGCGAAACTATCTTTTTCTGCTGATGGCAGGTTACTCAATCGAAATTGTATCCAGTTACTGAAAGTTTTTGAATCGGTTAAGCAGATTCTTTAACTGAAAGGGTCAATCACCCGTAATATAAATGTAACAAGGAGGTTGCATGAAAACATTAAATGCTCTTGACTGGACAGCACTTGTGCTGCTAATTATTGGTGGAATAAACTGGGGACTGATCGGTTTTTTTGGTTTTGATCTGGTTGCAGCTATTTTCGGAACAGTAGCACCATTTGTCTATGCTATAGTGGGGTTGGCTGCATTGTATGTAGCTTTCTTGAGCCCATCACTGGCACGTAAAGTCCAATATCGACCACATCGTGCCGCTCAGCAGCCTATATGAACAGTAAGGAAATTGTACAGCGAACTTTGAATTTTCAATGTCCTCCAAGGGTTGCTCACTCGTTCTTCCCTTCTGATTTCGTGTGGACAGGAATTCATATCTCTGCTCCACAGAATGAATGGAAACGAGTTGGTGAACTGGATTGGAGAAGAGTTGATGAGTGGGGTAACGAATGGCAGAAAACCAATTACAGTTCTAAAGGAAAAATTATCAAAGGCGGGTTACAGAAGCTCCAGGATATTGACTCTTATCAATTCCCTGACTTCAGTAACCACGCCCTATATTTTAATACCAGATATGCATTTCAAAATACCCCACAGTTCTGGCATATAGGTGTATTGACCGGCAGTACTTATGAGATTGCAAACTCCCTCGTGGACAATTATCAATCACTTGTCATTACCGATATCGACACTATCCGTCATCTTCACGATAGAATAGATTCTGTTCTGAAAACCCAGATCAACGGGTTTAAAGATGCCGGTGCAGACGGAGTCATGATAATAGAGGATTTGGGTGAAACATCTCAGCTATCCCCAGGTCCATCATTATGGAAAGAGGAATTCGGGCCACGGATCAAATCACTTTGCGATTTTGCCCACAGTCTGGATTTGAAAGTAATCATGCACTCTTTCCAGGAGGTCGCGCGGATACCGGAACTGATCTCAAGTGGTATTGATTGTATCCAGATCGACAGTCCTGGATCTATCGGCTTGGATGTGCTCCAGAGGTATCGGGATAAATTCCATGTATCGTTCTGGTGTCCGGTCGATATCCATACCACTCTCCAGTCTCGCAACGAACAGCTTATCCGCGCAGAAGCCCGCAAAATGCTTCAGATGCTATGGAAAGGTGAAGGAGGCTTTATCGCCGGGTATTTCTGGGATAATCTCTCCTTAGGACTGGACCCACAGTGGCAGGAGTATGCCATTGATGAATTTTTAAAGTATGGAATAGCACAAAATTTTAAACCCTGTTTACTTCGCAGGTAGCCCCATAAACTTGAGAAATCTCTCGTTATCTCTCCATTTAGGGGATATTTTGATATGACAAGTGATGGAAACCGGCATCTGTACCATCGCTGCCATCTCTTTTTCTGCGTTTTTACGGATTCTGGTGATTATCGATCCCCCTTTGCCCACAATTATTCCCCTCTGACCGGCAGTTTCCACATGAATTGTAGCATGAATACGATGTTTGTCCTGATCTTCCTTGTAAGACTCGATCTCCACAAAGCAGGCGTGCGGAACTTCCTCCCGGGTGTTAAGGATTATCTGTTTCCGAATGAACTCTGCGGCAAAAAAACGCAGGTTTGCATCTGTAAGCTCCTCCGGATCAAAATAACAGGGCCCCTCGGGGAGAAATGGATCGAGGGCATTCAGGAATTTCTCTCTGGTTTCCGGTAAATTTGCAGAGATCTGTATTTGGGGTAATTTCGAGAACTGAGGAAACAACTCATAAAAACGGTTTATCTTTTTTTCGGGAACATCGACTAAATCGATTTTATTGAATACTATCAATATTTTTGCAGTTAAAGTTGAGATCATGTTGGCTATGCTTGTTTCTTCCTCCCCGAACTCTCTGGAAAGATCCACAATGTAGCAGATTATATCGATCCCCTGTTCTTCAAGAACGGTACGGGCTTCTTTTATCATGGACTGATTGAAAACATGTTTGCCCTGGTGAATACCTGGGGTGTCTACGAAAATCAATTGAAAGTCATCGGTAGTCAGGATACCTTTGAGATTACGGCGGGTTGTCTGAGGAAGAGGAGTTACTACAGAGAGCTGCTCCTGTAAAACGGTGTTCATCAGAGTAGATTTGCCACTGTTAGGTCTGCCTATTAAAGCAACAAATGCGGATTTGAAAGATTTCTGATTTTGCATATTACATCTGAGTTTTCTGGTCCAATTTGCCGGGAGTATAATTTAATGTGATTGCGGATTGCTCAACCATTTCTTTTTTCTGTTTATCCTGAACCGATTTAAGATAATGCCTGAAATATTCGGCTGCGATAAAACTGGAGTGAACCGTCCAGTATGCGCCATGGGCGGTGACCACACTGACGGCGATTCTCTGAGTGGAATCGGCGGGATCCCTGGCAAATCCGACAAACCAGTCAACTCTTCCGATTCCATCCTTGTCAACCGATCCGGTTTTTCCCCCATACTGGATATTGTTAAAACGGGCAGATTGCCTTATGTACTTGAAAGATTTGCGGGCAGTGCCATAACTTGACACACACTGCATCATTTTTCTCAGTTCACCGGCAGTATGTCCCTTGATGGGAGTTTTCCATACTCGGTTTTGTGCTTTATAGACGCAACTATCTTTTCTGGTTACGCTGTCAACCACAAACGGATAGGGCATCTTTCCATTCTCCGAAATAGCACTGGCCATCAAAGCCCCATGCAATGGTGAAATGGTTGTTTGCTGATTAAAACCTGAAGCAAGCTCTGCCAGTTCAAAAAGAGAATCACCTGAGCCCATTTGTGACATCTCAATTTCCAGCTCAAAAGGAATCACCGTATTGAAACCAAATTTGTGGCTGAAGCTTTCCAGTTTTCCTTTTCCCAATGAATAGATTCCTACTTTGGCAAAAACCGGATTGATAGACAGAGCATAGGCCTTTTCCAGGGTAATTTCATTAAACTGGCCGGGTTCTTTTTCCAACTGAAACTTGTAAAGAGTATGATTTCTGCCCACATGCTTCACTATACTCTGGGCATCAAAACCAGCCTCCTCAATAGCTGCAGCAGCAGTAACTGTCTTAAAAACTGATGCAGCAGGAAAGATGCTTCGGAAAGAGATATTACCCAGATCAGAAACGCTGTCATGCTTAAAAGAGACAATTGAAAGTACTCTGCCTGAATTCGGGTGCATGGCGATAATTGCGCCATAAAGCGGCTTATACCTTTTCATCAGGCGATTTCCAAGGTTTTGCAAAGAGGAATCAAGGCTGTAATGATAAACCAGAGAGTCCTGAAGATGATTAATGGTGTCACTGATTTTTGACATGTCATAGGGAGACTGTTTCAGAATTGCCGCCATTTCGGAGAAACTCATCATTGAGCTCTTTTTTTTAGACTCATCAACCGAAACAGACTTCTTCTCTGCAGTTTGATCTTTCTTTACAGATTGCTTCCTTACCTCTGTTCCTGAAACAGAATTCTGAGCGTTTGAAACCAGTAATGGTCCACCGAATTTAAGAGCAGCACCAAAAAGAAGAAGGATTAAGAGAAGACGGATTCTACCTTTTTTTGGGATTTTTGAATTCAGAGATTTCTCAGCTCGAATGCGACGCATCATGGGTGAAAAATCACTCATTTAAACTCCAAAACATGTAACAACACCAGAAATCCACACATTAACCATTAACAAAAGCAACCGAGCCCCAAGGCACAGATCTCAATTCTTCAAAAAGCAAGATCTGAACCTGAATTTTTTATCCTAATCTGAATACCTTTTCAGAATAATAGATTCCTGCTTTTCGCAGGAATCTTATATGAACAGATCAGAAAGTGATTGCAGTCTGAACACTGATAAAGTTATTGGATTCGAGATCTCCATTTTTATCACGTTTGAACCCGTAGCGGGAATCCCAAATCAGAGTAGCACCACTGGTAATATCAAAACCGATCCTGTATCCATAGTACATATACTCAGTTTTGTCGAAGAATTTGTCTTTCAGATAACCAATATTAGACTTGTTGTAGTAGAATTCTGCCATGCTGATTTTAGGAATTTTCTGAGTAATAATTTCACCAGCGGCTGCAACTGCTTCAAACCGTCGATCTTTAGTTTTTTCTTCCCCGTCTTTTTTCTTACCTATCAGGTGCTGATAAGAACCATCCAGTATCAGAATACCAGCAATATTGGCACCCAGCCTTCCATAAATGCCGTTAAGAGTATTTGATATCAAGAGCTCTTCTTTGGTATGAACCACAGGATCTCTGGTCAAACGTTCATCAAGATAGTAAGTGTTGAAATGGTTGAATTCGAATCTGCCCTCTGAGTGACGATACTCTAAATTTGCCCAGATAGGACCTGCTCTGAGAGCCACTCCTGGCACCCCTATACCCCATCCATGCTTTCCATCATCACGGATAGCGGCTTGCCCGTAAATCTCTACACCAAGCAGTTTTTTGTCAATAATCGGAATACCAACATCTCCTCCGATCAACCCGTAAGCATCATCGTCTTTCTTTGCATTCAGTTCATTGTAGTATTTGTATTCGTCTTCTATGGGATCGCCCAGTCCGGTGTTTCTCACCGTATCCAATGCCTCTCTTACTGGCACATTCAACGAAATAAGATAATCATACAATCCTACCGATTTTGGCCTCTGCACATCCCATTTTCTGGCAGGTGAGTACTGATTAAAATCTCTTACATAAGATCCACCGATACTGATTCCACTAATAATGGGAGTACCTGAAGGTTTAAAGGGTTTTACTGCCAGACGCACACCAGCCAAACCGCCATCATCGTTTAACTCTTTGAAATCTGCAAGTACAGTCTGCAGAGAGATTCCAATGGGGCTGATATCGTTGAGGTAAAATTGCAATCCAAGGAGCTTCTGATCAGGATAATGAAGCATATTGGTGAAACGATCCATTATCAGACCGTAACCGAATGTAACACTGGAAAGGCCACCAAATTTAATAAAAAGAGGATCTTGCTCGTGCCCGAAACGGATATAGCGGATTTTACGGGTTATAGCTTCCAATGGCTCATCTTTAAAGTTCCATCCTTTGTTGGAGAATTTTCCTTCAGAATCGATAAATAACTCCAGATCGAAGAAAATCCCAAATTTCCAGATGGGAACATCGACACCGACTGCCAACCTTGTCCATTGTTCGTTATTTACGGTTACTACTCCGGCACCTATCTCCCAACTGGGAGAACTCTTTTGACCCACGCTGGGTGGTGGGAGATCCGCTTTTTTTTCTTCTGAGTTGCCCTGCTGGGATTGCTCCTGCTTTGGCTGGGGTTGTTTATCGGTTAAATTCTGATCCTCTGCAACTGCTGCCGAGCTAATAAACAGAGCTGCTAAAAGTAACACACTTAATCGCAACATAATAAACCTCCTTAAGGTAGTTTCCTCTGTTTTTGATTCAGGAAAAATACTTTAGGAGAAGATTATATCCAGTTGTTTTTTTATTGGGAAGACTTAATTAAGTTATTGTGAAAAAAGCAGCTTTGATGACTCTCAGGAGAGGTTTGCTGCAGAAGAGATTCTGACAAAAAAATTGAATTCCCCGCTGGAGCTTCCCCAGAGATGTATCTTTTCCGCATTAAAGCTTCACCTCTGGGGAGACCCTTTTTAAGGAAGATTTCATTATCATTCAGTGAAAATCAGGTTTCATTTGCCTGACCTAAAACCTCATTCGATTTTCTCCCGAATGATATAGGAGTCTTTGGGTGCCATATTGATAATCATTTCGGCCATTAGCCCAAAGAAAAACAGTTGCACCCCCACTATAACAGCTCCCATAGAAAGTACAACCAGCGGGCGCACTTTCATATAACCGGTCAGAGCCCATGAAATTCCAAAATATCCCAGTACAATTCCACCAGCCAAAATCAGGACAAAGCCAAAAAAACCGAAAAAGTGCAAAGGCCTCTTGAAATATTTGCGCAGGAAAAGAAGGGTAAGCATGTCCAGTGTCCCACTGAAAAACTTACTGAAACCGTATTTAGATTTGCCAAATTGACGGGCATGGTGAGGGACAACAATCTCGGTTACTTTGAAACCATCCCAGTGGGCCAGTGCTGGCAGATAGCGATGGCGGTCACCGTAGATATCCAGCGACTTGGCAGCTTCAGCCCGATAAGCCTTAAAGCCACAATTGAAATCATGCAGTTTTACACCAGACAGAATGGAAGTGATAAAGTTCCAGATTTTTGAAGGGAAAGTAAATGACACCGGATCATAACGTTTCTTTTTCCACCCACTGACCACATCCCAGCCTTCCTCAATTTTTGAAAGCATCTCAGGGATGGCCTTAGGATCATCCTGCAAGTCTGCATCCATGGTGATAATCACCTCACCCCTGGCCTCCTTTATCCCCACGCTCAACGCTGCAGATTTCCCATAATTACGGCAGAAACGGAAAAGCCGCAGGCATGAACCATACTGGGCATACAACTGCTTAAGCACATCAAAGGAACCGTCTGTACTTCCATCATCCACCAGAACGATCTCGTATTCGATATCCATTGGTGTCAGCACTTCAGAAATAGCCTTTATTAATAAAGGAAGGCTCTCTCTTTCGTTATGCAGCGGAACTACAATTGATACTTTTTTCATTTTTCTTTCCCTGAGTGGTCATTCTATCTGTCACAAAAAATACACCGCCAAGACAACTTGCACCAATACCAACCAGTGAGGCCAAAAAACCCATGACATAAGCCTCATGTTCAGGAAAACCTGCAAGTGCAAACAGTGTCCCTCCAACCGCTTCCCTTACCCCAAAAGGCAAGGGAATAGTCATAAGCATCGCCATAAGAGGTACAAAGATGAAAAAATACTGGAAATTGCCTACTGTGAGAAGCCCCAGTGCAGCAGCTACCAGTATATGGACCGCGATCCTGAAAAACTGGGTGATTATAGAAAAAAATGCAACTTTTCCCAGTACATGAAAGTCTCCAGCCTCAATAAGCATCTCAGAGATAACTTCCTTCACCCGTAATTTACTGACAAAGGTCATCGAATCGGTAATCCTGAAAAAAGCACTCTGCATCGGTTTTGAAACAAGAAAAATCATGATACCAACAAACATTACAAAAGTAACCAGCAGAGCAAGTACCGCGGTACCAATCTTGCCGTTATTGAGAGCGCCACGTTGCAGAAGAATAATGCTTCCACCTACAGCAAAACCACACATTGCCCATAATCCGGCAAATCGGTCAAGAAACGTGGCTGCCAGACCGGCCATTCCCTTGCCTTGTCGGGATTTAAGCGATGCCACCTTGACAGCATCACCCACTATTCCACCCATAATAAAATTGTTGAAAAACAAACCGATAAAATATAACCGGAATGCATTCCAGAACTTCAGAGGGATTCCACGATTTTTCAGTAAAATTTCCCACTGTATTACCCCCAGCCATCCACTGGCGATAAACACAGCAACCGAGGCAACTAACCATAGAGGATCTGCATCTAAAACTGTGGCCAAAATCTGGTTCCATCCCAGTTTTCGAACCAGGAATGCCATGACAAGCAGAGTAACAATCAGTTTGAATAATCTGGTAAAGCTTTTGGAAAAACTGGACACTAATCCTCCGGCAAAACAACACAAAAAAAGAAAATAAAATACGTATAGCACCTTCAAAAAATTAAAAATATCTCCCATTATCCTGGAATTTGGCCCAAAAGAGGTTCAGGGTTCAGAGATTCAGAGGTTCAGATCACCTTTGCCGTCGATATTCGGTATTCGTTATTCTTTCCGAGATCAAGGTTCCACTCAAACCACATCCTCTGCATTACTGCATTTTTCTCACCCTCACTCGTAATACTATTTTATGCATTTGCGGAGCACGTGCATCAGAGCCGTCTTTGAGAAACACATGTGCCATGAACACCAGTCGATTTTTAGCTTACAAGAAGCTACGGCTAAAAACATGAATTTGCTGAAATCAGGGAAAACACAGAAATGAAACTTCTCTTTTTAATGCCTTATGGAATCGGTAACCTGATAATCCTTTATCCGGTTTTAAAAAAGCTTCATGAGAAAAAGATCTCTTTTGATATTGTCACTTATCTCAAATCGGTTGACTATATTACCCGGGAGTGGGAACCATTCAGAAATCTTTACCAGAAGAATTTTTTTATTTCTAACAATATTAAAGAGGCACTGGTAACTCTGTCAAAAATCCGGAAAGAATCTTACGATGTATCGATACTGTCATTTCCATCTGCACGACCTCACTATAATCTTCTTCATTTCCTATGTGGGGCAAGGGACCGCATAGCTGCATCATACCCTGATGACAGCCTGTGCTCTTTATCATTTCTTTCCACCCGACGTGTACCGGTGGAAATCGGTTTACACGATACTTTTCAGAATCTTCGTCTGGTCAATGCAGCCGGATTCTCCATTGCGGAAAATGAGATAGAATACTTCTCTATCCAAAATAAAAAAGAAAAGCAGATTGGTTTTCATGTCGGATGCAAAGCGACGGATTACTACAAAAGGTGGCCGCTGCAATATTGGAAGCAGTTAATCGGCATGATTCAGAAAGAAACATCCGGTCATGAACTGGTGCTTTTTTTCGGTCCCGACGAGTATGAGGAACTTAAATATTTTGAAAATCTCGAAGGGGTTACAATTAAAAAATCACTCTCTCTGAATGCTCTTTACGATGAAATTTCACGATGTTCTGTTTTCGTATCCAATGATAGTGGCCTGATGCATATAGCTGCATTTACCGGTGCACATACGGTTTCTATCATTGGGCCATCGGATTTTCGCAGAACAGGGCCTTTTTCCAAAGATGCGGTGCTAATTCATTCTGACTATCCATGCAGACCCTGCAGCCACTCCTATTATCGCAAGTCACACAGGTTCAACTGCCCCGACAAGAAGATAGCATGTCTCAGTGAAATAAAGCCACAGATGGTTTTTGATGAGGTTTGCAGGGTTCTGAGAAGGTAGCTTAGATAGCCAATTTAGAGCTGAACTTTTTCTGAGTTGACAGGCTCTTGATCCGGGCGATGTTCCCCAGAGGTGATTTTTTTTCACCATAATTTCCCATTAGACGGTTTTTGTAAATCGAGAATGCCTCCATTATCATTTCCTCACTCCTTAAGTACAGTAGTCTTTTATAAAATCTGAAGAAATTAGATATACGGTAAGGCATGCGCCCTTTATTGGTTACAGCTAGCCCTTTAGATGGAGATCAGAATGCGAACGACCATTGTCTTCGATTTTATGAAAACATTTTTCTTTGTAAAACCTGGACGATTTCTGATCTTTTTACTGTTATAGAACCTATTTGAAGCAGAAAAGATATCTTAGTTTAGAAGGTAAAAGCGGTCGCATTCTGACCTATCTGACTAAATGGCTAGCCGAAACTAATAAAGGGCGCATGCCTTACCAGATTTCTCACATACGTTCAGAATGACTCTAATGGAAAATTCGGGTTTAAACATTGTAACTCTGGGGCACTTCGGTTTCAAGAAACTGCGAATATAAGGTTTGCGGAAGTGGGAAAAAGAGTAAGTTGTTTTAGAGAAAATCAGGTTCTTTTCATCTTTCTGCTTAGTCACGATTCTTTTTTCTCGATCGTCCAACTACAACCATAAAGATTTGAAATTCTTAATCCTATTTCCTAAATCAAAAATCTAAAATCATAATCTCAGATTTCAATTTGGATCCCTTGCCCCAGAGATGATTTTTGAGCAAGTAAAGTCTTCATCTCTGGGGTACTCACTGGAACAAAAATTGCAGCTATATTTCCTCGATTCTGCACATACAAAAAGGAGAATTCCATGAGCACAAAACCAAGAATAGTCGCCCCTGGCGTTATCTATCAGGTCTACGCTAAAGGTGTTCAGGAACTGCAAATGTTCAAAAACGATGAGATCAAGACCTTCTTTCTTAAGCAGCTAGCTAAAACCCTAAATAAATACGATTTCACATGTCA
>JAAYPC010000179.1 GCA_012519985.1 Fibrobacter sp.
CCCTGCTGAGTATGAACGATTCCCCGGATTTCGAGTTCACTGTAGGCTTTTGCAATAGTGTTTAGGTTAACTTGAAGATCTACAGCAAGTTGGCGTACTGTAGGCAGACGCTCCCCAGGCTTAAGCAATCCATTAGCAGCACCGAAAATAACCTGATTTACTATCTGGCGATAATATGGTACCCCGCTGGAGTTGCTGAGGGTAAAGGTAAAGGCCAATCCTTTCCTCCTTTGTAGTATTGTCATAGATAACTAGTACAATACAAGTATAGCACACACCAAAGGGAAAAGTCAAGAAAAAATTATCTATCTCATAATAAAATTCTGCTATATTGTTGAAAGTGTCAAAACGGGACATCTCTCCGGCAACGGGTTTCACCAAGAAATGCCAGGAATAATTTGAAAACCGATACGGTTTCAGAAAATGTTTTTTTACGACCTCCTGCACCGATACGCTTGAGATGTGTGCTACTTTTAGTTATAGCCTGAGGTTATTGTCCCTTTTTATGTCTTTGTCTCTACTGCAGTTCCATTTACCCATCAGGGTGAAAATTGTATTTATGGACAGCCGACCCTCGGGGGGGTGATGACATAGACTGAAGAGCTGATAAATCCAAAAACTAAAGCCATTATTGTATTACAATTTTATATAGATGGCCTGTGATATGGATATTATCATGGTTATTGCTGGGAAATACAATACTTTTGCGGTCTAAGATGCGGCACATGCAATAGAATCTTTCTATAGAAGAAGACCATGAGAAAAAAAAGTCCGATGTGGTGAAGGTGGGAAATTTATAATTAATGGTGAGCAGCTAATTAAGCGGGCGGAGACAGTGCGGGAGAAGGGAGATAACAGGGCCGCCTTTTTCAGGGGTGAGATTGACAAATATGGATGGGTTGATACCGGCTCCTCGTTTCTTCCTTCGGACATGGTTGCTGTATTTTTGTATGGGCAACTGGAGAATCTCGACAGGACTCAGCACCGATACAAGAATCTTTTTATTTTATTGAACCAATTATACTAATTTTTTACCGGACACTACTGATTTGAATCTAAAAACTGAAATCTTAAATCATTATGAATCTCGATTATAAACTTCCATCTACTGACAAGGAGCTATTGTCGGAGTGCGATATAGACACGTTTCGCTCAGGCGGTAAGGGTGGGCAGCATGTCAATAAGACCGAATCTGCTGTGCGGTTGTTTCACCGGCCAACCGGAATAACGGTTGTTAGTAGTAAAGAACGAAGCCAATATCTAAATAAGGCGGAGGCGTTATCCGATCTGCGAAAGAAAATCGGGAGAAAATTAAAGAGGGTTGCCCCGCGAATTCCGACACGAATACCGGAGAGTGCAAAGCGAAAGCGGCTGGAGAAGAAGCGGAAAATTTCGGGGAAGAAGGAGCTTCGGAGAAGAGTGCTTTCGGATGAATGAGCCAATTTGTTCATTTTTACTAATCTTCGTTAAGATTAAAACCAGTCAGTCATTTCTCCTCGGAGACTCGTCGAAATGACTTGGATACTCGAGGACTCGCCTAAGTGAGTTGGACAACATAGGATTTATAGAAATGGTTTCTACAGCTTCGAAATAATAGACTTCCTTGTTATCAATAGAAATTCTGGAAGAATACCTTTCGTTCCGTCTTTTCGATTATTAGGAGAAGGACAAAGAAAGATTTCTTTGTCCTGTTTCATATTCCGTGCTTCCTCCTTAGAACTTTACCAGCTCAGGTTTATCTACCTCATCATGCGCTCCAATGCCAAGCCGTCCTGAACCGTTATATCCTGTCGCCCAAAGGGTGCCATCCTTTTTTATTATCATGGTATGTAAATAACCGGCTGAAACTGAGGCGACATCTTTCATAACAGAAACAAACGATGCCCTATTATCTAATGGTAATCCGATACCTAACTGACCGAACTCATTAGAGCCGGTGCCATAAAGTGATCCATTGCCCTTTATTATCATCGAATGATAATAATATCCTGAAATCGCTGCTACTTCTGATTCTACCGGAGTAAATGATGATGAATTCTGAAATGTTCCGTTGCCAAGTTGTCCGTAACGATTATATCCGGCAGAATACAGCCTTCCATTCTGTAATATCAAAGTGTAGTCAATGCCTGCAACGGCTGATGAGACATTTTCTTTTATCAAAATGAATTCTGATGCATCTTTATTGGTTCCATTGCCAAACTGGCCATGGATATTACTGCCGAAAGCATAAAGATTATTACCTTTTGTAATCAGTATGTGGCTGCAACTACCATGAAATGAAGTTGTACTATCGGATAACCAAATCCGATATGATGGGTAATAAAGCCAAAGTGAATTGTTATTTTTCAAAACCATTACATATTCTGTATGGGGAATTGCTGATATCGATGCCACTTCGGAATCTAAAATGGTGCGGCTGTTATTCTGGATTTTTAATAAGTTACCATGCTTAGTCAAAAGATAAGAAATTTTTGCACCAACAGAAACCATTGAGACATCGGACATGAGATAGACCGGAATGGCAGCCATTTTTTCAGTTCCTATATCCAATTGACCATTTTCATTGGAACCACATCCCCAGGCGGTGCCATCTGACATTAGAATCAAAGTGTGATCTTCACCCGCGCTGACTGATGCTGCAGAGATCACCGTTAAAACCGCTGGGTCGCTTATGACACTTCCTTCCGTATTACCTGCAATGCAGTTGTAAGAGGCACTGTCATTTCTGGTTACAGTGTCTATGACAAGCGTATCGGAGGTAGCACCTGATATATCAGTTCCATTTTTCTTCCATTGATACGAGAGACCGACACCGGAAACCTGAACTGTCAGGAAAACCCTGTTACCGGCTCTCACCGAAGTATCTTTAGGATGAGTAATGATTGCCGGAGGGATTGACTTCCATTGTGCATAGAGAGTAACATCAGAATCACGTAAAAAGAAGCTGTCCCCAGGAGCAAAATCGATCCCGCTTCCATCATGTGAAGTATTCCATCCATTAAATAGACAATACTTCTTTTGCAGGCTTAAAGGGTTACCCTGGACAATAACCTTAGTACCATATTCATATACAGCAGAATCCGGTACACTTCCGGAATCATTACCATTTCCGTCATATTTAACAGTGTATTTGCTTTTCTCCCATAATGCATACAGAGTAATTCTTGTGGCGGTTTTCTTCAGAGAATCACCAGGTAAAAAGGATTCTCCTGTTCCGTTTTTCACTGTGTTCCATTCTTTAAAAGTAAACCCGGTTTTCACAAGATCTTCCGGTTTAGCAGCAATTATCACTTCATCATATCCATATTCTTCAACAAATGATGATAATCCCTCTGTATTGCCGTTTCCATCGTAAATTACAGAATATTTAGTGACCTGCCATTGCGCATAGAGCCGGATCGCTTTCGCATTCAATATCAATGTGTCTCCCGGATTATAGAGTTTGCCGTTTTTTTCAGTACCGTTCTTCCACCCGACAAAAGAGAAACCATCCTTCACCAGGTTTCCTGTGTTTCCCATGACTACTACTGTGTCTTTTTGGTTATAATGTCGCAAATCTACAGGAACATTTCCGGTTTCAGCACCGTTTGCATCATAGATTACAGAGAGCAACGAGTCATCATCTGCAAGCAGAATGTTATGAACCTTCTGACCGCTTATGTATCCGTGAGAAACGCTATCTATGGAGATAGAGAAGGTTTTATTCTGTTCGATGATACTATCATCAATGATGCTCAGAGTGCAAAGGCCGAAAGTATCACCTGGAGCAATCGTGGTCAGATAAACCGATGAGCCAAAGTCGGTGGTTATCTCTGAATTACCACTCAGGGAACACCAGACGGTGATCTCATTTACTGCCGGTCTGGCTACATGCAATTTTATGAAATGTGAAACGGCTGATTCAGAAACAGCGGAGAAAGAATCTGCGAAAAATATCCTGTGGGCATAATGAACAGTATCTATTCCATAAATCATCTCTGATGGGACGGAAACACCGAAATAGTTAACAGAAGAGACACGGTACATTTTCGCATTTTCTGCAAGATCAATATAAGACGTACCTGGCAGAGTTATTGTGTCCCATGCACTATCCTTATCTGGATCTCTCAGATAAAGAACATAACTGTCTGCAAGTAAAACCCTGTCCCAGGAGATCTTTACAACATTATCGGTGCGTCTGTCTATTTTAAGATTGTCCGGTGGAAGCAGCAGTTCATTGTCTGCGATTACAGTAATAAACACCGAGTCTTTGGCAATTACTGGAGTCATTCCGTTAACAACTGCAATCATCGTTACAGGTATCCTTTTCCCAATCTCATTTTCGGTTGGTGTCCAGACAAGCAATGAATCTGTGGTTATCTGAGGAATAAGTGTTATCTGCTGCCATCGATAGTAGTTACTAACCGATGCTTTGAGCGTGCATGGAAGACATGGTGAAGCATACAACCGGAAAGGAGTCATTTTTACGGTGAGTGGTTCGCTAACAAAAATAACAGCAGTATCTGAGGTGACTTCAAGATCATTTTTCAGTCCTGTAACAATCAATGATGTCGTACATGGTGCGGTAAACGTAAGAATAATAGAAAGGCTTTCGGATGAATTAATTCGTGACAGGCTTCCGGAGAAGCCATTCCCAGTGTGATAGGATAATGAATCCAGTTCATCAGGAAATCGTACAGAAATCAAAATACCGATATCAAGATTGGCATAGCCAGTAATCGTGTCCTTTTTGATACCACTTTCAGAAACGATTTGGATACCCGGTCTTTGGGGATCTGCGGGATTGTTTTCCAAATTTGTACAGAAAAAGAATGGGATGGAAGTGAATATAAACACAAACAGGAAGTGTTTCATGTGTATCTCCTTTGTTCTGAAAAGAAATAAAGAGTAATATACAAAAAGGGGAGATGGGAAAATTCGAAATTCGAAATACGAAACAGTGAAAGGAGATAGGAAAATACGAAATCCGAAATATGAAACGGGAAAAGGAGATAGGAAAATCAAAATCGGAAACACGAGATTCGAAGCCCGAATCAAGAGAAGGAAAGAAGGTTTGGAATTCGAGCTTCGCTTAATCGATAAAATAAATCTTTAATAATAATCTATATAAAAAATCTGAATACGACTGGTTTTTTCAGGTCCTGAGAAGTTGGTTTATTTCACCAACTCGAACGGAAGTGAGAAATATTCTCCATGTTATTGTTCAGGGCAGGTATTGTATAAAGTCGTGTGTTATGATGTGTGGTATTAAAGATTTCTCTTCGAGGCCTGGTCGAAATGGATAAATTGGCTTATCACAGATTCCCACTAATCAACACAAGTACAATCCAGATAATCACCACCACAGTTGCCATAATACCGCCAACTGCCCACAAAGGCACAATCTCATCACTCTTTACTCCCAAAGATCTTCCGGAAGGATTTCTCCGGATTGCATGTGGAGAAAGAGAGTCGAATGGCGTTCCGCATTTGACCAGTATCGAAGCCAGTCTCGAAATTATCACTTCTCTTTCCTGTGGATCCTTCAGAAGGTATTTGCCCTGAAACCCTAAACATAGGCACATGTAATAGATCTCCAGTATATTTCTATTTTCTTCCGGTGTGTGCATCAGTTGATCCAGCTTGCGGTAAAACTCTTCACCAGCGATATTATTACCGAATATCTCCAGTTGCATGGGGTTTGCAATCCAGAAATCGCGTGCTTCACCAGGGATCGACAGCACCGTCTCATCCAGGGTCGCAATAAGAGCATATTTTACCAGTTCGATGGTTTCCGGTGTAAAGCCTGCCTTAAGGCAGTTTTTATGAAACTGATTGATATAATAGGTCACCAGTTTTCTCAATGCTGATGTTTCTCCCAGATCTGTTGCATCACGCATCTTGATTATTATGAGCAGAAGATCGGTACACAATGTACTCAGACTCTGCTCTTTCATTTGAGTATCAGAGAGGTTCAGATCAAGTGTCTGTGTAATGATTGTCTTTGAAAAGTCATTCATTTAACTATCCGTTTCTGTTACTGCCATCATCTCCATCTTTAATCCGGGAATCTTATGAGGAAAATACATGGCCATGGTTCCAGTGGTTTTGATCATCTCCCAGTGATTGTTATGCCTGGTCAGTGCAAAATAGGAAAACCCCGGTTTTGATGAGAGTTTTGGAGGAGGAGAATTCACATACATGAGCGGCAGTCCGGGCATGGCAGATTGGATAAGTACATCGAGCTGATTTCTGGAAGCGATCTTTATTCTGGGAAGAGAAAAGGTGATGAGCTCTTTTTCAGGTATTTCAGCACTTAAACCGATAAAAAAAGAGGCTGTTTCAAGAAGCTTCGGGTTATTGATTGAGAAAAGGTAAGTGGCTGGGCTGATCTCGGAAAAAGGTATCTGAACACATGCTGCAGAGAGGTCGGTTTCCAGAATGTCGCGGATGCTGTTAAAAATCGATGGGAAGACTTTTTCTAAAGAATTGTGATCATACGATGGCAATTCTGTGACATTGATATTGCTGGAGAAAGTAGTGAGTGCACCGGCAAGCTGGATCAGTACCTGGTAAAGCTCGCAAGGATGTACTTTTGAGGATGTAAAGAAGCTGCTGATTACAGGGATACTGGTGTTTATGGTTTTTAAGAGTACCAGCGACGTCATCTCGGAGGTGGGAAATTCTGCAAGGCCACTTTTAAGATGTTTGCGACTTTGAGAGAGAAAACTGCTTTTAGCGACAAGCAGTTCTAAAAGGGATCTGAGCCGGTTATGGAGAGTCTCTGAAACATCTATACTTAATAATGGTGGAATAAAGTCTTTATCCAGGACAATCTGTCCGCTGGTTGTGCGACTCAAGCGAGCCAGCGGAAGAGTGGTGAAATTATCCAGTGCCTCACCTTCAAACAGTATGCAGTAGTTTGCTTTTGCCAGTTCTATCTCCTTGTTTTGCTCTCCGTATACTTCATCGGTGATATTCTGTCTGCTGCTTATAAAACGTGCGGAAAAAGAGGAATCTCTGGATTCCTTCACCGATGCCTGCCCTGGTAATGCCAAAGGAAGAGCCAGGTAGACCATCAGGGACTGTTGCTTGTAGGAAAGGAGTTCGGAAAAATTTCTGGCTAAAGGAACGGGGCCTGTTTCAGGGATCGAGAAAAAGGTACCGTCCGGAAAAACTCCTCGGGCACTTTGGAGAGATAATGTTTTGTTGGCCAGAGCATCCTGAATTATTTTAAACTTTAACAAGCCGTAATAATACCCGTTGTATGCAGAGAATCGAGATTGCATGGAACCTAGAAAAAATCGTTCCATTTGTTGAAAGTGTTGCGGCTGAAGAAAAATTCCTTCTTTCCATATTACCTTATCATTTGAGAACATTTCATTTTCTCCCGTTTTTTTAAGTTTTCCTGGTCCGAAAAAAGTGTGAACGGATAAAAGAGTCAGAAGATTTCCGAAACATAAAAGGGAAAAAATCGGTATTTCCGGGGATTTTCAAGGACGATTCGAAGTAAGCCAAAAAGCAGATTTTAAAATCAGAACAAGAAGATGCTTCGTCCTGTTTCCCCACTTTGCGAGAGTCTTGAACCTGATTCGGATGGTTCTTTTGAACAAAGCAGCAAACCCTGTAATCTGAAGGCTGCTATGAGATTCATCTCCAAAGGGTCATCCGAATCCGATTTAAAATAACAATCTGAAATATATTGTTTGCACCTGAAAAAAGCCATTGGTCACCCAAAAAATCCTTAAAAATCTGAGGCTGAAACCAGAAGCCTTCAAAGGCTGAATAGAAAATCAGTCGAAGATCTTAGAAAACCATAATGATTGGGGAGTATTATGAAACTGTTTCGGTTAGTGATGCTCTTTTTTAGCATTCTTTTTATTAATTCTCAGCTATGGGCTTCAAGGGACGGTCAGATTACGGTCATAACCGAACCGGTTGGAGTGGAAGTGTGGTTAGGAAACCACTTTATCGGAAATTCTCCTGTAAGAGAGAAGATAGTTGCTCCAGGGAAATATGAAATCCGGTTGATCGACCCGATTCAGAAGATTACTGCTACAGAAGAGGTTCTTGTTTTTTCTGGAAAAACCGCGGTTGTAGAGAAAAAAATGATCCCCAGGTTCGGATCCTTACAGGTAAATAGCATTCCCGAAAATGCAACTGTATATCTTACGGTTCCGCTGGGCAAAACACCTCTTAAAAGTGAATTTGTTGTTCCGGGAAAATATCAGGTGGAAATCCGGCATCCTGAAAGTCTGTATAAAAACTCAGAGAAGCAGGTAGTTGTAAATGAGGGAGAAACGGCAGTGTTGATTGATACCCTAATTATGGAAAAAAAGAAAATCTTCGATAAAAAAGCACTTGTCAGGCTGGGGTTGGGAGCTGGTTCAGTAGCTGCATTTATCTGTGGGATAGTAGAAAACGGTAATAATAACCGGTATAAAAGCAGTGGACGACTGAATGAAGCGCGTACTGCAAGGGTTCGAAGGAACTTGGGAATCGTTGGTGGGGGAGTTTGCGTTGTGGCGTTTGAAATAGTGGCTTTCTTTTAGCTCCCTAAATCCCCCTTTGGGGGATTAGGGGGCTCTCCTCATGGGGCTTTCCCCAGGGGCTTAGGGCGATTATTAAGTGGTTTTGATTAACATTTAAAATCAACAGGACACATCTGATTATGCACAAAGATTCAGAAAACATCGCGCCAGACAGTAAAAGAATGGCAAAAACACTTGATGAAAGATTGGTGGATAGCTCTTCGATGCCTTACTTGCAAGTATTAGATACCTCAATAGTGGATGGAAAAGGTCCCTCAAAGGAACTTTCCCCCTTATCAATGGGGGAAGGGGGGATTTCTTTATTAGATGAGCAATCATTAATATTAAAACAGCATCTTGACAGTAAATTTCCTGATGGTAATGAACCGGTTCCCCTTGGCAGTGGTGTGGTTCGTGGATTGATAGGGCAGGGAGGAATGGCGCGGGTGTACAGGATATGGAATGAGAAGATGGAGGTTTATCGTGCTGTTAAGGTTTATTATCTGAGTGGAAGAGCCGAGCTTCGAAGGCGTTTTGAGACTGAAATCAAGATCTCTGCCAAGCTTAGTCATCCAAACATTGTTCAGATCCATTCGACTGGCGAATGGAACGGTTATCCCTATATTGAGATGGAGCTGGTGGAAGGGGTGTCTCTGGAAACACTGATAAGTAAAAATGGTAAAATACCGTATGAAACAGTAACCGGTATTGGAATCCAGATTGCCGATGCGCTCTGTTATGCACATAATCTGGATATTGTATTATATGGTAAAACCTACAAAGGGATTATTCATCGTGATCTGAAACCTGCCAACATTATGATAAATGAGAACGGAATGATAAAACTGCTTGATTTTGGGATTGCCAGACCTGCTGAAGTTGGACTTCACACAGTATCAGGCAATATCGTAGGCACGCTTCCATACCTCTCTCCTGAACAGATTGATAATCTGGAGATAGATCAAAGAAGTGATCTCTATTCATTGGGCACTATTCTTTATGAAGCACTAACGGGTGAGAAAGCTTTTCCGCAGGAAACGATTACTGCACTGATGAGAATGAAATCTATCGGTCAGTACAGAGAATTCGAATCCTTTTCTTGTAATGTTCCGGTACAACTGTCGGAAATAATTAGGAAATGTCTCGATGAGAACAAGGAAAACCGTTTCGGTTCTTCATTGGAGCTTAAGAATGCACTGCTGGGTTTTTTAAGGAGTAATCACGTCCAGTCTCCTTCACTGATTGTAGAAAATTACTTTGGTAATCGTAAAAGAGTGAGTCTGATTGCTGGTGAGAGAAAAAGTGCTTTAGGAAAAGTATTGTTAATGTCTGGATCGTTGGCAGGAATCGGGGTTGCCATATTTTTGACTTTTCAGTTTTTGCGTGATGAAAAACCTATGGCAAGGGGATTTAATTTTGTAAGTGATTCTTCGCTTGCTGTTTCGATTTCACAAGATTCGGATTCGTTGCAGAAAAAAACGCAGGCAAACCAACCTGTTAATAGAGCAGGAGCAGGAAGACGAAAAGAAACTGTTTCCAGCAGTGCCAGGATATCGGTACAAAGCCCGACAGAACGGTTAAAAAGAAAATACAGAAGTGACAATTTATACCAGATCGGTGATTCAGCATGTAAAGCATCAAGGTTTAACGAAGCAATAATTGCCCTTAAGGGTATATCACCGGGTGATATAGACTATAATAGTGGATTGATTCTTCTGGCGTATGCTTATCTGGAAACCGATAGTGTTGAGAAAGCCGGACAGATTGCAGAATCGGTAAACAGTCTGGATGCGTTTTTCTGCATTGTAATGGGAAGGATAGAGTATGCGCGCAGAAACGAGATGAAAGCGCTGGAAATTTTTCAGTTGGCGCTTACCAGATCGAGCACGATTCGACCGGTTAATGAGGTGCGAAGTGAGTCGCTTTATTGGGCTGCCTTAATTTACGATAACTGGTACCGGGCAAATCCCAGTCCGGATAATAAACGTTTTGCCATGATTTCGTGGGAAAAACTTAAGAGAGTGCACAGACCGGGAGAGCAGCGGTATCATTTGGCTCTTCAGAGGATTGCAGGATATGAGGAGAAGTAGAGGAATATCGAATATCGAATAACGAATAACGAATAACGAATATCGAAGGGGAGAGGAGAGGGAGGGAGAATATCGAATATCGAATAACGAATATCGAATATCGAAGGGAAGAGAAGAGGGGGGAGAATATCGAATATTGGATAACGAATAACGAATATCGAAGGAGAGAGGAGAGGAGGGGAGAATATCGAATAACGAATAACGAATATCGAAGGGGAGAGGAGAGGAGAGGAGGGGAGAATAACGAATATCGAATATCGAATAACGAAGCGAAGAGGAGGAGGATGAATATATAATATCGAAGCTAAAAGAAGAGAGGGAAAGAATAATGAATAACGAAGTAAAAAAAACAACAGATAACAAAGGAAAAATGAAAGAAGTAAATAGGGTTTAAAGATGAGTGGAAAAAGAGTGTACGATATCGAAGATCGATTGATTGATTTCGCAGTAAGAATTATTAAGCTTGCGGAATCATTACCAAAAACACTGACTGGTAAACATGTTTCCAGTCAAATATTACGAAGCGGAACATCTCCTGCCCCTAATTATGGTGAAGCACATGGTGCAGAATCGAATCCGGACTTTATACATAAGATGAAAATCTGCTTAAAAGAACTGCGAGAAACACGCGTGTGGCTTATTATTATTTCTAAATCTATGCTAAAACCAGAAAATAAAATCGAATTATTACTCAAGGAAAATGAAGAATTGATATCAATTTTTGTGGCAAGTATAAAAACTGCAAAGGAAAACAGATTAAAAGAAGAAAGAAGAAGGAATGAAAGGATGTCGAATCATGAATCATGAATAACGAATATCGATTCTCTTCTTTCTCCTGTTACGAATATCAATAAATTAACATAGATGAACTTTATCCGGTATTTCTTACTCTTTCACTTCGATATTCGTTATTCGATATTCGATATTCAACATTCTTTCGTTAACCGCTTTTTCCATTGGAGGCGAAAATGTCACCCATTGCTGCTGCAAACGAATCTCAGTTCTATTTTCTTACTGCAAAGCATGCTGAAACGACCTTCGATGTTATGGAATTCTACGGAAAAGAAGCTGTCTCCTTTCCTTACGAATTCAACGTGCACTTGATCTCTGATAATAACGATATCAGCCCGGATACTATCCTGGGACAACCCGCAACTCTATTTATTTATAGAAACGGGCAATACTATCCTTATTCGGGTATTGTTGTCGAATTCGAACTACTGGATGGCGACTCCCAAAAGTGTTCTTATCGGGCAATGCTGGTTGCTTCTCTGTGGATTACTCGCCTAAATTACCGAAGCAGAATATTTCAAAACATGACAATCAGTGAAATTATTCAAAGTGTACTCAAAGAAGCGAATATCGGTAATTTCAGTATCGATCTCTCTTCCGGGACAAAACACGAATATATCGTGCAGTACCAGGAAACAGATCTGAATTTTATCTCCCGGCTCATGGAAGGTGCTGGGATATTTTACTATTTCCGGGAGCCGCCAAAAAGTGGAGATCAGATTAAGCCGGGTGCATCATGTGAGCAGCTAATCATAACCGATAATCCGAAGTTTGAAAGAATCGAGGAACCATCGGGGATAATCTACCGGCCAAGCGATGGGATGGCGAAGATGAGCGGTAGAGAAAAATTCGAATCGGTAAATACTGTCCGATTTTCAAAGAGTATTATCCAATCAGAAGTTGTGGTAAAGTCGTATAACTACCGTTGTCCTGAAGTGACTATTGCTGGTAAACAACCGATCAGTAGCGGTAATTATGGAACTTTTTATGAATATGGTGGAAGTTATAAAACCGTAGATGATGCTCAGAAAGGAGCGCAGTTAATTTGCAAACGATTACAAACCAGGCAGCATAGGATCAGTGGTACGGGTGATTGCCGGGGATTTCGGGCAGGTTACAGTTTTGAATTACAGGAGCACAAGATCGCCAGACTATGTATTCCATATATAATAACAGAGGTGATTCATTCGGGAGGTTGTGGCGACAATACATATCATAACCAGTTTCTGGCAATACCTGCAGAAATGGCTTCAAGATTCGCTCCGGAAAAAAGCGCGAGTGATCCCAAAGTTAGTGGAATACTATCTGCACAAATCGAGGGAAATGAGGAAGCTTACGCTACAATCGATGACAAAGGGAGATACAGGGTCCGTTTGCCATTTGATCTGAGTTCAAACAGTAACAATTGCAATGGATCAAAACAGATAAGACTTGCGCAGCCATACTGTGGTTCGCAATATGGTTTTCATTTCCCGTCTCATCAGGGCACAGAGATGGTACTTGCCTGTGTCGATGGTGACCCCAACAAGCCGGTGGGGATTGGTACTGTACCAAATGCCAATACGATCAGTCCTGTGATTGCGATCAATAAGCATGAGAATCTGATTAAAACCGCGGGTGGTAATATTCTGGCTATGGATGACACAGAAGACAAACAGAAAATCCGATTGATCACAAAAGGCCTGAATGGATTGGAGATGAATGATGAGAAGAAACGGGTTGTGCTTACATCAACGGATCTGAACCAGCTTGTTCTTGATGATGAAAACAGTAAGGTTATTATAAAAGGAAGTTCTCATACGATTTCGATGAATTATGCTGATGGTGAAAAGTCAATCGAGATAATATCCGGTGAAGGGCACATTATAAAGATCGATGACAAGAAAAAGAATATTGCTATAAAAACGGCTGACGGTAATCAGATTGAGATGGATGATAATGGGAAGAAAGTTATTATCGCAGACAGTCAGGGTAAAAATTCGATTACCCTTGATCAGAAAAATGGATTGATTCTCTCTGGTGGTAAAGTTACGATCGATGCATCACAGGAGATCGTATTGTCTGGAGCAAATATAAAAATCAATTCCAATAAAGGAGATGTTGACCTGAATGCATCGGGGGATCTGAAATTGAATGGCACGAACATTAATCAAAAGGGAAACTCCGGAGTGAAGATAGAGGCAGCGAAATTTGAGGCAAAGGGATCGATAAGTACCAATATCGCAGGTTCGATGATGGAGATGAGCGCTGATGCTTCGGTGAAGATAAAGGGTAATGCCATGGTGGAGGTAAATGGAGGAGGCATGGCGGTGGTTAAGGGAGGAGTGGTGATGATTAACTAAGTATCCTTGATGCGAGATCCAGATAGGAGTCATTTGCACGAGTCTCCGAGTATCCGTGTCAATTTAAACGAGTCTTCGAGTATCCATGTCATTTCGACGAGTCCTCGAGGAGAAATCTTTCTTATTTTTTCTCCAATAAATTCGTTTACACAACATTCCTGAAATAGACAGAAAGATTTCTCACATTCGCTCGAAATGACCATACGAAACATCTCGATCGTTAAGTGTTAAATTTCACGTTTCATTATTGTTTCCGCATCGGATATTGACCATCTGCCAACACCACTGTCTCCCTGCCCGCACCGATCGTTATGCCATTACCGGTCATTACACCACACCTGGCGTTATGCCACACCGGGCGTTGCCCGGTGCTAAGCTAGTGCGCCCTTTCAGGGCTGGTAAGTGGCGGTTAAGAGATTTTATCTCCAATTCCTGTTCTTATTCAAAGTCCGACCATTAAGTAGTGGGACGTTAATCATTTCTGCTCTCTTTACTTCGATATTCGATATTCGTTATTCGTTATTCGATATTCATCTTTTTTCCGTGCATTTCCTCTGTCTCCCATTTAGTTTA
>JAAYPC010000180.1 GCA_012519985.1 Fibrobacter sp.
AAATTCCAGATCCTTAACAAAGTCTTCATGAACAAATGACATCAGAAGTTCTTTAACAACAACGGGGTAGCTGAAAACACGCATGAACCAGTTGTTATGTTTTTGTTTCATGGTTGAAGAAAAAATAAATGCCAGAGGAGTAGTTTTACAAGAATGAGACCACGCTCGTTAAAATTCATCAACTACATAAAAATTAAGGTCAAACATAAACTCTTTTTTAATCCAGGTTACATCGGAGGTTTCCAAAACCAGTTTAATGTCACAAACAGAGTGTAAAACTTCTCTTTTTTTCATTTTTAACCACTTTTTAATGAATCTCTTCACCAATGTTATTTTTTTCCGGTAATTAAACAGAAAAAAGTTGAAAAAATCGCCCCGAAAGCTTAACAAGGAGCAATAAATCTTAACAGATCGGCATTTTGTCGTTGATAATGAGGAAAAAATCTTAACTATATGGAAAAGAAACGCGAGAAATACCCTGTTGTTAAGCTTTTTTATTACGAAGAAAGCATTTTTTCCCAAAAAAACCATTCCTGTGTTTAAATAAGGCCTTTTTTTTCCAAAAAAACCTGTTCATGTGTTTTCAGGAGATCTTTTTTCATAAAAAATCCCGATATTTTTTCTAAAGGAGATCTTATACATTATAAACTCGCGTTAAAATTTCAAAAAGAGATGTTTTACGTTAAAAATTCCTGTTCAATTTTTTATGGGAAGGTTTATTTTTGATAAAACGGCTTAACAAGGTGTTTTTTGGCTACCATGCAGTCAGCTTCTGCCAGGCTGATGAGGTGTAGGTATATTTTAGAGAGCAGAAGACAACATGCTTTTTGTAATGATCACCGACTTTCCAAATCACTGGGACAAAATAAAGGGGTACCTAACCTCATACCCACCCAAGATGGTAAAAAAGGCAAAGCCTGACCAGCTAAAATCCGGTGTGAAAACCATTTTCATAAAGAAATTCAAAGACAGTACTGATGTTGAAAAAGCATGGAGCGGGAAAATCTACGATATCCAGAAAATACCAGGAAGCATCTTCTTTCGGGTAGAGATTGAGAAAGAAAATGAATGTCCTGCGGAGTATGCTGGTTATGAAAACGGATGGTATGTTGAATAATTGCCAGCATGCGAAAAGTTACCTGATGGCATTCATCTCCAACTCATAAGCCGCCTCCTCAACCCCCAGCTTCTCTCCCGCTATCCTTAAAAAACCACTCACCCCAGTTCTCCAAATCACCTCCAGTTCCCATTCGTCACTATCCTGAAGTATTTCAACCGGTACACTTAAAAAATTCTCTGCTTCGGTAGCCCATGAAAGACTCTGCCATTCTCCTTCGGATGCTTTTCTGGCTCTTATTTCCAGGACTGCACCTGGACCGTTGCGAACCTGAACCAGTGACCACCATTTCCCGCTTCCTTCCTTAACATGCAATGATGGAGGTCCGTCCGAAACCCCTTGCGCTCCTTCACAACTGACCCATTCCCACTCTCCGGAGTATCGGCCCGGCTGATCTTTCATTATCTCTCCTGCCGGAGCACCACCAAGATCTATTCCACAGTTGTCATCCGGGCATTTATCCATAATACGTAGAACTGTACTACGGATTTCTCCATCTCTTGTTCGTACAAGCACCCGCGCACACGCTCCGCAAATCTGCCCGCCCTGCCACTGGCCTCCCAGATCACCCGGAAATTGATTCACATTTATTGCAGCATAATAATGAATTCCCGTCGATCCATAATTGCAGGCTCCGCCTTGAGAAAATTCCGGATCGCTGGGCGAACCATAAGTGGTAACATCACCAATACCGCCTTTATCGGTAAAAACTGGAATGCCTGGGGTAACATGTCCCACACCTGTAGGCATGAGTTTTATTTTTATTTCCTTCTGGACTGAAGCAGTGATTGCCTTACGAACAGTCTGTGTCCCTTCAGCAGAAACTATCAGTATGTCTCTGAATTCTTCAGTTTGGGAAAGCTTGCGTAAAAACTCCCTGTTACCACCGATAACATCTGGTTTTCCGCAATGAACTTCATTTGCACATATCACATTTCGGATTACTGCCTTAATCTCCCGGCAATTTACTACCGTCAAATAAACTCCTGAGGTCATATCAGCCAGAGGAAGTCGAATTGTATTGTTTCCATTAACACCTGCAATAACAGGTGATCGGAAAACCTTACTGCCTTTAGAATCATAGATTATTACTTCTGCATGAGAACCTGGCTTAAGATCGAATTTCAGTACAGATCCATTCTGGGTGACAAAAGGCAGTTTTCCAGTTTTTTTATTGATCGAAGAAAGAATCGAACCTTCGGTAAGCTCGAATTTTCCATTTTGATCTGTGAGTGTGCTCAAGGAATCTCTTATATAAAGAGACACTCTGGCACCGAATACCGGCTGATCATGCTCATTCAGCACTATTCCAGAAAGATGGATATCGCTGCTGAATGTCATCTGGAAAAAGAACACTGTAGAAAGCATCACTATGGCAGTTTTAAAATTCATTTTATTCAGGATTCACTTTATTTCGATGTTTTTCCGCGTATCGTTTGTACTTTTTTTGTTTTCAATACTCTATTCTGGTTATCTCTCAAAACCGAGACTGTAACCCCCTGCACCTTTCTGGAAGAATTTGGTATTGAAAGAATTCGACGATTCACCTGTATCCTTGACACCAGTCTGCCATCGAGTGTGTAATTACAGAGGAAGTAACCGGAGTTAATTCTCCGGTCAACAATATGAAAAGATGTCCCCGGGCGATTGTTTTTTTGTACAGTAGATACAGAGAACGGGTAACGCACAGCGATTCCTCTGCCGGCAGTGCTTCTATACACCACACCAAAGATATTTGCATCGCCGCGGACAAAATTGCCATTGGAAAGATCACCAAACTGATGCCTGTCATCATCGATACGGACCCAGCTTCTTGCTTCATCGATCGATTGCCAGACACCTTTGACACCTTCTATAGTACCGTACATGTAAATAGCAGGATAAGAAGATCCAGGAGCCTCTTTTCCAAAACCGATCGCTTCGCTGTGTATGACTCTTTGAGTATATACCGGATCAGCTTCGGGATCGATCATCGTAAAAGTCACACCGCCATCGGTTGATCTGGCCAGAAATCCTCCATAGATTCCATCCCAGGAATATCCGGTCACCCAGAGATGTCCCTCCCTGCCCGGGGTCACCTGCATATCGGTTGTAGAGGAGAATTCAGACCCTCCAACTTTGGTAAAAGTTTTGCCCCTGTCAGTGCTTCTATACACACCGCTTCCAATCGCATAAAACACATCCTGATTTACAGGATCAGCAGTAGGAAAACATTTGTGCGCAGAGATACCACTACTTGTAGTCCAGGTTTCGCCCCAGTCATCTGTACGAAGCAGAGTGTTTTTACCATCAGGATTCCACAGCACCACTTTACCATCAGCCGATATGGCGATTTTTCCTTTGTAGTTCTGTTGCGGATCCGGATGTGTTTTAAATTTAGTCCAGGTTTTTCCGGTATCTGTAGAATAATAAAGAGGGAAAACATAATCTTTGTCAGTCTCAGCTTTATCGTTACCACCCACTCTTACCACCACTGCCGGATTTTTTGCAGCATAATCGATTCCTGTTGTTGAACCGATCTGAGGCTGATGACGTCTACCCTTAACAGGCTGAGTGATATTTGTATGCACAAAACCATCATAATCACCAATGACCGTTATAAGCGGGCCTCCCGGTATGCTTACCAGATCTTCTGGAACCGTCTCTTCAAGATTCTTTACCATGAATTTCCATGTAAACCTTTTACCAGGTGAGAAGTTGTCGGTCATGAAAATCCCGTTCCCTGATGTAACAAACACCCGCTTTGGGTTGAATGGGTCCAATTCGATGCTCCCTGCCCAGTGAATAGCTTCTCCTTCAATCCAGTTATAACCATTTTTGTCCAGCACTGCAACCGGTGCATCTTCAGGGATGTTGCTTATTTCATCATCAGCAATATCACCAAACACACTGATCCAGGTAGAACCGCCATCGGTGGTGGAGAAGATCTTGTCTCCCCATCCTGCACGTGTCGAGTTGTTCCATCGCTGGGGTTTCCAGGTGTTGATCGTTGAGACCACCAGATGATTGGAATCTGCTATATCCATGCAAATTCCGCCATATCCGCCTAAATGGGCATCCCAGATAGTTTGCCCGGGATATTCGGGGTTTGGCGGATCATCGATCAGGTTTTCAGGTGAGATATCTTTCCAGCTTTTTTCTTTTGTGTCATAACGAAGCAATGCACCTCTTGTAATTGTAGTGTTATTGCCGAAACCGGGTCCGGCTCCATTTGCGGTTGTTAAATAAAGATACCTGCCACCCGGAGTAAGAACCGCTCGCTGAGGCATCACCGCTTTTGATAGAGTGGGCAGTGCAATAAGGTCCCAGGAAGAACCGGCGTCATCTGAGACGTAAAGGTTATCACCTGTTACCGACATACCGATATAGATACGCTGGGTGACTCCGCCCGAAGATCGATTTTTGTCAAAGAGAACAAAACAGATTCCCTCATTACTGGAAGGAGCTTTAACAGATGAGATTTGTGACCAGGTGGAACCACGATCTGTGCTTTTCCATAATCCGTGTTTACGGGTTCCACAAAAAAGAATATCCGGGTTATTAGGATCAACCGCCAGCCGTTCGCCGTTCTGACGGCCGTAGCCATTGCCGTGTGCTTTAAACATTGCAGTCACGTTTATGGTATCGAATGTGTCTCCATAATCATCCGAGCGAAGAATCATAGTTTTTCCATCATTCCAGTATTCGGTTCCGGCAAGCATATACAGACGATTTGGATTGGAAGGATCTATGGCGAGCGCCTCGATTCCAAATATGCCGTTATTGTTGGGATCAAGCCAGTCATTCAGTGGAATCCATGACTGGTCTGCTTCGTTCCATCGATACGCCCCTCCGACATCGGTTCTGGCATAGATAAGGTTCTTTTTGGTTGTTGAGGTAATAATAGCAGAAACAAAGCCACCTCCACCCATGGTCACAGTCCCCCAGGTGAACGATTCAGCAGAAACGTATTGGCATGATAAGAGCAACACTAATAGTCTGATGAATTGACTTTTATTTACCATCGTTACCTCTTCTATACAAGACTGGAAATAGGGTTTTTTTTACGACACACCCTTATTAATTTATAATATTAATCTACAAAATTCTATCGGATTGGATACACTTCATCCACGCTTAAGAACTGGTTTAGAAATAAAGATCAATCAGCTTACTATAATAACTTAATTATCTGATTGAATCGGAAACCGTTATCGCTTAAGATCTTTGGTCTTCACAGAAAAAACAGGAGGGATTTAATGAAAAAAACAGGAATGATTCTGATCTGTGCAATATCAATTGCTTTCGGCAACAGCTTTGATATACTCCTGCGATTGTATGACAATAAAGAATATTCCAGGTTAATTCACACAGCAGATTCTCTACTTGCCAGTGGTGTGGATTCTGCCTGGGTAAAGGCTTATGAAGGTAGGGCATACGCTGACCTCAATCAATACGACAGGGCTATTCCTTATTTGAAGTCGGTTTATGAATCACCTCATAACATTCCAAAATGGATGAAGGCCTGGAACACTTTTTATCTGGGTAAGGCATACCTATATAAAAAAGAGAAAGATAAAGCAGTTACTCTTTTTAAGGAGGTAATTGAAACCAGAGCCACTAAAAACGTAGTAGCTACAGCCAGACAATATATGAATTTGACCTCCGATTCTCCTTTCTATAAACGATGGAAAAGAATCGAAACTTCTAATTTTAATTTTCTGTTCCATAAAAGAACCAAACTCCGATCACCGCAGCAATTTGCTCAAATGATGCAACTGTCATTTGACACGATTAATGATTTTTTCAATGCTGAAATTCCCGGAAAAATCGATTTTTTTGTATGGAACGATTATGTTAAATTCCCTGGAAATCCAAAACATGCAGGTGGATTTGCCATTCCTGAGCTGCTGGTAGTTCACACCCGTTACATGCAGACTCGTGGTCATGAAATGACTCATATCATTACCCACTATGCGGTAGACACAGTCAGGTATGTTTCTGCATTTATAAACGAGGGAGTGGCTACTCATTTCAATTTGACTCATGAAGATCAGTTTGAAGAGGTCCGAAATTTTCTGCCCGACAAAACCATTTCAATTGAGGAGTTATGGAAATCCGACCGGGCATTCGGAGGACTTTCATCTGAGTTTTCTTACTCTCTGGCTGCTGCATTTATTCAGCATCTTCTGACTGAAGGGGGAAAGCAGAATTTCTTTAAGCTGTTAGCGGACCAGTCCTGGGATAACGCTCAAAAAATTTATGGAGACAAATTGACAGAAATAATTAATGAGTTCTGGAGCAGGGTAAGATAGAAAAGGTCCTTTTCGGCTATATCAATAATACCGAAAGAAATAAAATTGCCATTGAGTCACAATCAGAAAGTGAGATTTTTTTAGAATAATGGTTCAACAGCACTGGTACTGTCAATGTGGATCACAGCATGAAACTGATCCGCCATACGTGCGTTAAAATAGTGGCTCACTCTCTCGGATTCGGGAGTGTAAACCACTCCCACCGACCGTTCCAGATGATTCTGTTTAAATGCTTCCAAATCAGAGGGAAGATCATTAAAATCAAGCAGGAAGGTTTTAATATCGGTGTTATGGAACAGCTCTTCATAGCTTCCATCAATAGCCGGATTTAAGGTTTTCTTTTCCACTTTTGCTCCCCATTGCGATGCTGCTGCCACAGTACCATTATATGTGGTAAAACCAACCAGATAGCAATCTCCCCAGTGTCTGTAAAGGACCAATTGGCCCAGACTGAGCTCTTCGCTTTCTGAGAATTCAGTGGCCAGAGCATTGCCCACATGAGAGTTGTGTGCCCAAACAACAATTTTAGCTGATCCGTTGATTTTTTTTATATGATTACTCACCTCCTCAACCATATCAGCCATGTGAAGATCCCTCAGATTCCAGGTTTTTGCTCTTCTGCTGAACATCTCGCGGTAATACTGCTCGGCATCTTTAGCCACTTTTGCATTCTGTTCTGCATAAAAGAGTTCCTCGTTTCCCTGAAGGTTATTTTTCTGCAGGTACTCGTTTCTTTTTTTCTGCAGCTCCAAAAGTTGTTCGATCACCTGTTTTTGGCAGTTTTCTTTAACATAATTCATAGCCTGTCCGTAGGAATCATCGTCATTACCGTAACGGTAAAAACAGGCATAGCGTTTTCTGGCCATTGCGGCAGCATCCGGATCGACTTTATCCAGATAGGAGATCACCGCTTCGATTGATAAGTACATGCTGTAAAGATCCAGCCCATAGAATGCGACCTTGCTTTCGGGGGACTTTTGCAGATTAATACTTTTAAGCTGCTCAATAAAAGAAAGCATCTCTTTATTTTTCCACATCCACACGGGAAATCGTCTGAAACCGTCTAAACTTTCAGCAGCGGAATTACGGATCTGATTACTTTTGAGAAACTGATTGATTGGCTGCACCTCCGGAAAATCGGCTTCAATAGCGATAACGTTAAACCCTTTTTCTTTAATCAATAAAGAGGTGATTTGTGCCCGGGCAGTGTAAAATTGGCTGGTTCCGTGAGTTGCTTCTCCCAACAAAACGAAATGCGCATCTGCTATGCGGTCCAAGAGGGGATAATAGCTTTTAGGGTCATTGCTCAAAGGATAAGCCGTATTTCTGATGGTATTAATTAAAGTGGATTTCTGGTTAAAATTCATAGATTCCCCGCCAGATGATTTGCAATAGCTAATTTAATTCACAGCTTTTGCCCTTAGTCAGAGTGCACGAAACTGCTTTGAATAATTTTTCTGCAAATTTCATGTCAAAGTAATGAGCTAATCTCTTTGTGGTGTATTCTTTGCATCTTCATAAAGAGAAACAATTGGAAAAATGATAACTATTCTTACAACCATTCTATTACTGCTACTGCCTTTTTGCCAGATGCTCTGTGCTCAGGAGCTATTGGCAGACACAATAATCTCTTGCGGTGATTTTATCGATTCACTGAGAAAAGAGAACGGAGATGGAGAGCGGGAAAACTTTTTAACAATGGAACAAAAACTCATCGAGCCACCAAAGCTCAGATACTTCATTGCAGGCTTTGGAACCTCCTATTTTGACAATATCGGAACAAGGCAATTAGCTTACGATTTTTTCCTGGGACGTTTTTGGCAATTAAGAGATGGTTTTTCTGTGGGTGCATTTGGGGAAATACTGACGGAGTTTGAAGATGCGATTCTTTTGGATGCCACTGTAAGTGCTCTCTATTATCCCTTTTATACATTTATAATGCCTTTTGGTTCAATTTCTTTGGGTCCAGGCTATCTTAGAGCTCACAGGGAAAACAGTGGCGGCATTTTCGGAGGTCTGGAATTGGGAGCCATCTCTTCGAGTGTTTTTCCATTTATCCTGATGGTATCGGGACGACTGGACTTGCTAATAGAGCTGAAAGGAAATCGCGGGTTACCCCTTCCGCTTGTTTATTCTTTGAGGATTGGAACGGCTTTCTAAATTTCAATACTTCCCGGACCACTGCAGCGTAATCATTATAGGCTCTTAAAACAAGAGAATTCTACCCTATAGGATGCTGGGTGTGCGGAGCTTCCTGGTTTAATTAAACAAGGAGCTTACCATGACAGCTAAAAAAGGCGATACAGTAAGGGTTCTTTATGTAGGCAAGCTCAAAGATGATACTATCTTTGATAGTTCAGGTCAGATACCTATAGAATTTACCATAGGTGAGGGAATGGTAATTCCAGGTTTTGAGAATGCAATCATTGGTATGGATATTGGTCAGCATAAAAAAATAGAAGTTTCCTCAGACGAAGCATACGGACCTCATCTGGATGAACTGGTTGCGACTATCAGCAGAGATCAGTTTCCTGCTGCTCTTGATCCGGAGATTGGCAAACAGGTGAAAGTAGCAAATGAAATGGGGCAAACCTTTATTATGACCATCATCGATATCAAAGATGGCACAGTTACTCTGGATGCCAACCATCCGCTGGCGGGTCAGGATCTGATTTTTGATATCGATCTTATTGAGATACTTAAGTGAACCTAAATAAAAAAAAGGGTCGGAAAATCTAAAAATTTTCCGACCCTGTATTTTTCTGAAAAATGGTCTTTTTATCTGCGACCGAATTTTATTTCTGATTCGACGGTTTTTTCAGTAGAATCAGTTTTTTCCTGAGTGAATTGTTCCTGAGCAGGTTCTGGAGTTCCTGCAGTGTTTTCTTCAGACAAGAATTTTCTTTTCGGTGCAAATTTTCTTCCATGTTGCAGGTTTTCTTCAGTTCCGAAATCAATTGGAACTAGTTCTGGTGCAACTGGAGTAATATCTTTTGATACTTCCTGAATTGGAGTTTCGACTGGCTTGCTAATCTCTTCATTTTCTGCATTGATCTGAGACTCAACCATAGTTTTAGGATTATCTCTTCTGGAATTTTTTTCGTTCCAGTTTGAGCGACGATCACCTCGTCTTTGATCTCTGCCATTTTTACCGCCATCCCGCCGGCGATTGGTGTCTTTGGAGAAATTATCCTGAATTTTTCTGCGAGCAAACTCCTGGTCACGCTCGGCATTTTTTAACTTCAAATTGATGTCTCTCAATGATTTCTCTACCGGATCAGCAGTTGCGGTTGTAGCGTTAGCGTTACCATGCATCTGTGATCGGTTTTTGTTATCGGTACCCGAACGTCTTTGATTCTGTCGTGGATCCCGATCTTTTCTTTCGTTATTGAAAGAATTTCCTGTTTTCTTTTCTGCAAACTCCCGTACCATTTTTCTGGTACTTCTGAGCAGTGAAATAGTAATAATTTGCAGTATAACGACTATCAGAGTCGTGATGATTGCTGCTTCTGTCATATTTTTACTTCTCCATAATGTTTTTTAATATCAGTGCATAGCTGACTTTATTTATTGGTGTTTTGTGGGCACGCTTATCTGCAATCTCTGATTGCCTAACATTAGATTGCGAGTAATGATTTGAATAATTGTATATGCACCTGATCAAGATTCAAATTTTTTAAAAAAAATGCGGTAATTTTTCTTGCTGCAATAAGCCTCCTCTCTTCAGCAAATAATTGTAGTGTTTTTCTCATTAAGCCATAGCCCCATACATTCGATGTGCTTCTATCTGTACCCAAGCATTTCAAAGAGCTCTACTTTTCTTCAGATCTGCTGAGTTTTAAAAACTCATTATCCAGATCTGTTGCTTTCTTGAGCAAAGCACTCAATGCCTCTATTCTTTTAAAAAGAACGTAAATTTTGCTCCAAAGAAAAATCAAAGTCAGAGAAAAAAGAAAAAAGATCAAAATCCATAAAGCTTTAATTAATTCCATGGGGCACTCAGGCAGGAATTTATAGAACTTATATTACCAAGATATTTCACGCCAAAATACATTGCAAGCCCCAATTTATTTCTTTGTATTGTCTGATATTTGTTTGCATTGCCCTCTAAATCGGCTCCTAAGTCCCCCGCCCTCTAAATCCCCCGATGGGGGACTTTAAGATCTCATGATGTAACTGAACTTGATTCCGGGGTCTTTTCCGTTCTTAAGTCTCCCGATGTACATTGGGAGATTTAAGGGGCGGGAATGCGTTACACCCTTCAATTCAATGTGTTACAAATCTTAACCTTATGGCCATGGGATTTAGAGCTTCCGGTCAAGTCCCCTATTATTGGATTAAGAAGACACTTGAAGACGGATCTATAAACTTTTCTATCAATTAACCAGGTTTTTTACATATTGAGGTAACAAAAAGGCCCCCCTATGAATATCCTGGTTATAATAGTAACAACCCTCTTTCAGAGATTCATATCTGTCAGAATCGAATTCATCAAAAATTTTATCCTTCTGGCTGCATAAAAGGAAACTGCAGACCCCTTCAGGAAATGAACGCATCGAGCAGAGATAAGTTTTTTTGAATTGAAAAAAGGGCGAGACACTTTGAATAGTTTTTCTCAAAAATTCTCCTTTTATTATAGGAGAATCGGTCTGGAATACTGCGATTCCATCGGTAGCCAATCTTTGAGAGACCAACCGGTGAAAGTCTGCGGTTTCCAGTGATTGGACAGGGCCACAGGGATCATAAGAATCGATTATTATGATATCAAAGGATTCCTCATTGGATTTAAGATATTGATAACCATCATCAAAAACCACCTGAACCCTGGGATCTTTGAAAGCCGCTGCCTGATTGGGGAAAAACCGTTCGACAGTATCTTTTACCATCTTATCAATTTCCACTATAACTACATTTTTTACGGTTGTATGTTTCAGGACTTCACTGAGGCAGCCACCATCACCTCCACCGATAATACAAACCCGCGATGGAGAGTTATGCATAAGCATTGCTGGATGCACGATCATTTCGTGATAAATAATGCTGTCAGATTCAGTGAATACAATTGTACCTCCCAGACATAAAATCAGGCCAAAGCTGTAAGTATCAAACACCTCGATTTTCTGAAAAGGACTCGCATCACAGAACACCGTGTGTTTAGCTCTGATTGTCATTCCGGAAAGACCACCATTAATAAGATTTTGAATCCAAAGAGAGGATCCGCTATCAAGCTGAAAACTCAAACTCATGATAACCTCTTTGTAGGAAGGAGCCTGAAAAAATCCGGAGGCTCCAGTTATAATAATGCATTCACTTTTAATCTACAACTACGATTTTCGCTTTTGGAAAGCCATTGAAATTCGAAGCACTTGCCGTTGTGTATGCCCCCATTGAATTAAAAACCAGAAGATCACCAATTTCCATAAGCGGCAGACTGATATTTTCATAAAGAACATCGATCGAATCGCATGTAGGTCCTGCAAGCACCGAATTGTGGCGACGTCCGCTTCTACCGGAAATCATGGGATAATCGGCATGATCATACATTTTGCCGGAAAAAGATCCATAAAGTCCTTCATCAAGATAATACCACCAGACACCATTGCGAAGAGACCTCCCCATGATTTTTGCAGCCAGAGTCATACAAGGGCCGCTAATTACCCGTCCTGGTTCTGCAATGATGGTATAATTGGTGAAATAACGCTCAAGATATTCGTTAATGGGCCTGCAAAACTTGGCCATAGGTAAAACAGAGGTGATATAGTTGATAGGAAACCCGCCTCCAATATCGATTATCTGAATATCTATACCTCTGAGCGCAGCTTTCGTACAAATATCTCTGCAGTATTCCAATGCTTCAATATACTTCATGGGACTTTCGTTTTGAGAGCCAGCATGAAAACTGATGCCAGCGACACTCAAGCCCAGATCATCTGCCTTTCGAATCAGATCCCAGGTCCGCTCCGGAGCTACCCCGAATTTATGGGACAGATTAACCAGACATCCTGGGTTTTGAATGCTCATTCTTATAAGGATCTTCAGCTTGTCTTTATAAGGAAGAAATTTCAGAAGTTCATCTTCATTGTCTGCCACAAAAATTTTAACCCCGTAATCCAGAGCGAAACGGATATCGGAATCCCGTTTTATCGGATGAGTATGAATTGTTCTATCAGCACTGATATTGGCTGATTTGAGAATTTCGATCTCCCCGTTTGTGCAGATGTCAAAAGAGCTGTCTTCACTGTCCAGAATAGAGACAATTTCCGGTGAAGCATTCGATTTCAAAGCATAATAAAGTACAACACCGGGTAATGCAGCCTTCAAGGTACGATAGCTTTCCCTGAGTCTGCTTTCTGATAAAAATAGAGTAGGAGTACCATGTATTTTTACAAGGTCCTGGACTTTAGCAAAATCCATAAGTGTTTGTTACTCTCTTTCCAAGTGTCAGGAAATAAAATTGTCTGGGAAATCCGGTTTGGCATCTGTTATAATACGGGCAGACCGCTTCAATATTTGACTGATATAAGGAAATTGAACTTGCATGGACACATGAGTCTGGCCGGAATAAATTTCAAGATTTTCGATACCGGATTTCTTGAGTTTTTTATCGATGGTCTGGGCTTTGATTCCCGATGCATCGATATTGTCAGAACACAGGGTTATTGACCACAGAACTGCATACATTTGTATGTAGAGGTAAAAGGGGTTAACATTCTTAAAAACGGAACGCAGTGTTTTCTGAATACAACTGAACGCTTCGGGTCTGGCCACCGGAGATTCCGAATGCATGACAAAAATTCCATTGCTATCACGGAATGCCCGCTTAACGATGCGGAAAAATTCTCTGGTATAAAGCATCTTCGAAGGCCCATAAGGATCGGTCATATCCATAATGATTATATCGTACTCACCCGGATGTTGTTTGGTAAAAGCCCTGCCATCGGCCACCTGCACATGCACCCTGGGATCATCGAAACTGCCTTTGTGTACTGATTTAAGGTACTTTTTGGAAAAAGTGATCACCTTTTCATCCAGTTCCGCATGATCTACTCTTTTTACCGATGGATATTTCAGCACTTCACGCAGAATACCACCGTCTCCACCACCGATCACCAGCACATTCCTTGGGTTTGGATGGCAACAGAAAGCAGGATGTACCATGGGTTCGTGGTAATGGGGCTCATTGCGTTCTGCAACCTGGGTGATATTATCAAGCAAAAGTACAGTGCCAAACTCATCTGTGTCAACCAGCTCGAGCTGTTGGTATTTGGTTTTGCCTTTCTGAAGCGTCTTATTTATGGTATAGTAAAAACCGAAATTGGGATTAAGAGCTTCTTTAAATACTCTACGTCTGGAAGAACGGGGATCTTTATTTACTCTCGATCGAATATGTTTCTGCATTCAAATATCTCCTGCATTTCCTTCTTTAAGAGGGTGCGAATCCGACTGCGTTCATTTTTGCTGGGTCGCTGCAATTCAGGACCAAAGAGATAGTTCTCCAGCTTGGGGTTTTTCAACATCATTTTGCAGTGGAAAATATTATCCGAAACAATGTTAATATCATAAGCAGTGTATTTGTTTAATATCTCATCAGAGATATAATCCTGGATTGAGGTGATGTCCTGGTCCAGAAAGATTTTTCTGCCATTAACATCGCGAGTAAAACCTCGTACCCTGTAATCCATCAGCACCACATCTGAATCAAAGCTACTTATAAGAAAATCCAGCGCTCTAAGCGGTGAGATCGTTCCACAGGTGGAAACATCGATATCAACCCTGAAAGTAGCAATTCCGGTATTGGTGTTATTTTCGGGGTAGGTATGTGCAGCGATATGGCTTTTGTCCAGGTGCGCCAGAACCATCTCATTTTCCAGAGGATGGTGACCTTCATTGATCAATACTGTTACGCTTGCACCTCTGGGATCATAGTCCTGGGTAGAGATGTTGACTATTTTTGCCTGAATAATATTAGTCACTTCCTCAATAATGCTTCTGAGTTTTGCTGAATTGTAAACATCGTCAATATACTCAAGATAGTCAATCTGAGAAGCTTTTGAGCGGGCATAACAGATATCGTAGATATTGAAACTTAGGGATTTGGTGAGATTGTTAAAACCTTGAAGCTTAATTTTCCTTCCACGGCAACGATTAATCATTGAGCACCTCCTTCAACCGAATTTATTCCCGGAGGAATCCTTCGATAAATCATTGCTTTCAATGCAGCAAAGAGAAATTCAATCACTTGCGATTACCACCTTTGAGAAAAAGTACCTGATGAACTCAAGAAAAAGTACTAATATAATAGATGGCTATAGCTCATTAATATATAAAGGCTTGTAGCCACGATATTTGTTAGCAAAATAATTTATGAGAATAACTTCTGTTCTTCTATTTGGAGCGATGTTGATAATCAGCCTGTCTGCAAAGAGCCTGCTCATGTGTAATCCTCTTCCGGAATCATCAAGCAATCCTTCACCGGTGATTTGACGATCGATTTTATATAGAACAGTATCCTTGGTAAGCCGTCCCTGCAGATCGGTAACCGAAACCGCATATTTTTCCCGATCATAACCGCATTCCACATAAATATATTCTTGTGGTTCCAGATCGATATCTGTAAATTCCTGATATTTTTCGGTTCCATCATCCCGCAGCGGAGCGTGGTAAATAGCATTGGTAATGATTTCATCCAGAATCAATTTCATATCTCCGCAGGTACCGAATTTATCCACAAAAAGACTGATTATGTTTTCCCTGATCTCTCTGGCCTGACGGGAGGATTTTATCACATGTTTCTCCATCATCATGCCATCATCCAGTAAATACCGGTCCAAGCCAAAGATATCACCTGTTAAAAGCCCATAGATAAGTGAATCCAGTTCGGCAAAATTGAAGGGAACGGTTTTAGGAATTATGTTGGAAATCTCGTATTCTTTGGCAATGGTAATATATTCATCGATATTGTAAGCAGTAATCAGAGCGGTTTTGGTCCCCTTATACTCTTTGCGAACCACCTTCAGCAATTCCGGCCCACTCATTCCTGGCATATTAATATCAGAGATGACCAGATCATACTTTTTCTGCTTTAGCATCTCCAGTGCATTTTCTCCCGTATCAGCAGTATCCAGTTCATATCTGTTTTCCAGGAAATCCACCAGCATCATCCGTATGGCTTTCTCATCATCCACGACAAGAATTCTGTACGGTAGTCTGTCATTTGCTTTTACCATCAGTGAATACCACCTTTTTAGTTAATATGAATTAATAGTATCCTTTTCGCTCTATCGGAAGTACGATGGAAAAGACTGTAACATCATCAATACAGTCAAAAAAGATTCTTCCCCCGTGCTCTTCGATAATTTTATGTGAAATACTCAGACCCAGTCCTGTTCCCTGACCCGGAGGCCTGGTACTGAAAAACGGATCGAATATTCTTGATCGATTTGCCTCAGGAATCCCGGTACCATTGTCACTAATAGTGATCAGTATATTCTCTTCATCCTGAAGCTGTGTAGAAATAAGTAACAGGCCACTGAAACTGATATTGTTCTGTAAACATATCTGTTTTTTTTCAAGTATCGATTGTACTGCATTGGAGATGACATTTATGATTACCTGCTCTATTTTGGCAGGATCACAATGAATCAGAGGTAAAGATTTCTCAAAATTGAATCGTTGATGAATTTCACTCATCCCCGGATAATGGATCACTTCTACTGCCTTGATTATCAGTGAGTTGATACTAATCAGAACGCTGGTGCTATCTGCTTTTCGCGAGAGATAAAGCAGATCGCGCATGATACTGGTGGCGCGTGCAGAAGAATCCAGAATCGCCCTGACTCTTTCTATTCCCCTCTCATTGAGTCCATATTTCTGGGGCATTTCAAGCAGATTGACTGCCATACCGGAAATTCCAGACAAGGGATTGTTCATCTCATGGGCTATCCCTGCGGTCATAATTCCAATACTTGCCAGCTTTTCCGAACGGATCAACTGTTCACTGATACGCTTTTCATCAGTTACTTCTCTTGTAAATTCGATTACATGTACTACCCTGCCCGTTTCATCCGAAACCGGATAAGTTTTCATTTCAAAAAACTTGTTTTCATCAGCTTCTTTTACCCGGATACCTTTGCGTACAACGACTTCCCCGGAAAGAAATGTTCCGGAAGCAGGACAATCTGAACAAATGGAATCTCTTTTCCAGAGTGTCTGGTAACAATGTTTTCCAAGCAGTTTTTTTATGGGTTGCCCAACCAGGGCCGCATAGCTTTTGTTCACCCGGATAATGGTGAACTTTTTATCAATAATACAGATAGCCTCGGTGATTGCATCAAAAACCGTCTCAAGTTCCTTCTTGCTGATCCTTATCTGTTCATCCAGAGTAACTTTTTTGGGAACTTCGATGGTTGAATCACTGTCAAAAAGTTCATATCTGCGCTGTGTCTCCCTCTTAACCCACCAATAAGCACAGCCAATTGCCAAAACTATTAACAGGACAGGTAATAATTGAATCATACCTATCCAGACCTCTTTTCTTATTTAAAAGTCTTATGGTCTGTGGCCAGTTTTTCCCTGGAATGATCCCGGGTTTATAATAATAGTATGACATGAATTTAATAAAGGTGCAAGTTAAAGCTATATATCGAATTGACTCTCTTACCGGCAGTTCCAGCTATCAGTCCAAAACCCACCAGAACTGATCACAATTGGCCAATCCACCTCTAATTGGCGGCAAAAAATTTTCATAATACTCCTAGCACCTTTCTTTATGCTATAATGGTCTCACCATTGTACTCCTAGAAAAGGTGCTAGGAGTATTATGGTGATACCATTGCACTCCTAGATAAGATGCTAGGAGTATCATGGTGATACCATTGCACTTCTCGATAAGATGCTAGGAGCATCATGGTGATACCATTACGCTCCTAGATAAGATGCTAGGAGTATTATGAGATTCCATTACTGAATTCCAATAATAAATCCGCTCATTAAGGCCAGTCCCCTAAATCTCCCGATGCCCCCCCTTTGCCCGCCCCCTAATCCCCCAAAGGGGGATTAGGGGGCATCGGGATTTAGGGGTCTGGGATTTAGAGAGCTCCGATACCTCACTTGCTCCCAAACATCCTGGCTAAATCGTTATCAATGACATAAATACACATTTCCTTGGCCCCCTGTTCGGTATAACCGAACTTTCTTTGAAGATTCCGGATAAGATATTTAACATCCACTCTGATTCTCTTGTCATAGGTCTTGAAATCAGAAGTGTTGTAATCTTTAATTCCTCTGCGGAAATTATCATTATCCAGAAACGGATCCAGAACTTTCTCTTTGATATTCTGGACATAACGTTCATGAAGACGCTTGTATATTTCTGTCTCAATAACCGGTTTCTGCTCCAGCATTATTTCCTGTGTCAAAGCTTTTGAGGTATAATCCCGCTGAACAGTCTCTCTGAACTCACGTCTCATATTACTGCTTGCATCAACACCTAAAAGCCGGTTTTCAATTGAGCTGAGATACTCCTCTGTGATTCGCAGTTTATCTTTGGTATATGCACACACCTCTACTGCAGGGGGTTCAAAATTAACAGCAAAAAGATAATTGAGAATGTCACGGCTTATCTGTCGCTCATTATAATAATAGAGAGACTCTTTTACTTCCTGAAGCACGGTGTAATTGTACATACGGATCAGTGAGTCAAGAAAACCCGAGGGAATAGACTGCATCAGATCCCTCTTTTTACGGGTAAAAAAGTCGCAGAGCATCGACATATTGATCAATTTGTCATGCTTGCTGTAAGTGGCAAAAAACTCATTGAAAATTCTTATCGAATCCCTTCCTGAAATACCACTCACTCCCTCTCTGTCTGACTCTGCAAGAATCCTTCTTCTTCGCTTGGCAGTCAGCTTTTTACGATCCTCCTCGCTCAGCCACTGGGGAATCACTCCCGAATAGATCTCCATCTTTAACAACTGAAGATTGTCATCGCAATAAAGATTGTATTTCCTGGGATCTCCAATCCACTCGAGCAGCGCCTCAGAGCGGGTAGTAAGTCTGGATGATATTATCACCCTGGCAAAATTGGTCAGTATCCTGGGAAGAAAAAGCTCCTCTATCTGTGTACCGAAAGTACTGCGGTATATTTTTACCTCTGTATTTACATCCATCACGTATGGTATGTTTATATAATCGATCCGGTCAGAAAATGATTTGAACTCCTTTATGTTTTTCTGATCCTCAGGATTCATGATGGCTAACAGCAGTGAATTGACATTCTCCTCAATATCCTCCACCTTGTGAACCCCTTCACTTATGATGTTATGCAAATCGATAAATCTTTCGGTGTTGTGTGCCTTAATATCCATTAATGCATATACACCATTATTGGTTTTTGCATAACGCGAATAGAGATAATGTACCTCGGTAGAGTTTTTCAACAATGAATTCAGTCGCGCCTGTATAGCCGGATTATGAAGCACCTTGTTTTTCAAAGGTGTATCGCCGGGATTAAACACACTTATCCCTTCCCCAATTCTTCTGTTAAACCGGTAGGGACGCGCCCAGATCATCTTGTGAACCTCTTCAGGACTTTTCAGATTGTTTAATAATGCCTGATAGAGTGCACTGCAGAACGTACAGGGCTTGTCTTTAAATAGCCAGTGATAACTTCTGTCCGAAAAAAGTTTATCTCTGAAAGGAGAATCTTCAAAAATTTCTGAGAAAAATCTTTCCCGGTGATCCCTGGGTATTATCAGTAATGGATGATCGTGACTTGGGCATGGAATCTCTATAATTCCATCCACAGTCACAGGAACATGGGTATCGATTCCTGAACAACCGGTAACATTATCCCGTTCTGCTGCCAGAAGAGCTGTCAACTGCTCAACAACCGGAGATCCTGGATAATCCTGAATAGGACCAAACAGGGAAGGGTCGATTCTCCAGATCAATTCATACCTCATCCCTTCTTCAATATTTGCATAGGTTTCAAATTTCCTCAGCAGATTATTGAGAAATGTGCTTTTGCCACATCCGGGAGGGCCATTGAAAATGTAAATTTTATTCTGTTGTGAGCCCCGTTTCATGCTGTTGACCAGATTTACCAGTCGATTGGCAAAAAGACGGTCAGCAAAGAAGGGACGGTCACTGTCTTTTTCGAAAAGTCTGCTGCAGTCATAGCAAACATAATGCACCGATTCCGGATCATTGGGATATTCATCTATTCCTTCTCCCAGATACCATTCGATCATGTCGTGAAATAACTGAAACACATTGCGCAGGTGAATCTCCGGATTTTCCAGAACTTTATTGATAAACATATCAAAAGATATCGGCGGATTTTGACCTCTGTCAGTCATACACCTGTTTAGGTTTTGCAGTGCTTTTTGTACCCTGTCCATGTATGTTTTGATTCCCCTTTTTCCTGATTGATTTTTAGATCATCCCTGAAGAATATGAGCCTTTTTCATTCCCGTTCTTCGGTTTAGATATTTTTTCAGATTGCTTCTGATTAAATATTGTTTTGATATTAATTCCGTTTTTTTCTGATTTAATATTTTTACGCCATTTTTATTACCAAATACCTGAGCAGTTATATATTTCTATTCCAGATCTTTTTTGGTCAGTTTCCGGTCCTTCATTGTGTAAAGAACTCTTTTCCATTTGATATTTTTTTTATCTTCAGGTTTTTCCGGAGCAGAGCCTCCATAGCGCCTCGATTCCTGTGCAGACTGTACAATTTCACTTGTTTCAAGCTGTACCGGAGCACCCCACAGATACTCTATCCCCATCATGGTATTAGAAATAAACTCGGTAACCAATGGTTTACCTTCGAAATGATGATTCAGGTAAAGCTCACCATTATCGCTCTTATTCTGGTCTACCTCAATTGAAGGTGGATGATACAACTGTTCACGAAGCATCTCTTTGTAGTCATCAGCTTTTCTGCTTTTTATGTAGTACTCCCACACCATACGCTCCTGATTGAGCCGACGGCCGGCAACAAAAAGATCATGTTTATCTACGAAATCCTGATCTGTGAAATATTCTATGAATAAACTGTCACATAAGTTTTTCCGCACTTCAAAAATGTATTCACGGCCGTTCCTTGCACCGGTATCATACTTTTCACGATCCTTTACATCCATGATCTTTCTGAAATTCATGCAATATTTTCCCTTGTCAGCAGTCTCCTCTATATGCTGAAATAAACGCATACCCAGAGCATAAGGATTAAGCCCGATTCTAGGCATAGCAGCAACACCTGAATGAACTCTGGCAAAGTCAACTTCATGACCTTTTATCCGATCATCTGCCAAAAAAAGATATTCATGCCAATAGCTGGCCCACCCTTCATTCATTATCTTGGTACGGATCTGAGGTTGAAAAAACAGGGATGTCTTACGAACCACCTCGATAACAGAACACATCCAGGCGTTCTGATCACGACGCAGGAAATCGGAATTTTTCATTATGTACTGAAGCAGATCACTTTTTGGAGCCTGTAAACGCTGCCCGTACTTTGCCAGCAAGGAATTAAACTCCGGATGCTTCTGTCTGATCTCTGTAAAAAAGATCTGTTCCGCTTTCTCCTTATATTCCTCTGCATATTTATTATACCTGTCCAGCTCTTTCATATACTCAGTAATTGGTACATTTTGAATCGACTGTAAAAAGACATCGAAATAAAAGTTAAGTGAAGAAGACTCATTCTGATGTGGAAGAGTATCGAACTGAATAAGATCCGAATAGTACCCCACAAGATTGTCTATTCCCCTGGCAAATTCTATGATGTAATCAACCCAGCGACCCTTCTCAGAGCGCATTCTGGCAATCAGCCTTTTATCTGAAAGCGCCTGGCCTGTAAAGTCGATATCCCAGGTATTACGGAAATACACATTATTCTGAAAAAAATCGATATGGGCCAGCACATGATAAAAAATCATCACATTGAGCCAGTCAGGATTATTGTCATTGTAAAAAGAGATTGCAGGACGAGTATTTATCACTGTTTCATAAGGGTTCGACGGATATAACTCATATCTGCCTTTTTCCCGCAACACTTCAACGTCATGAACCCAGTAATCGTAAAGAGTGGGTATCATTAATTTAGGTGTCAGCTCAATAAGGTCGCGGTTGGTAACTATATATTCCAGAGTTTCATCCTGAAAGTTGAGCCCTGCTTTTCTGGCTCTTTCCTTGCAACCTTCCATTATACTTTTGGTTTTCTGATCTATCAATTCCATCTATTTTCGAATCTCCCTCTTGTCCCTTCAAAAGTCCGGCAAAACCATGTGACATTTTCAACCAACCCATTTCGAGTTTTCTTGTTTGGAATTTCGAATTTCGAATTTTTAATTTTCTTTACTTCGATATTCGTCATTCGTTATTCGATATTCAATTAAAGCACTTCCTGAGAGATCATCCTTCTGATTCCCTCAATTAATCTTGCTTCATCTGCATCTTCGGTCATGGTATCCATTCGCAGCAAATCGGATTTGGCGGTAAGCAGTCCCGAATTTTCCAGGTAGGTCTGAACTTCGGTTTTCTCATTGCCTGTATAATTATGCGATACTATGGTAATTCCCATACGGCTTGCATATTCCAGGATTCTCTTAAGCTCCGGAACCGTTTTCTCTCCTGTAGTGTCCCAGTCGTCGCCATCTGTACCATGAAACACATAGATATTGTATTCCTGAGCCAGATTTTCCTCTTCTACGATTCTGTTTACCAGATTGTAGGCTGCAGCCACCTGTGTGCCACCTGCAACTCTTGAGTTGTAATAAGTGTAAAAGTCAGGAACTTCCCTGGCGCTGGTATCATGAAGAATAAATCTTGTCTCCACTCTTCGTGAGTACTGGTAAAGAAGCCAGCTATAAATGAGTACATGCTGAGCAACAACCAGTTCTGTACATTTTCCCTCCATGGAACCGGAGTAATCCCTTACAAAGAATACCATTGCCTGAGATTCATAATCCTTTTCCTGAGATAATACCCTGTAGATTTTATCTCCTGGGGACACGATCATTTCCGTAGTATCTAATTCATTAACATCGGAAATTCTTCCCAGACCAAAATTGGTCTGAAGAACCTTTCTGAGGGTTGCCTTCTTATCAAGCACCTGTCCAAAACCGCGGTTCTTATCGGTAATATCATAGGTATACCTGGTGAGAGATCTTCGTGTCCCCCTGTCCTTAAGGTTGGGCAACTCGAATTTCTCGGTAAGAATCCGCCCCAGATCATAGGCAGTTGACTGGATGTCATGAGAGGCATCATCGCCTTCCCCGGCTCCATTTCCTTCACCCTGTTCGGGCCGAACCGGCTGTTCACCAATTATCTCACCCTCTTCACCCTGACCGGTTCCACTAGATTCCCCACTGTCTGTATAATTCATAGTAGAATCATGCATGAACTTTTCTTCCACAGTAGTTGGAACTATGACTATGGATCCGCCATCAATTTTTCCCGGTTTTATCAGACGGCCTACCTGTATCTTACGTGGAAAGCCATCCTTTTCCCTTTGCCGGTCCCGTTCCAACAGCTCATCCATGGATGCCAGTGCGCTGACAGGTGTTGCGCTGATATTCTTGTCCTGTAACATTACCAGATCAGAATATCTGTATAACTCTCCTGCCTTAAAAGGTTCCGATGAAACATCAGTATTGATTTTATGAACCTTTGGTCCATTGAGTTCCTTAAGCATTCTCTGCTCTTTCTCAACAGGAAGGCCCCTTTGCCTGATCTCCAGGAAAAGTTCTTCGGCTGATTTCTCAATTTCACTGTTACTATTCATTTTTTAGTTCTCATCTTCCTGTGTACAGAAATATTCGATGGTTTTTTGAGCACAAGTAGTACAGTAATGAAGTTTTTCCAGCATGGTATGGATCATTCGATCGTAAAGTTTCTGGTTTTCCTCGTTTGTACGGTTGGCCAGTGCTCCTACCAGACTACCGGCACCTGCGATATCTGACTTCAGACGTACATCAGTAACCGCCTTGACCAGTTCGAGATTGTCCATGAAATCGTAATCAGGATTGAGCGATATTCTCTGTCCATAGATTTTGCGAATAGATGTTCTGAACATATCCCGCTGTTCCCTGGTTTTCAAACCCAGCCGCTCCTCTACATTGGAGATGTATCTTTCATCTATTTTGAGTGCTTTGAGCTCACCAGTCTGAGGATCACGGTATTTCCACATCTTGTCAGGTCCCAGATTTTCGGCATCGATTCCAATGATCATATTGACATAGTTCATTACATCCTTACGTATGGCATGAGGTTCATCCATATAAGCATTGAACATTTCAGTCATAATTTTTTCCCGGTAAAGACCTTTACCGATTTTCAGGTCTTCAAGATATTTCTTCCGGTCATTGGCATCTGTAACATAATCCAGAACAACCCGTTCGAGTGCCTTGAATATGTCGTAGGCAAACATGCATTTACCTTCATTAGTCTCTGAGCTTTCGATAAGAAGCTGCACAGCACGTCCCAGATTTCTCTGCCCCAGTCCCTTCTGACCGAAACGGTTGATGATAACGGGATCCTGATTGAGTGTGTCTATGACTTCAGCAAGAGTCTTTATGCTCTTTTCACCTGCCACCTCTCCTGCAGTAAGTTTCAGAGTCTCAACCGGAGTTAGTTTCTCCGAACGGGCAAGACGGGACAACACCACTGCAACCGATGCCGCATAATTGAGATTTGGATCCTGATGAAGATCCTCTTTGTTGAGCGTTGTACGTGCTTCCTTACCTATTGCATACTGGGTAAGCTCTTTCTGCAAACGGTAATTAGTGTTATGTGATATGTAGCAGATCCTGCAACGGTCAATAATAGGTGCTTCTTCCTTTTCAGAGAGGAACCGGTTGAATTCCGAATTATTACTGGTAGCAATAATCAGGGTATCGATAGGCCATTTGAAACCATCAATTTCGATATTACGATTCTGAATTACTCCCAGATATACCTGAACCAGGTCCTTTTTATTCTTGTAAATTTCATCACTGAAATGTATTCCACCACCTGCGACACGGGCCAGTGCACCACGGCGCAAGTCAAAGCGATAGGGGTTATTGGTATCGGTAATGTGCAACAACCGCTGAATCGATTCTTCACCAAGGAGATCGACTGCTGAAGAGGTCATTTTATCTTTGGCCGGATACTTACCGGTTACCGTACCCAGACTTTCGGTAAGTGGAACTGGTACGATATCAATAAATCCAAGCATCTCTTCAAGGTCACCACCGGTGTAATTGCGGATATCATTCCAGATATAACCGCTGCAGGCTCCCAGTGGTCGATAATTATCATAAAGATGTTCGATCTCCTTGTCAGAGAAACCGAAATTACTGCAGAGATACTCTTTTGTCTGATCGGTTGTCTCCAGAAGATTTAAAGCAAGAATCATCGGATCTTCATAGGTTTGAGACTCGATGATCCTGATTTTTCCATAGGATCCCAGTTTGTCCAGGTTTTTAAATCGGAAAGTATATTTACGATTGAGTTCATGAGAAAGGAACTCACGATAACGGTTACACAGGAAATCTACGAAGAAAGTTTTTCCGTTTCCAGGCTCGCCAACCAGAACAAAAGCCATTTCAGCGGAAGAACCACCCTCGGCCGCATCCTTCACATAAGAAACGAAGCTGTTGATTTCATCATACATACCGATCACATGTTTTTTACCGGTCCGGAAAATGCTGAAATCGTAGGTTGTCTTCCCGTTTACCACGACTTTTTCTATCTGGTTTTCCAATATCATTCGAGCGACACCCTGGAATGCATTTTCAAAGGTCCGCTCCTTGTTTTTCAGAGCTGTTAGATGATGATGTAAAGTATTTGATGTGGATGCAGGCATTAATTCCTCCTGTAACTCCTTGGGCTTTTTTGAGTATATTAACGAATCGGAAATTTAGACAACCAAAGCTGGTCGCCTATATCCAATTCCGGGAAAATCTCTCCAGGTCAGAAAGCAAGCGCAGGTTTTCTGTTTTCAGTTAACCTGCTTTTCGATCTGTCACCAGGTTTGAATAAATCAATACGCAGCATTGGGAAAATTATTTGGGAATTTGAGGAGATGTTTTTTAAAAAAAGTGAGTTTCAGAAGTGAAAGTGAATCGCGGAGGATATATATTCAAACACATGCGACAGAAACACCACAACTGGTTCGTCCGCATCTTTAGTTACCCTACAGTTGTTGAAGATCTTCTCAGATCTTTTGTGCATGAAGATTTTGTTAAAGAGCTGGATTTTAAATCATTAAAGAAACTGGACCCCAATTTTTTCCCTGCCTCAGAAAGCTCGCGTCATGCCGATGTAATTTATGAAATAAGTTCTCATGGCCAGCCCACTTTCATCTACCTTTTTTTCGAATTCCAGTCTACGGTCGATTGGTTCATGCCTTTGCGGATGGCGAGGTATATGTTTGAATTTTATGATGAATTACGTAGAAACAGGAAGCTAAGGTTTTTTAATCCACCATTTTGTATTCTCATTTATAATGGAGATCCAGGATGGTATGCGCCAGAGAGATTCAGTGAGCTTTTATATAAATCTTCAATACCAAAGGAGTATATACCAGAGTTCAGGTATTTCAAAATAGCAATAAATGAAATACCCATACGTGATCTAGTAAAGCTGCGTAATGCGGCATCTGCAGTATTTTACATTGAGAATAACGGTCCGATGGAGATTAACGAAAACTGGGACGAACTGGTTAGTATTTTGAAAGAGGTGATAAATAAGGCTTGGGGAAAAGAAATAATACAGGAAATAGTAAACCGATTATTTCAGTTATATCAAATACCAGAAAACTCAAAATTTATAGCCAGCATCGATGGTTTAGGGGAGGTCAAAAATATGCTTGAAACAAGAGCAAAAGAGTGGGAAAAAAAAGTTTTAGAAAAGGGTTTCGAAAAAGGAAGCGAAGAAGGCTTAGAAAAAGGAATTAGAAAAGGTATTGAAAAAGTTGCTCTTAATATGATTACAAATGGTGAATCAGACGAAAAAATTACTCTTTATACTGGGTTGTCGTTAAAACAAATTACCGAAATTCGCGGAAGAGGCAAAAAAGCATCAGAAGATCAGGAATGTTAGGGATTGATAACTGGCAGTTTTTTATTTTTCACCAGGGGGTGCTTCGGAATACTACCTGATTATACCTGGATTCACAATCCAGGATGGAAACATACGATCAATTGCGAAGATTTCCGGACAGTCGCTACATGCATTTAAACACATACGACAGAAACACCACAACTGGTTCGTCCGCATTTTTGGTTACCCCAAAATCAGCACAGGAATCACAAGCAGTTTAATCAAAAAAAACGTCATTTTTCTGCAATGCTGGTAGTGAAATGTAACCACAGTGACGAAAAAACTCGCGTGCAGACTTGTTACCATGACAGTCTGGCCATCGGAAAAGTGTCTTGATCTACAATTTTCATCATCTTACAGGCAATGTATCTATTAAAGATCTTCTCAGATGGGCTTCGGCTAAATATTGTATTTATTGTTGATTGACAATATACGGAGACTGGTAACAAGCGCACACCATTACTCAGAGCAAATTGTTCATTGTTTCTACATTTTAATTTAAATGCGATGCTCGTTATTCTGCTTTATTCTACTTTTCAGGGTGATGGACAAAAAGAAGTATCCAAGTCTAGAAAGCCAATCCTATCCCCAAGGAAAATCCACCCTCAAAAGGAAATTTTCTCTTGAGTTGGAATCCATAATCGAGGCGAATCGGACCTACCGGTGTACCGATTCTTATCCCGGGGCCAACCGACCAGTGAAAATTTGCAAAGCTAAAACTACGGGGATTTATCCATACCCCTCCACCCTCAACAAAAACCGCACCGCGAACAATGCCGGCTATAGGAAATGTTATTTCCAGAGGAGTTATTACCACCGCGAAATTACCTCCAAGCGTATCTCCAACATTATTAATAAGAGCTAATTCGCTCTCATCATATCCTCTGATATCTCTTATCCCTTCCGGACCAAAATAAAACTGCTTCTGAACCGGGACCTGGTCTCCGGCAAACCCATGTATATATCCACTATATATGGCAGTAGAGATTGATAAGGAATTAAAAAGCGGAAAATAGAACCGGATATCACCTGTGAGCCGGTAAAAATTACTGCTCCAGGATATAAGACCCAATCCTGCAATTTCTGCATCCAAATACGTAAAAACCGCCATGCCCGGAGTAAAAACCGATCTTCTGGTATCACGACTCAGACCTGCTCCCAAAAGAAAAATGTTCTCAGGCTGATCAGCAGTGAAAGTATCGATCTCCAATGGTTCATCTATCCATGAGGTTCTTTCCGCCTGCATATAGAACCGGAATCGGTTGTATCTTCCAGCTTTCCTGATAAGGCTCAGGATTCCTCCACCAAAAGCCCCCGAAAAAGTAGGCACTTCCAGCCTTTGTAAATACCCGGTAATATCCGCATCAAAATTTCTGCTGAATATTCTGGGATAATAATAGCTCAATCTTGCAGAAAGAACATCAAATGATGCTCTGGCATCTAAAGCGATTCTATGACCCAGCCCAAAAAGGTTTAGATAAGCAGCACTCAAATCACCGTAAATTCCATCCGAAGTACTGTAACCACCTCCAGTTAAAAGCTCAAACATTTGTGTTTCAGAAACTCTGAGTACAACCGGAACTGTAACGGTCTCTGCATCTGCACGCTGTAAACTGTCCTGAGGCTCTATGCCGACAAAGTCAAAAAGCCCCGTATTGTATAATCCACCAATATTCCAGGAAATTTTAGTAGAAGTAAGAACCTGCTCCGGCTGTAAATCCACTTCCTTTAGAATCACCTCTTTACGAACTTTTCTGGTACCGATAATCTTTAGAGGACCGGTTTTCACCAGAGGTCCTTCAAATACCTGATAGATCAGATTTGCTCTGTGACTCATTGAATCCATTCTCACCTTATATTTTACTGTAGAAAAAAGGTAACCGTGAGATACAAGGCTGTCACTTATGATGTAGATTCCGCGCTCGACCGATGCAGAATCGAAGGGATCACCACTTTTTAAGGTAATCCAACTATAGATAGAGGAACTTTCAAACACTTTATTATTGGTAAAAATTATGGAGTCAATCAGGGTCTGTCTTCCTTCTTTGATATTTATAAGGATTCCGACTTTCAGATTCTCCCGATTGCGACTGATCCGTTCTATTTTTGCCGTTGCGCTCAGATAGCCGTTCTGATGATAGTATTTTTCAATGGCATCCAGGTCATCAGCCAGAGTAGCAAAGGAATAGTCCGATCTCTTGAAAAGACCCGGGGGTTGAAGTTTCATCTGTTCGAGAAGCTCTTGTCTGGTAATCTTATTATTACCGGCAAATTGAATATTGGCAACTGTCCATTTATCATTCTGTGCAAGAGCGGTAATAAAAGAGAATAGAATTATCCATTCTCCACGGAAGCGCATTTTATCTCCTGTATATAAACCTCACTCCTGCATCCGAATTACCCCTGGAATCAGTTCTTCCAATCAACCGCAACTGAGGGAGCACCCGATACATTACCTGCACTGCATATTGACCTATATCTTTGACATCGGTCTGGTAGGAGACAGAAATCCTGGATGTCAGGTTCTGGCTTACAGCCAAAGACAAGCCGCCGTCTTGCGCAAAGATATTACCCGAAATGTTTACATTTCCAAGGCCCGTGATCTGTTCGATATATTGTGAACCCAGACCAGTCAAATATGAGCTTAAAATCTGGCCGCCACGGGTCTGAAAACCGGGACCACCCCGGGTTCCTCCAAAGGTAAGCAGGTTGATTATCTCCTGTTGCTCAAGGGGGGGATTGGAACTAAGGGTGATATTTGGATTTTTCATTGTTCCGCTGACCTGAACATTAACGGTATAGTCAGGCTGAACCTCGGTTGTTAAGTCCTGGACTTCGGAACTGGCAGTAATCTCCAGTGTGGGGTTGATTTCTGTTGCACTGAACTGGCGCAAAGTCCCTTCCTGAATTTCGAAATCCCTGTCCAGATATCGAACCCTGCCCTCCTCGATATTCAACACACCGTTAAAGTAAGGCCTTGCTGCAGATCCGGATATCGACATTTTACCATCAAGAAGAAATCTTCCCAAGTTAGAATCGATCAGGAAGTTGCTGTTAAGGTCAATCTCTGTATTCAATTTAGTGTTTTGCAAAAGAGCAGGAGGCATTGAAGGACCTCTTCTACCCTCTGTGAAGGCATTAAAAAGTTCTGATACTGTGAAGATTCTTTCTACTCTTGAATCATTCAGTTTGATCCTGGCATCCAGCAGATAGCTGTTTCCGGTTTTATAGATGCGGGCTACGGCGTCCTCGATTCCAACCCGAACTGCATCCATGCAACTGATACTCAGGTCCTGTATATTAATTCTGGAATTGATATCCTCTATTGCACTCGTACTCAACAAAATATCTGCTGTTCCGCTCAGGCGTCCATCACCCCATTTCCCATTAATGGTATCCAGAATGATCCGGTTGCTTTCAAGGTTTATAGATGCATTAAAGGGGCCGGCAATTCCATTACAATTGTTCAGAAAAAAATGAAGATCATTGATCTTCAGGTTGCCTTCTGAGTCAAACCTGGAAAGTCTTCCCTTTCCGGAAGCTACACCATTTTCAATTAGTACTGCTGGAAAAAGATTGTTGATGATTGTGATCGGAACTTTCATTAATTGGAAATTTATACTGGGATTGTTTTCTCCTTTCCAGGTCAATGGAATCAGACCATCAAGATACAGATAACCTTCATTTTGAAATCTGCTTGAGAGTGAATCGATTCTCAGGTTTTTTCTGTAAACATTTCCATGAGCTCGCATGTCGATAAACTGGTTATCATTCAGAGTTATTGATTTGGAAAGGACAGAGAAATCGATAGCAGGATCTCTGAGTGTTCCCTTAAGCTGCGCATCTGCTTTTAATCCAGATACCGTCATAGTTTTGGAAGTCCAATTAATAGTATCGGCTACAGTCGTCATTCTGCCATCTATGTGCCATAAACCATTTTTCATCACTGCTTCTGCAACACCCTGAATCTCTCCCCGAACAAATAATTCTGGGAAAAAAGACTCCACCATTTCTCCGAATTCAAAATCACTGGCAACCAATCTGATTACAGTTCCATCCTGTAACGGTTTGGCCTTTTGCAAACATTGTTTCTGGAAAGGAGCCTGCAACGAAATAAGTAGGACCGACACACTGTCCTTTTTTCCAATCACCCTTAAATTGCCATTAAGGCCTTGTGGACTTAAGTAAAAAGCCCCCAGAAGGAGAAAGGGATTTGGCAGAGCCAATGCTTCCTCTCTTAATTCCAAAAGAAGGCTGCAGGTACGTAAGCAGTATTGCTTATCTATCAGAGCATTCATCCGAATGACTCCCTCTATACAGGGAGAAAAGGGTATCTGAGGAAACAGTAATCCGACTCTGGCATAATCTATAACACTGGTAAGATGAAGAGAATCATCGGTATATTGTGCTGATGTATGTAGCTGAAAAGCAGCAGATTGGCCGGATATGATTTTAGATATTAACTGCAAAGAGAACCCTGGCTTGTTGATATCCAGTGTTCCGTCAGTTTTCAGTGCAAGAGTGTCCTTGATTATCGATAAGGTGTCGATTCTTACATGGTTATTATCATAATGCAGTGAAGCTGATAAACTGTCTCCGATCCAGTCCTGATAACCGGGGTCAATTATCTGTATGCTTGAACTTACATTAGGATTCAGAATGTTTCCCCGAGCCTGGAGAGTGGCATTCAAGCTTCCCTGCAGATTTTTTACTCCTGGTATGATTACCTTCTGCATATCTGCTGTAATGATTGTAATCAAACTGTCAATGATCCATTTTTTTGCATAGTTTAAAGAGGTTCTCAGATCTGAGATTGTAAAGCCTCTCCAGTATAGTGAATTGGACAGGATACTGAGAGTCAACCGAGGATCTTTAAACAGGTTGGAAAATGATGCATCAATGAGAAGGTCGCCCTTCATGGGGTGTTTTAAGAAGTAGGAACTCAGTGATGTCGGATTTCTGATATTTCCCTTTATTTTTCCTTCCATTACATCAAATAACCTTACTTTTCCCTGACCGAAAAAGCGGTTACCATTACCGATAAGAGACTGCAGAGACCAGTTGTTGTTATTAATACGCAAAAGGGTCCAAAGTGTATCGATATTCAGAGGTCCTCTCTCTGACGCTGTTATCTTCAGGTACATATCTTTTGGAAGCTCATCCAGATTATTACCAGAACCTTTCAGATAGGCGGTGGCCACACCTGCAATCCTGGGATTCTTAAGATTGAAATAATCGGCAACTAATCCCATATTGATCTTTTCAATGTGAGTTTCAAGGCTATATTCTCTCAAATAAGGATTGCTGAAAATATCTTCCAGTATAGCAGATGCATTCATGCTTACAGAAGCAAACCGGTTATGCAGATAAGAATACATTCTTAGAGTGTCATACTGATTCAGATGAGCTTGCATATAGAAAGTATCAATATTGATATCGCGGTATAGAAGAGATGATGAATTCAGCGTAGCTTTTATGTCGGGAGAAGAATAATTGCCGGTTAATTCAAATTGAGAATTAACAATACCGCCAATCCGATGATCTGCCGGAATTAATCGGGAGGTCAATGGAGCCAAACTGGCTGTTATCTCTCCGCGAAGATTAAGATTACGGGAGAAAGTCAAGGGTGCCTGTCCAAACAGGGACAGATTCAATTGGTTTCCTTCCAGAGTAAAAGTTTCTATATGTAGAATAGAATCCCGTGGTTTTGCACTCAGAATTGATCTGTCGAAATCCACTTTCAGGCGGGGAGAAAGAATTTCCAGTCGATCTGATGTTAATTCTGCCTGCAAAGAATCATATCTGGAGCATCCATTAACATTATTAGCCGTGATTGATCCAAGCTGTATATCATAAAATTTTATATCGACATTGTGGATACAAATAGTACCGATTTCCAACTGCCATTTCTGCCTTTTCTTTTCCTGAGGTTTTTTCAATGGCAGACCGGGAAATTTAAGGGTACCTGTTTTGTTTCTGATTGCATATAAGTTTCCGCCAGTTGCTCTGATAATTGGCAGAGAAACTTTATACCTTAAAAGAGGGAGAAGCGCAAAACTTATCTGAAGTCTGTCAATAGAAACTGAATCATGATCTGGCACGCTTGTTTTTATTTTGACTGAATAAAGATCTATCGAAGTTAATAGATTGGTAAAATAGGAATTTATTGAGAGAGTTCCTCTGATGTTCTTATTCACCTGCTTTTCGGCTGAGTCCAGCAGATATCTTTGTACTGCTGGGAAATGCACTATCAATAGAAGGCAAAAATAGGATCCTATAAGTATTGCTACAATCCAAACCAGGAGCAGAGCAACTTTTTTGAGTGCATTCTTCATCATAGAAATCACCTTTGAGGATACAAGAGCAACTACCCAAAAGTTTCAAAAGATATGCCAGATTAAGCGCTCTACTCTGGTATGCTATTTGCCCTTTACCTTCATAAGCAGCAATGCTTTATATTTATGAAGTCTAAAAAGAGCTTACCCATAAAAACAAGAGTGGAAGAAACGACATGGACCTGTTTCCCAAAAAGCAGCTTATCCTTCTATTTGCTTCATTCTCTATTTATGCATCTGCTCAGCTTTTTCCTGAACCCGATATTATTAAAGGAAATGTTCAATTCTGGAAAAAAATCTACTCAGAAGTTTTATTAGAGGAAGGTTTGCTCCATGACCGAGATTATCCGCTGATTATTTATGAGAAAATTGATTTGAGTTCTATTCCCGAAAACAAAAGATCCGAACACATTGAATCCAGAAAGAATACTTATGTAACCGTGCTTAAAGGAGTTGCGGAAAAGTCCAGATTAGATAAGGAGCAGAAAAGATTACTGGAATTATTTAAAGCTCATGCCAGTCTGGATGCTCTGAAGGGTGCCAGTGATCGAATCCGGTTTCAGTTGGGTCAGAAGCAGCGATTTAAAGAGGGCCTGGAGCGCTCTTTCATGTACCTGGATACAATCAGTTCTATCCTTAAAAAATATGGTCTTCCTGATCAGTTAAAATATCTTCCCCATGTGGAATCATCATTTGATCCCAAAGCTTACTCCCGGGTAGGTGCTGCGGGCATGTGGCAGTTTATGCGCAGTACAGGAAAGCTTTTTATGACAATTAATTACGATATTGATCAAAGGCTGGATCCGATAATCTCCTCTGATGCTGCGGCAAGGCTGCTCAGCCTCAATTTCGAGCAATTACAATCCTGGCCATTGGCAATTACTGCCTATAACCATGGACTTTCAGGAATGAAAAAGGCAGTAAATACATTGGGAACTAACGATATTGGGGAAATTCTGCTTAAACATAAGAGCCCTTCATTTAAATTCGCTTCCAAAAATTTCTACGCTTCGTTCATTGCTGCAATGAGACTGGCAGACAGTGCATTTCATTATTTTCCTGATCTTATTCCTCAGAAGGCTATTGCACGTCAATCCTTATTGATAGATGTAAAAGTTACTCCTCTTCAGCTTTGTCAGATGACAGGAATCACCCTGGATCTTTTTAAACAATATAATCCGTCCATAAGACCCAGTGTTTACTCACAGAAAAAGAGAATTCCTGCAGGATATTCAGTATCGCTTCCTGACACTGTATCCATAGAAAAGCTTCAGGTGGCACTTGCCACACTTAAACCAGAGTCGCCTCAGGAATCATCGGAAAAGGGATCCTATTATACGGTGCGTAGAGGAGATAATCTTATAGGTATTGCCCGTAAATATGGTATTTCACCTGCAGAGCTGGCATCTATCAATTCTATCGTAAAAATAAATAAGATTTTTGAGGGGCAGGTTCTGAGAATTCCTGATAAAACCGAAATAACTGTGATTGCAGCATCCACTATGGATTCTGCTGCCATTGAAATTACAGATTCCATATCAGATACATTAAACTTAACAGACAGTTCAAAAATCATGGAAGTTCTAAATGAAGTGATGGAGCCGGAGAGTTCAATTGCCAGTACTTTTTTCGATTCTTCTGAAGACAATTCTACAAATATCATAAGTGACACTTTACTCTCTTCACCGGCAGTTTCTTTAAATGAAACCTGCAAAAAAGACAGCATGGATATTTCTTCCAGCCAATTCGATGCAACTGTATATGATCTGGGGCTTAAGCTGGTTCCTGGTGCATCCAGTGCTTCGATAAAAGTAAACATTGGAGAATCGATCATCCGGTATGCTGAATGGATGAATGTCTCGGTTTCCTCTATTATAAGGCTTAACGACATGAAAAATTACAGTTTGAAACTGGGTAAAAGGATCAATATTCCGGTTTACTCCCAGAGCGATCTGAAAAAATTTGAAACCAGCCGTCTTGAATATCTAATGGCTATTGAGGAAGACTTTTATTCCAGATATCAGGTGGTTGATCAGTTTAGTTATACTTTAAAAAGGGGGGATTCTTTTTGGAAGATCAGCTCCAGGAACAAGATTCCTCTTTGGTTATTAAAAAAGGTCAATAAGGAGATCGATTTTTCTTCACCAAAAAGAGGCATAAAGATTAAGATTCCGGTGGTAGTAGCTAAAGATTCGCACGAACCTCCATTTCTGGAAGATGCTCCGGCAGGGGAACCGGTAATACAGAGCGAGACTATAGAGAGTCTGGAAGAAGCGAAGGAGTGAAGGGGTGATTTATCAAGGGAATAATTGGTGGCTTGGCTTTCCCATTTTCCCCAGAGATGATTTTCCTTCGTGTTAAATATTCATCTCTGGGGCA
>JAAYPC010000181.1 GCA_012519985.1 Fibrobacter sp.
TAATTCCAGAATCGATAGAAATGAATTAAATTCCACTCTGAAAGGGATGAACTCCGGATGCTACATCATATATGGTTTAACCGATGATTATGAACAGGGTAAAAAAGGCAACTCTGCCATGATTTATAATTTGCGATAAAACCAACCGATAGTACTTATACTGTAAAAAGGTACAAAAATGAAATCGATACAAAAGGTGTTATTGGTACTCAGCTTGACCACTGTTTCTGCTCTGGTGTTTGCTCAATCCAAACTGAAAATCACTATTATCGGTGATTCTACGGTCTGTAATTATGCTTCATCGAAATATCCTCAGGCTGGCTGGGGACAGGTTTTAGATCGTTTTTTTATTTCAGGATCGGTAACTGTCAATAACAGGGCGATTGGTGGCCGAAGCTCAAGAAGTTTCTATCAGGAAGGAAGATGGGCGGAAGTTCTTTCAAAATTAGAAAGTGGCGAATACGTGTTCATTCAGTTCGGGCATAACGACAGGGATTTCACTAAAGAGGAAAGGTACACCGACACCTTACAATACAAAGAATATCTGCGAAAGTATGTCAATGAATCCAGGAAAAAAGGTGCAATCCCTGTATTTGTCAGCCCGATGAATATGAACGCATGGAACGGCGCAAATGTGAGGGAGGTCTTTTGTGAAGGAGCCAACAATTATCGGGGAGCCATGTTAAATGTATCGAAGGAACTCGATGTCCCTTTCATCGACCTGGAGAAAAAGTCGGTTGCCCTGCAGAAAAGAATGGGGGCGAACTACTGCGCAAAGTTTATCTATCTGGGTCTGGATGCCAGAGAATACCCCAATTTTCCTGATGGCTCCTCCGATGGAACTCATTTCCAGGAGATGGGAGCCAATTTCATGGCAAAGTTTGTCTGTGAAGGAATAGATGAAAACAAATCACACCCTGATATGGAAAGACTGGCTGCACTTCTTAAACCCCTGCATAAGCTGGAAGTCTTGTCAAATAAACCAGATGCAGGAATGATTACCGAAGATGGGAATACATTTCCTGAAGGCGTTTCCATCACCGTAAAAGTAAAACCAAATGCAGGAGAAAAATTTATAGGCTGGTATGATTCTTCAGATAAAAATGTCTCGACATCACAAGTATATACTTTTACCATGCCCGACGGTGATGTCTCATTTTTAGCCCGTTTTCAGGGAGGGAAAGACCCGGTCCATGTTATTAAGAGCCAAGTAAATCATTCGGAAAATATTATCTTTAATCCCTCTGACTGCTCTATCAGAGTTTCTCGTCCCTTTGGCAAGATGAAAATTGAGGTATTTTCCACCGATGGTCGAAGGGTTTTGACAAAGCAGGTAAAACAGGAATCGGGAACAGCGGTCATAAAGATTCCACTCAACAGGCTTAATCCAGGCAGCTATCTGCTGAAGACTACAATTGATGGAAATGAAACGGTAAATAGCTTCAGATATCTTCTTTAATTTCAAACGTTAAAAAATTCGAAATCCGAATTTCGAAACAGGAACTATAGCAGAAAAATTCAAAAGCTGAAACAACAACGGAATCGCTTTGGATTTTAAAAACGGTTATTGGAGCTTTGTGACTTGATTTTTTCAGTTCTGAATTTAAAAATCAAATTTGACATTACTGATTCCTTTAGTTATTTGTGTTTCTTTTAGTAGATTATTAGTAAGTATAAACCCAATTGCAGGGAATATTTCATAATCGACTATCAGTATTATCGGGCAGGCGTAAGGCGCAAAGGACATAATGATTAAAACTAACATGATCAAGTGGATACTGGTATTGATTCCGGCCATGGTATTCCCGAATAGCTTATGGGTTAATCATATTAACCGCCACGAGTTAACAGACCTTCTGATCGAAGGGGAATATCTTTGGATGGCTACTTCTAACACCGGAATAATACGCTGGAACACAAATACTGGAGAGCGGCAGATTTTTGATTCAAGCACTGGTTTTTTTTCAGATTACGATTTCTATCTTGCATCCGACAGGTCAAAAAATATATGTGTTGCTTCAAAAAATATTCTTGCATCTTATATAAATGGAAGCTGGCAACTGAAATATAGTTTCCAGAGCAGGATTATTGATCTTTCTTTTGACCTTACCGGGAATCTCTGGATTGCTCTTTCCGAAACAATACTAAAGCAGGAAGGGGATTCTTTCAAACATGTAATTGCATTTGACTCTCTTATCGAAGAGAATAAATATGTTAGTGAGATAGTTTCTGGAATTGAAGACAGTTGTGTGTATGTTAGAGTTGAAAACAAGATCTTTCAATTTAATACGGATGGAAAATATCAAAAAACAATTGAGATTCCATTGGTTGACCCGTTTAAAATGGCAATTGGCAAGGATGGACTTTTTGTTACTGCAATAAGAGAAGTTGGTTTATATAAAGATGATAACTGGAGTTTTTTTTCCACTGATAGTGGAAACCTAAATATCGGGGTAATGGAATTTTCTGTGTCTGATCAGGGTGATATTTGGGCGTATGGTCAGGATTTAATGGTTTTTGAAAATGAGAAATGGGTTGTAAAACATAGATATAAACAGAGCGATATCAGAATCAGAACCGTAGCTCCGGTAAATGGGAATATTGCATGGGTGGGTGGAGCCTATTTTTTTGGAAAGCTCGTTTGGGGTGAATTACAACAGATTAGCGAGAATTCACCTGCAAGTAATAACATCGGTTATATTTACTCTGATAAGGATGGAACCATCTGGGCACAATGTGGGAATACATTGAGCAGATTTTCAAATGGAACCTGGACACATCCTTACGCCCGTAAGACCAGGGGTATGCTCCAGACATCTGACAGCGTTTATTACTTTATCGAAAAAAACGGTGTTTTTGTTTATGGACAACTAATAAATGGTATAAGAGATAAGAATCTGGTAGGTCATAATTTTGTGCCACCAGGTGAAATCAATGCAATTTCTGAGGATGTGTATGGAAAAATCTGGTTTGCTACATCAGAGGGTATAATCCAGAATGGAAGTGATACACTTTATTCCAGCAGTAATTGCAGATTCGCTTCAAGCCATATTAATACGATTTTAGCTACGGCCGATTCCTCATTATGGATAGGTGGTAAAAATGGAACTTTGGCATGTTATAAAGACAAAAACTGGATCGTAGGTAATCTCGAACAATCATTCGATATTAGAGCTCTTGCTTATGATTCAGGCTGCGGATTGTGGATAGGCACAAACAAAGGCATATTCACCATTGCAAAACCATCAGATAATATAGTTGCTGTTGAAATAGAGTCTGATTTACGAAATGTATCGAGCATTGTAATCGATTTCAAGAAAAGAATATGGGTTGGTACTAATGAGGGACTGGGTTGTTATGAGAATGGAAAATGGAATATTTTACGTAAATCTGACGGCCTTACATCCAATCTGATAACATCGCTTGTACTGAACAAAGATTCTGTCCTGTGGATAGGAACTTACGACAGGGGTATAAGTACACTGAATTTGAAATCATATCCCCTGCAAAACCGGTTAATCAAGAACAGTAAAAAATCGAACCATTTGTTATCAAAATATCAGATTCATTTTGGAAACCGAAAAATGCTTTTGGAAAACCGGAACAATTTTTTGCTCAACGGAAGGAAGAGCTCTGCTGTTTTATCGGGAAGACCGACTACTA
>JAAYPC010000182.1 GCA_012519985.1 Fibrobacter sp.
CCTGCATTGATGCAGTAGAAAGCTGCCTATCCAGCTTAACCCAGAATTTTTCAGCCGATTCATCCGGGTTTTCTATAATGCATTCAATCAATTCTGAGACAAATTCTGGTTTCCAGACTGGAGTATCGGGTAAAAAGAGCGATTTTTGTGGTCCGAAGGCTGCTTTTTTCCAGGTTTCAACGGCCTGAAATGTTGGTTCTAATAAATTTTCGGGATGGTAGCGGCTCATTGAATCTCCCAATTGCGTATGAAAGAGGATTAATTAGTGTTAATTTGTATCAATTTGTGTGTAGTGTACTTTATTGAGTTCTTAATTTAAGGATAATTTAACTATTTATTATTCAGTTATCCACGCATTTTCGACTTAAAAGTTCAATTCAGTTCCTAAATGAAAAAAGGCTGAAACAGGATACTGCCTCAGCCTTTTATAAAAAGATAATGGATATTTTTCAGAATGTCAGATAAGCCTTGCGAGCTGATTCTACGCTTTTGTTGAAATAAGCACGTTGTTTCAGTCCAAATTCAGCCAATTCATCGTTTATTGCTTTTATTTCCCTGTCGCGGGCTTCCTGATCAATTTCGATTATTTTATCTTCCGACCGATATCGTTTCAGGAGCTCTTCAATAGGATCGATTAACAAGTCCATTGAGACCAGTCCCCTTTCAAATTGTTTCTATATGTAGCAAAAGAACCAAAATTCGCTTCAATGTCGTCAGGAAGGTTCACTGCCTTTAAAAAGCCCGGATAAAAAATCATTTTTGCAGAATTCATTTCCTCAGAACCAGTGGCATCCAAAATAATCAAACCTAAACCACGGCCTTGCAAATATATATCCATTATACTTAATTCTGCAACCCATATAAAACGCGGCATGTCCATAGCTTGAATAATGGTTTTCAGATCTTCATCCATATCAGAACTGAGAGCATAGTGTTTATAAGAATTCCCTGTCGTTAAAAATGCTCTTTGAATAACATGATTGCATTTCTGTTTAGAGCGACATTTCCAGCCAAAATCTGATGAATTTAAAATATGCTTAAACATTAGTTTCGCTTTTCCTGCTTCAAGATAAATTCTTTTGTGAAGAGGTACAACGAAGTGCTTTATCTGCATGTCTGAAAAAGATGAATCAACATAATAGCTGCAAGGATGATTAAATTCAGCTAAACGGTAAGGTGGATGATTATCATCAATTTGTACTAAACAACGAGGAATGTTTGATGTATCAAAGATTTGTAGATTGTCTACTGAAACAGTACCCATTAAATGTGTATTTAATATGTTCTCAATAGCAGACAATTCCATTTCCTCGTGCCCTATTGCAACCACGGCATGTCCACCGTTAATTCCTTCAAGACCAAGAATTACAGGTATTCCTGATTCAATATAGTAACGTAATAACGATTCAAAGTCAATTGTATCATGATTATACAAGCAAGTTCCAAAGCCAAAACGACTTAAAGCAGTAGCTATTTCTGCAAGAGTAAGCCCTTCAGATGGTATAACCCTAGTCGGTCGTTCAAATGCTTTATGTATATCTGATGGCAGCACAGGTGTTCTTTCCGGGTATTTATTTCCATAGTATTCCATTAAACTCCATATGGATGATTCTGCACAAGTCATTGATTCAGTATCCTGGCTGGTCCAGGGAAAGGCAAAAGTTTTTAATTTAACTCCACCAATGGAAGTATCGACACAGACCAATTCACAAAGGAATTTATGGTTTTTAAACGCTTTCGGGGAAAGCATTGTTCTCCCCGGGTTTCCTTTGCGGAGCGGCCGAAGTATCGTATATCCAAGAAACTTCTCCTGCAAGATAAGGTTTCCTGCTTTTGTTCTAAAATCTTCATCTTTGATTTCAGATGAAAAAAAACCTATTCGCAAACAATCCCGAGAAAAATTATCCAGTTTTGATGCAAAGTAGAAATAGTAGCTATCACGATACACTTTGTCAACATATGGAAAATCAGCATAGCACCACAGATCAGCCCGTAAATCATTTATAAATGACCTTACTCCGAAAAATGATCGGTCGGTTGGCCTGATTTCATTTTGCTGCTCAAAATCTTTAACTATTTGAATTATCTGCGAAATAGGAACAATTGCATGTCTTATCATACTGATCTTCTCCACTCACAAGAATTTCTCATTCTTCACTTCCATTTGTATTCTAAATTCTGCAAAACATTCTCAACGCCATTCAATTATCCATTGGCACTCTTCATTACTCCATCAATTTCCGACAGCATCTTCTCTCCTCTCTCCATCCTGTCCCATGCATCCAGTACCAGCCGCTGTGTGCGGTACTCTCCAAACTCCCTGATCTCCTTCTCCTTGAGTACCCGGAAGGTCTCTGAAG
>JAAYPC010000027.1 GCA_012519985.1 Fibrobacter sp.
ACCACAAAAGCAGAAGAATAATGCTGGAAAGAGAAGCAAGAAAAGGATATATATAGTACAGCAGGCTCTATTGATCATTATTTCCCGCCTCTCTCAGGCAATTACTGACTGGAAATAACTGCATGTTGAGTTGATAAACATAATCCCTTCTTTTGGAATCTTCCGCTATAGCCAGAATCTCTTGTCTGGTCCTTCTTAATATCTCCTTAACTTTCAAAAGGTCATCTACAGATAATCCTACAGTTACAGTGGAGATATCTCTTTCATGTTTAGGATAGCTCATTAACGCATGATTTGCAAGCCCAATCATTTCACTCTGATATTTTTGAATAGCGACATGTTCCCACTTTTCACCGGTAGTCAGAAGTTTTTCTGTGGCATGGAAACATCCTTCATTATCCTCGTAGATTATGTTTAAATTCTTGAGAGTTTTTATGGCATTTTCTGCCTCTTTAACCGGAATCGATGGTCTCAGAGATTCCGAAACTGAGCTGACATTGTCGATTTTGCCTCTGATATCGATAACCTCTCGGAGCGCAATCAAATACCATTTTTCAAACAAAGAATAGTGAATCGGATTTACTTTTCTCATCCTTTCACTTCTTAAGTCGAGCATCTTCTGAAATATTACATTTTTATTTTCCGGGCTTTTTACAACAGTCAATTGAACCATAAGAGAAAAATATTCCGCAGATTTTTCGCGAAGGTTCAATTCAGCTATAAAAACTGGTAACAGTTTTTTGCTGATATTTCTTTCGCCATTTAAAATTCTGGCCAGTGTTGCAGCACAGATCCCCATACGGGATGAAAAAAGGCGGCAGGAGAATCTGGGATTATTAACCTTTTTCTCTTTTATATAATCCATCAGATATCTTCTGTAATCGATATAGCCGTAAATATTGGGCATTTAATTTCCTCCACAACCTATAATATATGAATAGGAAATTTAATGATCAATAAATCAGAAAAAAAGATCATCCTTCAGTAAAAATACTGAGCTTCATTTCCAGTGTTACTATCAGTTAAATCAATCGAATAAAGGGAATGTTAAAAATGTTGCCTTTTTTTGGCAACACTTTTTTTCGCATATCATTGACTATTTTATATTTTCAGTTTTAAAATACAGGTAAGTATAAGTAAAACATTTCTGCACCAGACACTTTTCAGATAACTACTGTTGAGAGGGGCGTTTTATGGGGTCAATTTACAGCACTTTCCTTCGTTGTGGGTTTTTAATCCTGATCGCAGTCTGCTCTGCCTTTACAATACCACCATACATGTGGTATGCTACTTACAGCGTGGAAAATTACAGTCGGACCGGATGCAGTATTTATGCAAATCTTGGCACTGCACACGAAGATGCCACGGGCTTTGCCAACGCGGTTAATTCTGCAGGTTTACCATGTGATGTAAGCTATCGCTACAATCGGCGAGATGCCGAATGTGTCCCAAGCCGCTGGACCGGTTATTCTGCTGAACTAAATTATGTGGACTTTCTTTTTTACGCCGGTCATGGATGTGGGACCGGACCCTATCTGGGTTGTGATCAAGCCTCCCAGATTACTAGCTATTCTGACATACGCTTTGGTGGATACGGATATCTGAAATGGGTCCAGGCTGCTGCTTGTAACTGGTTCGTTGTAGATTCGTTAGATGTGGACTGCGGTTCCGGATTGAGTGAATTCGATAGATGGAATAATTGCTTTCAAGGTGTACATGTGATTCAGGGACACAGAGCAGCAACATACGAGCATCGCTTCTATGATTCAATGTCGGAAGAATTCTGGAACCGGTGGGTATATTTTAACAATACTGTACATAGTGCCTGGAAAAATGCTCAAATTAAATGGGTTTACGAGAAGCCTGGGTATCGTGGATTGCAGCCCGCATCAGCGGCTGCTGATTACTATTATATCACTGAGTTATGGCAGGATGCCAATGATGCACCAGCGCCATCAGGAATGGGTTGTCTGGTATGGGCTACCGTAGGAAATCCTCAATACTGAACTGAATGTATCTTCACGGGAGAATATCATGAATAATTCTAAATGGCTTCCTATACTTCTAACTATTTTATTAAACGTCTGGGTCAATTCTTCAGAGCTGGTCCTGAATGAGCAGGTAAAAACATTCCTGTCAAAAACTTCAACTTTGTCTATTTATGGTAAATCCAATGTTACTGATGCAGAGCTGCTTGATACTGCGCAGGTCAGTACTCGTCCTGTACTGTATGAGGTAATTATCCCTCCCAGAACCGGTAAAGAAATCATCCAACTGTCTAACCTTGCAGGTGTTCCGGACAGCCTCAGAAGATTCACAGGATACGACCAGAGAAAGGGGATTTATTATTACAATTCACCTCATCTAAAAGTCATGAAAAATGAATCGGCTTCCGCAGATGCAAAAATGAAACTTAAAGCAGTTCAAAAATTGCAGCAACTGCTTGGAAAAGAAAGCAGCAATTTTGTTTTTGCCAACACTGAATCAGACTGGATAAAAACCAAATCCGATCCGGTCGAACGCCTCCTTTCCCAGACTTACCGTTTTACAAGAAAAGTCAACGGTTATCATATTATTGACAATACTTCCTATGTCAAAATAACCTTTACTGGAGATGAAGAACTCGCCGGTTTTGAGATCTGTAACCCCGAACTTAAACCGGTTCCCCTCAAAAGAATGGTCAAGTTTTCCTCTACTGCTCGCAGGTTACAGCAGTTTGCCACCGACAAAAATACTGTTATAGGCTCATTTAATGAGGAAATTAATATTTCACAGATAAAAGCTGAGAAAGCAATACAATCATATTTATCGGAAAACAGGGGACAAACAAAACTTTTAATACCACATATTTCAGTGTATTGTAAATATCACCTGGCTAACAATGTCCAGTTGGACAGGTTTGAAAACTTTGTTCTGGATGCTTCAGTGGCTTCTAACGTGCCCGATGACATGCTGGAACCTTTGATCAGAAAATAAGAATAATTGGCAGTAAATGATTTTATGGATTAATTCACATCTCTGGGCCCCTACCACTTATACAGTCCCGAATGTTTCGGGGCTGCAACAGGGTAGGACAAAAGTCTATTCTTTCCTGCAGCATCTTGAAAAAAAGTTGTGTTAATTAAAATGAAAATAGTTACAGGGCAAAAACCGGGTAAAAATACTTATGTTTGCCAGAAATGCGGACAGACTGTTACTCTGTATGATCATACGGATATCCTTCCTCCCTGCCCTGATTGTCATGGTACAATATTTCACTGCTATGAGGTTCAAAACAAATCTCAATATGAGACCGGTTACACATTTTTGCCTGACTATCATAATTAAAAATGCAGGTGAATTCTTATCCTGGATCAGTAGCATCCGGTTAAGCTGTCCGCTTTGAATGTTCAACAAGGGTGTCCTGATCACTGGCAACTGGATTATACTCTAATAAGGAAAAAAAGGTAAAGTTCAAGACATTCGCGTTCCTTATACAACGAAATCTCAGATGTAACACGAATCACACGGATAAGAATAGGACTCGAATATCCACGAATAAGAAAAAACACAGTGACCAAAATTTTAAACAGAAACAGAAACAGGAATAGAAAAATCCGAAATCCGGAACAGGAACAGGAGTAGGGATGGAAAATTTGAAATAGAATAGATCTCTCCATTCCTGTTCTTTTCTTGTTTGGGTTTTGAATGATTGGTGCTTGTGATTTGGTATTATTTGCGTACCCTACTTTTTATGCGATATTATGTTTGTTAAATTAACCGGACACTACTGATCCTGGATATCAAATCTACCCATCCGCTTTTAACATCCTCATTTCATGTCTGTTACATTTTTGTCTGTTTCAGTTCTTTGGCATGGGTTATTTTGATCACAATTACCGCAATCACAAATGGATAGTTCTTTGGGCACCGAAAAAACCGCTCAACGAGTTAACTAAAGAATCCGACCGGAACAAGACCAGAAAACAATCGATCCGGTTTGAAATGCCAAACCCTGTTTCAAACCAGTAGCAGATGAATTATGGAGAATTCTCCAATCGAACCTCTGCGGGTCGGTTTTTCTGATTTCTCTGATCTTTGTTCCACAGAGCCTCGCAGAATGGCAGTAAAAGGAAAGGAATACCCATGAAGAGATGCTTTTACAGTGCAGGGATGATTTTTCTGATCTCCCTTACTACATTCTCTCAGACTCCAGATTCGCTTCAGGAGCTGGAGGCTGCAATTACTCTGGAGATAACAGATACTATCGATAACGACACAGATACCATGTTAATCGACTCGAGTGAATCAATCTCAGTCATGCCGCAATTAATTGATTTTGTAAAGGCCGATTACCCTGCTGACCTTGTCAGGAAAGGTATTAGCGGCTCTGTCATTCTGGATTTACTGGTAAACGAATCCGGAACTGTGGACAGTGTAACTATTATAAAAGGAATCCATCCGGTTCTTGATACCAATGCATTGAGAGCCGCCCAAAAATTTAGATTTACTCCAGCTATGGCAGGAGAAGACAGTATTGCAGTTCTGCTCCAGTATGAATATCATTTCACCCTCGAAGATGCCGTGGACTCTATTCCTCAGGTTTCTAATTTCACCGGTACTCTTCTGGAAAAAGGTACACGTCAACCACTGACAGATGCTACGATCATATTGACGTTCCCCGACACAATTCAGGATTCCTCCTTGCCGCTGCCAGTTGATAAATACCTTTCCGCAATTGGTTCCTTTCCCGGACAGAACCTGGAAGGAAATCATCTGACAGCTATAACCGATTCTCTGGGCAGGTTCAGATTCTTTTCCCTTCCCTCCTGTTCCGTTAAAATTCAGGTGGTAGCCATGGGATACAGCAATTTCGAAACTAAAGAATGGATAGCTCCGGATGAGCAATTGGAAGTCAAGTATTATATAGTAAAACTCAACTATTCTGATTATGAAATAGTGGTTTATGGAAAAGCAGAAGAAAAGGAGGTCAGCAGACGTCAGTTGACACTCCGGGAGATCAAAAAGATTCCTGGACTGGGTGGTGATGCCATAAAGGTGGTACAGGCTATGCCTGGAGTGGCCAGACCCAGCTTGTCTTCAGGTGCGGTTGTGGTTCGTGGGGCACCAACCTGGGATTCAAGATTTTATCTGGATGGTGTCACTATCCCGCTTCTTTACCATTATGGGGGACTTAAATCCACTTATAACTCAGAGGCGCTTGAATCAATAGATTTTCTGCCCGGTGGTTTTGGGACGCGCTATGGAGGTGGTATCGCTGGGACGATAGAGATCAAAGGGAAAAAGGCTGCAACTGACCGATGGCATGGTATCCTTGATATAAGCGATATCGATGCATCCTTTTTAGTGGAAGGCCCGTTAACTAAAAAGATCTCTTTGCTGGCCTCTGCCAGAAGAAGCTTTATAGGTGAAATTGCAGAATTCATTACTAAAACATTCCCCGACTATTTTCCCTTTACCATGTCCACTTTTTACTGGGATTATCTGCTTAGAACCGACTTCAACTTTTCTAAAAACAACCATCTCTTCATTACCTTATTTGGCAACAGAGACAGCCTGGCCATGATAGTTCCTGATATGAATTTGGGAAGCGATGAAATTTCAAAAGCTCAGGACCGTTTCGGCATGAACATTACTACCAATCTGGCAATGGCAGGATGGGATCTTAAAATTAATGACAACATTAACAACAGTGCACGATACTCCATTTCAAATCTTTATAGCGGATGGACTCCGTTTGGCTTTTTCAAATCCACAAGTAAAGGACTTGCCCACTATATAAGAGATCAATTGACTGTCAAATTCAATGACAAACTGTCTTTAATTACCGGGTTGGATATTGAAATTGGCACCTGGGATATTGATCTGGCGATTCAGGATGGATTCGGTAAAATTGAAAAATCCAAAGATAAGGACTGGCTCTTTGGAGAAACCGGTGCATATCTCAATCTCGAATGGAAACCATCTAAAAAGCTGCTTCTTATACCAGGAATCCGGTATGATTATTATTCTGAATTGATACATGATGGTTCAATCGTACCGGAATTCTGGAATTATAGCGATTTTGATAATTCAAGAGGAATCTCAGGAGATCCTTCCCTGAGGTTATCTTCAAGATATCAGATTAACGATGATCATATTGTAAAGGCTGCCGTCGGTAACTACAACCAGTCTCCAAAACCTGTAGGTCAGGCGATTCATAAAGTCTGGGGCAATCCGCTTCTTGCTACCACAAAAGCTGCTCATTTTGTGGCAGGGCATGAATGGAGGATTACCGATGTAATTAATTCTGATGTTCAGTTTTACTTTAATAATCAGTGGGATATACCTGAATTCGCCAGCAGCCAGGATATCAACCTTGACGAAAATAAACAGGTCCTCATGTTTGACCGGGGAAGAGGCAGGATGTATGGAGTCGAAATAATGCTGCGCCATCTGCAAACCGAAAAGTTTTTCGGATGGGTCGCCTATACACTATCCAGAACACAACGATATGATCGCAATGCGCGCAAATGGCTTCTTTACGATGAAGATGAAACCAATCATCTTCAGGTCCTGGGAAGCTGGCATTTGAGAAGACAGTGGGATCTGGGATTCCGCCTGCGCTATGTTACCGGTAAACCTGTCACTCCTGTAATTGGTGCTGAATATGTGGAAGAAAATGCATATTACAGGCCAAAAACCGGAGAGAAAAATTCCAAAAGAATGAACCCTTTCTTTCAACTGGATATCAGGGTAGATAAAAAAATTATTTATAAGAACTGGATTTATTCTTTCTATATAGATTTGCAGAATATAAGCTGGCTTTTTTACAAAAGCCCTGAGTTTGAGTTTTATAATTACAATTATACTGACAAGATCGATATCAGCATGTTTCCAATGCTGGGAACCGGCTTTAAAGCGGAATTCTAGGGGAGAGTATAATAATGAGAAAAATGTTATTTTTTTGTTGTTTTTTTCCTGCTGTTCTGGTATTCACCTGTACAGAGTTCCCTACCAGTTTTAATCGTGTAGACAGTGATGTAGTAAGGTTGCTGGACTTTATTTATGAACCTGCGGAAGCATCACCAGGAGACACCGTGGAGTTAAAGGCTGTGTTTTCGGGAAAAGACTTTGATCCCTCAACTGTATCCTGGAGCTTTTCCACTAATGTTGTGGCTAACAAATATGGCAGTGACACTGCTTTTAACATAAGGCCTCTGGATGCAGTTCCCCGACAGGATTATTTTTCCGATAATACCATCTGTATCTCTTTTAAGTTCGAGGTCCCTCAAGATATTTTTAAAACCAGTGGACAGATTCCTGATAACTGGATCGAATTGCTGCCTCCGGAAGTACTAAAGTCTCTTCCTCCGGATATAAGCGGACTCAATAAGGATCAACTCATTGACATGGTAAACCTTCTTACTCAGTCTCCTCAAATGTACAATACTATTGCTGCAGGTTTAGAGGTCCCAATTGAAACGCTTTCGTCAATCATGCCGCTTTTCAGTCAACTTTTTACTACAAGGATGCGATTCTTTGCAGACATCAGAAATGAGATCAATATCAAAAGCAGTTATTCTGTACGATACCATACCAGGTTCAGTAAAATTCCACAAATTCCCATTTTTCTCAACCATAATCCAAGAATCGATTCAATGGGAATCTATATGGTAAAAGGAGAAAAAGATTCTTACGATCCTTCAGAGAAAATTCATCAGTTTATACGCATCGACATAGGAAACGAATTGACCAATATCGTACCTGTTCAGGATGACTATTCCTACTTTCTGGTGGCTTTCCATAACCATCCTGATACATTCCAGTCCCTGTTTGATCTTACCGGTTCATCTGGTTCTTTGCATCTGGAAAAATTGACTACAATCTGGTTCTTTCGGCATAATGATCAGGAAACCAGGGATATCCCTTCGAACCGGTTTATGAAGGCCACTGAAAGAGCGACCCACAGATACGAAATAAACAGTGCGATAGATTACTACAGTCTGCAGTCGGTCTCAAAAATGGAGCCCCCCACAGATAAATCAATCAAGACCACTAATGTATGGTGTCAAATTTATGATGATACGGATAATGAAATGTTTCATCCGGTTGGATCAACGCTGATGGAAGGATCATTTACTTTTCAGTACTGAGATTTCCGGAAGAGACTCCGTCAATGCTTCAACATTGACGGACACCTCTTTGTTCCAGAAAAGACTTTACGTCAACCAGCATACTTTAATGCAGTTTATTAAAGAGTCAGTTCATTGTATTGACATATCAATCGTCTCGATCTTTCTCAACAGATATTGCCAGAGCTTCCGAATAGGTTACGGTCATGGAATCACCCTCTTTTATTTTATCCAGCATTGAAGGATCAGAAACAACTATCTCAAATTGATTGCCCTGAGGTCCCATCACGGTCACAGTATTATCATCAAAATCGATATCTATTATCCTGACAACCGCGCGGATCTGTTTCAATTCTCCTGAAATCGGCTCGGTTCCTTCAGGAGCTTCTATTGTCTGATCTGTAATAACCAGAGGATTTTCCAATTCCTGTTGAGTTGGTTGATGAAAGTCGGTTGCCAATGACTGATACAACTCCACATCCACCTTATCCCCGTTATCAATCTCTGAAAGATCCACATTTTTATCAACAGTTATTGTAAATACTTCCCCATCATCACCCTTAAGAGTCATCTGTCTGTTATTGCGGTCGATATTAGTGACTATTGCATCGATATCCTCGGTCTCCCAGACCAGGGCACCATTACGGCCATCCTGGTTATCAGAATTCGTTCTGGCAAATGATACAGGGACAATAAAGAGCAAGATAAAAAAAACTGAAAGAAATCGTTTATGGAGAATTGAATTGCACATAAATGCCCATCCTTGATTGCTGATCTTTGAATGATCTCTATCATGGCAGTAAAAAATTGATGATAAAGATGGGGTGCCTTCTTAAGAGATTACGGAATAAATGGATGGATTTGCAGTTTTAATGCAAATACATTGTTCAGGCCATTATTTGCCATAAAAGCTGATTCACCTGGTGGTTGTTAAACAAAATGGAGAGGAGACACAGGCTCACTTGAAAGCCGGAACAAAAGAATAGTAGAGTGGAAAAATGCATGTAGGAGCTCTGCCTGTGTGCCGGAAGAGTGGATCTGGCCATTAGAATCCGTCTCACACCCCGAAAAACAAAAGTATTGTAAAGGAAAGGTATCTGAAGCGGAAAAACTAAGAGACTCAAATGTCCGAAAAAAGCAATTAAGCATTCAGGTACGTCAGTTGAAAGAGAGACAAATTGTCATTTCTAACCTTTGTCCAGAGCAAGGCAGCCTGGATATTGTCATAAAATGCTTTTAACTTCATACATTCAGGTTAAAAGTTCTTTTTTTCCCACTTGTAATAGTTTTTTAACGGATTTTCCTCTTATTTTCTTCTATGAAGCCCCTAATCGCCATAAAAGTTGTTCTAATCGGCAGGTAAGCTTTTTACAAGGCTTTCTGTCTTCATAAATCATGCAACCTACGTTAACAACGGGGAATAAGTCTGGACATTAGGAAAAAGGAAGAGGAAAAATGCCCTGTTATTAAGCGTTTTTATGATTAATAAAGGTCTTTTTTCTTAAAAGGTCATTCCTGCGGCTCAGGAATTTTCTATTCGCTGTAGGACTTGTTCGGACCATCAGGAAGATCTTTTTGCGCTGAAAAATTTATAATTTTTTTGAAAAAAGATCTTTTACGTTTGAAACTGACGTAAAAAGGGTGAAATGAGCAGTTTTGCCTTAGCATCTCTTGTTCAGGACGCTCTGGTAAGCTTGATTATTAATAAAAGATCGGCTTACGATATTGTAGAAGTACTTTTACAGGTTTGGAAAGCAGAGAAAAGCAGGGAATGAGAGGATGGACTATTTCTGGTAGCTTGTATTCAGACCGATTCATTAGGAGCAGCTTCAGGGTTTCTTACGCCAAAAGGATCAGAACTGCGTCCTCACTAATCCAAAAATAGTCCCTCTTTTTTCTATTTGCCAGATTCTGTTACATTGAACTCTTCACTAATAACTTCCTTTGTATTGGCTGGAATTATGGCACTTTCTTTTTTTCTCCAAAGATTCTCCATCTCTTCCAGAGTCTTTCTTTTGGTCTCAGGAACCAGTTTAATCACAATCAATGCAGCCAAACCTCCCATGATTGAATAGATCCAGTAAGCAAATCCATTATGAAAACGCTCTGATAAAGATGTACTGTCAGCCATCATGGGGAAAGTAATTGATACCAGCAGATTAGCCAGCCACTGAGCCGCAACAGCAACTCCCATTGCACCCTTGATGCTGTTTGGAAATATTTCCGAAAGAAGTACCCAGGTGACTGGCCCCCATGAAAATGCAAAACAGGCTATGAATGAAAGAATGAATATCAGTGCCAGGATACTGTTGGCCTGCAAATAAAAGGTAAATCCAAGAGACGCCATGCTTATTCCCATGCCTATTGCTCCAAAGGTCATCAGAGGCTTTCTCCCAATCTTGTCCACCAGTAAAATGGCAGCAATAGTAAAGGACAGATTGACTGAATTGACTATTATTGTCTGTAGCAGGGCTGTTTCGATACCAAAACCCAGTTTCATGAAAATTGCAGGGGCGTAGTAAAGCACACTATTGATTCCTACAAATTGCTGAAAAGCCGATAGCAGAATCCCTACTAACAGAACCAGGCCGCCATAGGAAAGCCAGGGTGCCCGTTTTTCAACCAGTGAGTTTCTTATTTCATCAAAAATCAACTTTGCTTCAAGATTTCCATAAATTCTATTCAGAACGTTTTGGGCATCGGATTCCTTACCGGTTAATACCAGATAACGTGGTGTTTCCGGGACCAAAAGAAGGAGTAGAAGAAAAAGGACTGCAGGAATAATCTCCGATGCGAACATCCAGCGCCACCCTGCTGCGTCGATCCAGGCCTGAGGCTGACCCTTTGCAATCAGGTAATTAACGATTGAAACCAATACCATCCCGAAAATGATTGCGAACTGATTATAAGACACAAGCCTGCCTCGAATTTTCGCAGGCGCGATTTCTGCAATATACATTGGAGAAAGCATGGAAGCTAATCCTACACCAATTCCGCCGATCAGACGGTAAAACATGAACATACAGATTACCTGCTTTCCCATGAAATTCATCTTGTCAGGAATCGCAGATCCGATTGCTGATACTATTAAAAGTATGGCAGAAAGGATAAGACCATTCCTGCGGCCAACATTCTGGCTTACATATCCTCCCATCGATCCCCCAATGATACAGCCTATCACTGCGCTTGAGACATTGAACCCATGTATGACATTGATAACTTCTTCATTGAGTGATGAACTGTGCCTGAGAAAAAGATAGTAAACCAATCCATAAATACTGATAGTGGCAATGATCGATGCAACAAAAGTTTTCCCCCAGGCGACATATATTTTTTTGATAAATGAAATTATCAGACCCAGAATAATTAAAAAGCTTATTACACCGATAGCTTTTACCTGGGCGATTACCTCAGCAGCCGCTTTTTCATCTAAGGTGAGAGGAACTATGAAAAACGTCTTTAACGCATCGATTGCTCCAGCTATTACAGAGGTATCGTATCCAAAAAGCATTCCCCCTAATGTTGCGGTTAAAGTAATTGCTGTTACATACAGCATATTTTCATTGTTTGAACTGCTTCTTAGGCTGATCATTCACTTCCTCCTTCTTATATTTGCTTGATTTTTAGTGAAGTATGACAGTTTTCCCATTTCCAGACTTCGAAATTCCTCAGACAATGATCAAAGCCGGGGGAGTTTTTCTGCTTATGCGAGTGAAAAGAAATAAAACCCTTCCCGCTTTTTTATCTTTTTCCAGAGATTGCACTGGTGTAATTCAGGGTACTTTGCTTCGTTTGCTTATAATTGAAGATTTTAAATTGGGGAGGGGATAACTATTTCTCTCTTTAGTAGACCTGATGGGAGATATTTGTGATATCTGGGGCAAAAAGGAGAGTTCATGGTTATGGAAAGTAATACTTATCCAGTAATCAGGAAAAAGGGGTAAACCTCAGGGATCTGATACTGCAGTATCGTCAATAAAGGCCTTTGAATCTGATTGCTGTTGCAGTTCTGAGGAGTGATTCGATTCTGGAGCTTTGTAAATGAAAGCAGGTGCGTAAAGGTTTACACTGAAATGGATAAGTCCATCACCGACGTTAAGGTCGAAGATGATTCCACCCGGTTTTTCGGTACTTTTTTCTATTTTATCATTTACTTCTGTATTTCTGGCAGAACTGATTTTTTGGTGTAAATGATTGATTCCTGCAGCAAGGAAAAAAGAATTGCTGTGATAATTGATAAAAAGAAAAAAACCTGCCTCCAAAGACTTTTTTTAGTTGATTCCCGGTAAAGGGGATCACCAAAGAGCCGATAAAAAAGAGGTGTCAATCCAGCCTCCCAGGGGCACATTTTTCGTAATGAAACTAATGCCTGAGAAGCACTCTGCCCTTTAAACAGAAACTTGTAAAAAAAGGAGGTACAGTATTTTGCCTGAATATCATTGAGTTTACAAAATGGTCCTACAACCTGATGAATCCCGGCAGATAAAAATGCGCCTGCAATGCCGGAAAGTCCGGAGTTTACCAATATTTTTCCGGCATTACAGGAATTTGAAAATACAAGCCATGGCAGTACCGGACTTTCTCCGATTTTCATAATATCATCAGTACTGAAATACTTTCCATTTCCCAACACCCATCCTGCTTTATCATATTCATGATCAGGACCAGAATGTCCTGCAAAATGAACAATCGAAGCTCTCGGGATCCCGGCAAAAAGTTTTTCTCTGTCCGCCTGCATCAAAAGTCTGACCTGCCGTTTTCGACTTTTTGCATTATTTTTGAGATTCTCTCCTTCACAGCAGGTCGACCGAAGTCTGTCTGATGAATCCACGATAATCATCAGATCACCCCCGTGATTATATTGCTTTTCAGGGCCTTGTGGCGCACCTGTGTTGATTATGGTTCCGATATGAAATCTCTGGCCAAGAAACCTCTTTTGCAGATAAATCAATTCGAATGGAAAATCTGCCCAGCCAAGTGGTACCATAAAGAGAATATCGCCACAATCGTAAGTTGACAACTTACGGGTGATTTCATCCGGAAAAATTTCTTTACAGGCATTACTTCCCCAGGCCTGAAGAAATCCTAAGCCAACTTGATAATTGCAGCATTCATGAGCTTTGGTAACTGCATTGTTAAATGAATCAATGATCTTTTGCGGGTCGGGTTGTTTCGTTGCAGTAATTGTGCGTGTAATTCCATCATTTACACCGGTTAAACGATCGAATACCTGCCAGGAAACAGAAGATTCTTTAGTTAACAGATCAATGCGTAATGAGCAGCGCCGTTTCATTCTTCCAAACCGATATTTACAGAAAGAATTTCACCCTTTTTCGTAGAAACCCTCAGAGAATAAGCACCAGGAAGAATACCTGAGAACGAAGCAAATGAATTTTTGGTAACATGAATCGACTCGACACACATGCCATTTTGAAAAAGAGTCGCTTCAAAGGAGGTTTTTCTTTTTGCTTTGTCTGTTAAGATGACAGAAATAGAGGATCGCCGGTCACAACTTTTGCATATTTCAATATGAACTGTGAATTTTCCCGCTTCCTTGTAAACAGAGATCTTATCCGGATCTTCTCCACGCTGGGCAAATGCCGGGCTTCCTGACATCCAATCGATGGCATTTTTTACCACTTTCATAGGTGTTTGATTCATCTTAACAGAAATATCAATCATAAAAGCGTTATTAGTACTTTTTCCGATTGGAGAAAAAAAGGTAGCCATTATATTATCGATAGTCTGACGATCAAGTGGAGAAGTTGGTGTTTTAATACTTTCTTTAATAACGTACAATTCATCAAGTGCGCCTTCGGCCAGAGCAACTTTTTCAGCTTTTGTTAATCTGGCTTTGTGCAAACCTTTTTCAGCCAGTATAGCCATTTTTTCTGCTGAAATGACTGTCAGTTTCTTTTTTCTTTGTGACATGTTTCACTCACCTGAAGGTATTGCAGCCGTTTTGTATAAGTTTTCAGTTTTTTTATGATCTTATTTTTCTGGGAATAAACCGTGTTTTCACTTTTCCAGCCGAAAAAGTCCAGAATTTCCATAGTGCTGCATTCATCATAGAACATCATCCGTATAAAAATCTGTTCCCATGGTTTGCATTTCTGAAGAGCAATTTTGAACATTTTGTTTTCTTTAACCCCGAACTGGTTAACAAGAGCATCTGGTGCACAGAGAGTGTCAGGATCCGGGCCAGGTGGCACTCTTTGCTGAGCATGTTCAATCGCACATCGACGGCTGATAGTATAAATGTATGTTGATAATTTACATTTTCCTTTAAATTGTCTTAACGATTTTTTGTCATCTTTTAGAAGATTTTCCACTGCCGCCATGAACAGGTCATTGTTTGTTATTGATCGATCTTTAATTCCGACCGAAGAAACCGCTTTTTGTATTATACCTCCATATTCCTGAAAAAAAATACGCACCTTTGGCTCTATTCCTGACAAAAAGCCCTTCAGAAGCTCCTTTTCGCGTTCTTTTTCTTTTTTAGAGTCTTCTGACATCAATAATCTTCCCTGGTTTTTTATTTTTCTCAGGTTATTAATATGCAAAGGTGATAGTGCAATGGATGTTGAGCGGAAATATTATCCACTGCAAGAACATGGCTCAATGGAGAAGAAGCCAGTTATCACTGATTGTCCTTTTTGACTTAATCGATTAAAAATAATTCACAGTGGCTTAAAAGCAAAAAACTCGAAAAAATAGCTGACTCGCCAGCCTCAAAGAAGGTATTGCTTAATAGAATATGAAGCAATATTTTACAGATAGGCTTTTTTGTCCCATTATGTTTAAAATCATGGTTCTACAGCTTTCGAATTAAAGGAATAGCACCTTTGCTTTCTATTTCAATGCTTCTTTTCGTTGGAGCAATTATATTTCATTATTATTTTATTAATCATACTAAACATGTAATTTATTTCTTATACTATCATAATAACATTATCTCGATAAACCTTTGAAAGAGAGCAGGGTATGAACAAATTATCTATTCCAGCCATTTCTCTCGCTTTGTCCCTGGCGATGAGCGGTGCACAAGCGGGTGACAGTACTTTTGTGATCACCTCTGGCAAGAATAACTACTGGAAAACCGGTACATATACCGAATCAAACGGTAACGCTAACATTACAGTTAACGAAAATCAGAAACACCAGAAATGGAGAGGCCTTGGAGGAACTTTCAACGAGGCAGGCTGGGATGCTCTCAATGTGCTCAGTGAAAGTGAGAGAGACAGGGCCATTAAGTTACTGTTTGATGTAAATGACGGAATCGGATTCACCTGGGGACGAATTCCGGTTGGGGCCAGTGACTATGCTCTGGAACGTTATACTCTGAACGAAACTGCAAATGATTTTGAAATGGAACATTTTACCATTGAACGGGACAAACAATATCTGATTCCTTACATCAAAGCTGCATTAGCAGTTAAGCCGGATATTCGCTTCTGGGCCAGTCCCTGGACTCCCCCAACCTGGATGAAAAATCCGGTTGGCTATGATGGTGGTGCAATGCGTAACGAAGCAAAATACCTTCAGGCAAATGCCTTGTACCTTGCTAAGTTTTGTGAAACTTATAATAATGAAGGAATTCAAATCAATGCAATATGTCCTCAGAATGAGCCTGGCTATACTCAAGGCTATCCAAGCTGTGGCTGGGGCAGATATCGCAACCCCGATAATAGCGAAGTTAAAAATACTGAATACCTGAGCACCTTTGTAAAAGACTACCTAGTTCCTACAATTAAGGAAAAAGTCCCAAAAACTGAAATCTGGTTTGGTACTCTTTCAAATGATGCTTTCGCCAGTGATTATTGGAACGCTGCCAAGCAGAAAGCCGGAGATGACATTAAGGGATTAGGTTTGCAGTGGAATACAAAGCCACTGATCAGTGGTAATGACAGTAAATACATGGTGTTCAATTCCGAGCACAAATGTGGAAACTACCCCTGGTTACCTGAGAAAGCAAACAGTCCTGATGACGCTGATCGCAATAAATTCTTACCAAACATGGCACCTAACAACCATGCTTATGGTGAAGAATCCTGGGATGAATTAAGGGATTGGATAAAAGCAGGTGTACATTCCTATAACGCCTGGAACATGGTGCTTGACACAAAAGGTTTCAATCTGGATAAGCTGAGAGAATGGCCGCAGAATGCACTTCTGGCAGTAGATAGGGACAAGAAAACCCTGCAGGTGACAGCAACCTATTATGTTTTTCGTCACATCGGGCAGTATGTGGATACTGGAGCTGTTCGGTTGGGAACTTCTAATCAAAATGATAATGCTCTCGCTTTCCAAAACCCCAATGGTAGTATCGTTACTATTGTCTTTAACTCCAACAATAACGATGCTCAGACAACAGTTTCGGTCAGTGGTAAAAAGTACCAGTTCAATGTTCCCGGAAAAGGATGGGCTACTTTAGTTGTAAATTGGGAAAAACCAGTTTCAGTAAAGGAATCAGCAGACAATAAAATTACCGGTAAAGCCAATGGACTTAGAATATCCAGAAATGCAAATGGTTACAGGGTTACACTTCCTTCTCGGGAGGCCGGACGTATCGAGCTGTTGACTGCCAATGGCCGGATTCTGGAATCCAGAGAAATACCCCAGGGCAGCAGTGAAATTACTCTTCAGAAACAGACTCCTTATTCCGGTCTGCTTCTGCTGAGAGCAGTAAATGGTGGGAAAACCAGTACTGCACGATTCTTCTCTTTCTAAAAAATTGATACTTCCAGAAAACGCCGGATTCACTCTGGCGTTTTCTTTATCTCCCTTATAAAACTCACAACTCAACAGTACGAATCTGCCTCTTACCCCCCCCATACCCGTGATGATATACTCATAATTATATTGTTGTGTAATTTTCAATAATGATATTATCTTTAAAGGGCGATTTTCTTAACTGTATGAAAAACAACTGTGTTTACATGAAAAAAAATCTCTTCTTGTTATTGCGATTTGTAATTTGTTCAACATTATTCGGCTGTGTGATGAATTTATGTTCATGTGCCGATGATGATTCAGACTATTATAATACTTCTACCATCAGATTAAAAGCATTTGTGGAAAAGGACAGAGTTTTCCCGTTTTATTGTGACAGCGCAGTGGTCACGATTTCTTCATCAGACATGACAACCTATTATAAAAACATCACTTTTTCAGGTGATTCGGTAGATGAGTATATCAGCGGAATTCCATGTGGAAATAACAGAGAGATTACTGTTACAGTTTTTGATCCAACCAGAACAAGATGGTGTACTGGAAAAGATACAGTTTATGTAAGCTGCTCCGTAACCGGAATATCAAGAATCAAATTAAAGCAGGTGCAGCCCAATATTATTTCCAATGATACAATTCCCGGACATAAGCTAGCAGCCGATGAGATATGGAGAGGAGAATGTTTACTCAAAGGTGACATACTAATTCCCAGTGACATCCAGTTGACAATTGAACCAGGTTCTACAATCAGGATTACATCTGGTCAATTGGATTGGGATTCTGTACATCTGGCTAAAAATCAAGTGGAAATCCATTGCAATGGTTCGCTATTGGCAAATGGTAGTGCCGGGAATATCATATCACTGATTCCGGAAAGTTTATCAACAGATAAATTTATTTGGTGGGGAATTGGATGCTCTGGTAAACATGTAAGCATTACGCATTGCCACATATCCAATGCTGAGTACGGCATTTTTATTTTCTCTTTAGGTGATATACCTTATATTAAGAATTGTTTAATATCATATTCTTCTACGGGAATTGTCGATTTTGGTCCTGATAATTCATTTTATAATCTTTCCTTTCATAATGTCCGATATTCATTCATGATACATAAGAATAACAAAACAATCGATATTTCCTTGTGTGATTTTAATTCGCTTTACATTGATATATTCGGAACTGATTCGAATCAAAATATAATGGTCAGAAACTCCAATTTTTTCAGTGATAAACCGAATTTAACAATTGCAGATGGAACCATGATAACTGCGATAAACTGCTACCATTTAGATGGCGTGGATGGAAACACGACAGGAATTATCAATATCATAAACCAATCCGCAGGTCCACATCCTGATGCAGGGTGCGGTTTTCCGGTGCCTTTTTCAAAAAGCACTCAACCAATAAAGAAAAAAATTTCAGAAGACCCGCAAACACAGGCTAAAATTAATGAGAAAATTGATAGAGAGGTTTTTAAAAAGAAACAGATTTATACGCAGTAACTATACTTTGGAAAATAACTTTCAAACAGTTATGCCAGCATAATCTATACAAAAGAATACTGTAAAAATTGCTTGAGATTTGGATTTTCAGACCTAAAGTACCAGGCTGCAAATCTTAAAACTCCAAACAGAAACAGGAGCAGGAAAAATTCGAAATCCAAAATCCGGAATTCGAAACAGAATAGAGATTTTCACTCGTTTCTTTTCTTGTATGGAACTTGAATACTTGGTAATTGAAATTTATTTAAGATTTAGGTGCTGGTGATTTGGAGTTATATTCGTTATTAAGTCAATATGTTTAATCTAAGGATACCAGATGGACATAACTCAATTAAAAAAGAAAATTGTCGATTATACTAAACTGGTTCAGTCGCGCGGCTATACAGTGGCATCGGAAGGAAATATCAGCATCCGTCTTCCAGATAACCACATAATTATCACTCCCACCAGAATGATAAAGGATTTCATCACTATTGAAGATCTGGTGGTCATTGATATCGATGGTAACCAGGTTGAAGGGTCAAAAAAAGCTACATCCGAACGATTTACCCATTGCGAGATCTACAAAAAACGAGCTGATATCAGATGCATAATTCATGCCCATCCTGTTTATACCGTATTAATGACCGTTTTGGGGCTCAAACCCTTTGATAATGTTTTCCTTTCAGAGGCAGCAATGTTTTTAAAAAACGTGTCGATAGCCCGGTTTGCAAAACCATCAACAACCGAAGGTGCACAGGTGGTCAGTGAAATCTGTGCAAATAGCGATGTATTAATCATAGATCGGCACGGTAGTTTTACATACGGAAAGGATCTGGCAACCGCCTTCTCCCTTCTTGAAATTCTGGAAAAATGTTGCAGGATGTATTACCTTGCAACACTCTCGGGAAAAGCCATTCAGTACATCGATCCGGCAATTATTGAAGAACTGAAAAGAATACCTTATTAAGGTTTATGTGCATAAAAACGAAATCCGAAATTCGAAACATGAAAAGTGGGAAGACTTGAAATTCTTTTTGATTGTAAATTAATAAATGGATTCCAGGATTTGTTTAGAATCAGATTCCTGTGATTTTGAACTTCAAAAAACTTATTAGCTGGTAGTTATGGTTGCCTGTGAATCCTAATTCAGAGGCAACCATAAATATGGGACAAAGCTTAATTTCCGATCTGGGAAATATTCTTTATCTCCTGAGGACAAGGAACTTTTTTAAACTTTACTTTAGGATTATCAGCCATCCTGAACCATTTAAGATACCACTCACATCCCCGCATCAGGTCTGGCCTGTTGCCAAAAGCCGACTGACACATACTACGTATACATCCTTCATCGGGTCCACAAGTGAAGCGAAATCCCCCATATCGTTCTCCTAGCGGAGCATTGTTCCATTGTTGGGAGCAACCATTAAGAGCTCCAACACCACCTCCGGGAATGAGGAGATCAAAGGCGTTTTGCCCTCCATCTCCAATATTAATAACCTGAACTATCATCTGCTTGTCACTAAGATCATCCTGAAAATCCAACTGGAAACAATCTCCGCACTGAGTGCCATGATTATTGAAAGCTGCCCATCCATAGGATACTTTACTATTAATTTCTATTGGAGCATAATCCATGCATTGAAATGCCGGACCACCCTCACAACCGCTTCTTGCGCCTTGGTCATTAATCTGATTGCCATTGATATCGCACATTTTCATATTTGAGTGCCAGCCACAATGTGGCTTGCAACAATCCCAGTATCGGGTTGTGTTAGCATCCTGTCCGTCTGTTAAACGTGGAAGCCCCTGATCGTTTGTTGAATTGCTTTGTAGTACAATATCCGGCAACTGAGAAGAATAAGAACTGATGTTCTGATATACAGTATCGTAATCGTTCTTACTGACCTCAAGAGAATCAATAAAATCGGATGCAGCAAGGGTTTTGTTCATCATTGATTTCTTACCATGAACTGACATGGCATAGACCTGGTTTTTAAAACTCATTATCTTGAAAATGCCTGAACTGGTTCCGATTCTAAGCTTAACGAAATACATCGCTGCAGACAATCCCTCCGGTAGTAATTTACTGTTAAAGGTTCCCTTGCCGGAAATCTCCTGCAGTAGATTGCCAACCTTCTGGCCTTTAATATCAAAAATCTCGATATGGAGCTGCTGCGATTTTTCAGATACATTGTAAAAAAGAATACCGTTATGGAATGTGATCATATCAGAGATCCGTCGGTTCCGTACAGAAGAGATGTCGATCTCAAAGGAGAATTTACCCTCCCAATCGGTATGCTGAGTCATATTGGCTTTAACTAGTTTTACCTGTGCACCCTGAATTGCTTTATAATCCTTATCAACTACTCTTCCTCTGAGATAGGCTTTCTGGGCATAACCTGGTGAAATTAAAAAAAGTGTAAACAGAATGAGTTTAAAGGTTTTTTTTATCATAATATTTCCTCCCTCAATAATTCCCGCAAAAAATGTTGTGGCTTTTTTCGCTGTTACCCTGCTTTAGGCTCGCTCATTTTTGCGATTAAATCAAAAAAAGTTTTTCGGCTTACATTAATACTTAATTAGTATAAGGATAATAGATAGTATAAAGGATTATAGAGAGGGGAAAGGCAATTTTTTCGGTGGCTTATTAAATAAGAGACTTAATTCATATAGATAAACATAGTCTCATCAATATTGATGTTTTTATCTGTGGTTTATAAAACAAAAATTCATTTTGTAAAGTTTTAGAAGTTTAGTTAAGCAAAATAGCGAATGCAAGAGGAGCACAATGTTTTAAAGAGAAAAATATGCGCTTTTTGCATAAAAAAACTGAAATATTAAAGGAAAACTAATGAAAATGTACCCAAATACTAAGAAAATTGTGAGTAGGTCAAATGGATCACATTGATGTCTGCAGGCTCAGATAAAAAACAGTCCCGATGTTTCTACTCGGATTTGATGAGTGGTCTCCTGAAAAATCTACACCTCGCACTCCATTATGCTGGACTGAAAAGTTCATTTCCTTCGGGAATACATTTATACCGGCTTTATTGTATTTTATTTGTAATAGATGTTTTTACTGGAGCCAACATCGATAAAAAAAAGCCAGAGTCACATATCCTTTTTTTGTTATCAAGATAGGAGGTCTGACGTACCATGAAAAAAAATTTTCTTTCCATGATGATAGTTGGATTGTTATGCACCAGTGCTTTTCCATTTAAATTTGGAATGGAATTTCAAGCCGGCGATCTGATGCTTTTTGGCGCAAACTTTCGTTTCTCCGAATTCTTCGAACTTAAACCCCAAATAGGATTTGAATTCGGCGAAACCAGAGACGAGGTTGATCTGGCAGTTAATGGAAATTTTTATCTTTCAGACTTGGGCCAGTTGCAGCAATATGTAGGTCCAGGGGTTAATTTTGCATTCAGCGATAATAGCAGATTTGCAATTAATGGCAACTATGGCCTCCGTTACGATATAAACGAAGCTATAAGTGTGTTCGGGCAGATAGGCCTGGGGATGGTTTTTTCTCCTGATTTTATCATACGTACTTATTCTACAGGCGTGGGATTGACCTTTTATATGCTTAACAGATAAACCGGAAAAACTGACATTTCTTAGTTCATCAGTTTACACTTCTAAAGCCAGTCAGAATTTCCGGCTGGCTTACTTCTTATTAGTGCAAGTTACCGGTTCACAACAATTGCCCGTACCAGATATTTCCCATCCAATTCCTCCATCATCAAAAAACCGGATATCTTGACGGGAAAATAAAAATGATTTATACTGTATGAGCATAACTGTATATTTCTGAAATTTAAAGTTTCAGGGAATAATAATTTTATTATTGAATTTCCTGCTTCATTTGATTTTTCTATTGGCTTTTCCGCTTCAAAAAGCCGGAAAGAAATTTGTTATTCCCGGACTTTTGAAAAATTAAGATAAGTCTGAATTATCTTTTTTTATTAGACTTGTGTTATTGAATTACTTTTAAGCAGTTATTATTTGCAGCCCATATTTAGGGGAGAACTGTTATGAATACAAGGTATTTTGCTGTTGTAGCTATTTGTGTCGCATTAATGATCGTGAGATGCAGTGACCCGGTTTCATCAGAAGAAGAATCTTACACTTTAACTGCAGATACATACGAACCTGATAATCTCTTGACAACGCAAAAATTATCTACCCGGACAGTGCAGCACAGGAACGAACCCTTAAAAGAGGCGATGTTGACATTGCCTATTTTACTGCCATGCCTGGAAAAACTTATAAAATTTTTACTTCTGGGAAAACCGACACCAAAATTCAGATATTTAACTATTACAGCACAAATATTCCGGTCATAGAAGGTGATGATTCACCAAATGATCATAATGCCCAGGTCACTTTAACCAGCTCTACTTCAGCCACTTTCTATATATGTGTCAGTGGTGCCGATGAAAAGGTTATCGGTGCTTACTCGCTATCAATCGTAACTTCAGTTGGTCCCGATTCTTTTGAACCCGACTCACTCCCTCAAGTATCCCGTTTAATTTCCAAAAATCAGTCTCAAAGCAGAACCCTGATGTCAAATGATGTAGATTGGGTTCGTTTCTCTGCTATAGCCAATGATACACTTGTTGTCACAGCTATGGGGAACTGCAGTCTTTCGATGTCCCTATTTAATACAGATACCGTGACCCAACTCACTACTTCATCTGCAGCAGACACCATTGCTAGGTTGAGTTACAGAATTCCTGCTTCAGGTGTTTATTTTCTGAAGATTACCGGAAAAAACAGTTCATCGGAAGGTTCTTATACCTTAAGTCTAAGTGTGGGAGCCGTAGCTGAAATAATTGGGGATGACCCTTATGAAGATGACAATACCATCAGTAAGGCGAAGCTACTCCCCGGAAGCAGTGTAACCCAACAGAGATCACTGACATATAAAGATACCGACTGGGTAGCCATACCTGTAAACATGGGGCATCAGTACTCCATCACCTTCTCTAACAGCTATGTTCTGGGATCTTTGCACACAAAAGACGGCACCATCCTTCAGGAATCATCTAACTCATTATCACTCAACAGTTCTGCAAATGATACCGTGTATGTAAAAATTTATTCTATCAGCTCAACAACGATCAATTATACATTAAGCTTGACAGTGATGCTTCAGCCCGGTATACCCGATCAATATGAGGCGGACAACACCAGAGAGCAGGTTAAAGGGAAATGCTTTTCTACTGACTCTCTTCTTCAGGATCGCACTATTACGGTTGTAAACTCCATCTCCGATACCGACTGGATTGCCTTTCCTGCCCTGGGTGGCAAAAAATATACTATCAGGGCCATAACCAATACTTCTACACCACTGTATATGTACCTTTACAGTAATAATTCTTCAAGTTATACCAGATATGTTTCAAACTCAAATGATGATATTGTTTTCACGCCTCCACAATCAGACACTCTATATCTGATGATCTATCGACCATCAGGATACACCTCTATTGCTTACACTTTGTCGGTGCAGGGTGTCTATGAGAATGACAGTTATGAACCGGATTCCTCACGATCGACAGCCAAGGCGATAAGCACTGCTGCGCAGACCCGGGTCATTTTGCCCTCAGATACCGACTGGGTAAAGTATACTGCATTAGCCGGAGATTCTTTTGCAATACTTACCACTGGCACTACCGATACCAAGCTTGCTCTTTTTTCCAGCAGCGGTTTGACACCTCTGGTCGAAAACGACGACATCGATGAGGAGAACACCAATGCCATGGTTACAATGAATAGTGAATTCGGCGGCCAGTTTTACATAAGAGTAACCGGAAAAACATACGGTCAATATGTTCTTCAGGTACTAAGTGTAAGCAGTGGGACTCTTGTAAAGCCTGACACATTTGAAAATGACAACTCGAAGGATTCTGCGACAATAATTAAGGGCGGTTCTACTGTGAGCCAAATCCGTTCCTTAAGTGCTAATGATACCGACTGGATTGCCGTGCCTGTGGTTGCAGGCGGTACTTATACCGTTACTGCCAGCAATACATCCAATTATTTGAATCTGCATGGATTCACCTCAGGCGATTCACTGTTTGGTTCAAGAACAAATACCACCAGTGCTTCGATTTCATATCTTACTCTGATTGATGATACTATCTATTTCCGGATTTCATCTGTTTACACCATACCACAGTATACCTTATCGGTCAGCATTGTCCTTCCACCGGCACCGGATAGCTTTGAAGTAGACAATACAAAGGAAAAGGCTTTTAAGGCTACAGGTGCATTTTCTCAAAAAAGGACTATAACTGTGGGAGATACCGACTGGATCTCAATTCCGGTTGTTGCTGCAGGCAAGTACACTTTGACTACAAACACAACTGCAGTACAAATGGTGCTTTTTAGCAGCAGCGGAACTCAGCTTCTAACCAGCACTTCGACAAGTCTGGAAAAAGTAGCATCTAATGCGGATACATTCTATTATCGGATTACAGCCAAATCGCCGCAGACTGTCCCGACAGCCGAATATACTTTGACCATGTCTGTGGTGATGCCTGTGTCTGCTGATTCTTACGAAAACGATAATACCCCTGCTGCAGTAGTGGCAGTATTAATTGAAAGCAGTAGAGTACAGCAGCATACTATAACTCCAAATGATACCGATTTTGTATCTTTTCAATTGCCAACAGTTGGAAAGCTGGAAATCAGTGCAGCACATCCGACTACAAATTATGCAGAACTGCATTTGTTAGATTCTGATCAGAAACGATTAGCTACCGGATATCCAAACAATCAAGGAACATCATTGTCTTATACAATTGGATCAAAAGGCAATTATTACTGCCGAATAACAAGTCATCCGCTTGAGAATTACTCTTACACCTTAAGTATTAAATTTACAAAATTAGACACATTGGAAGTTGGCCAGCTCTCTTCCCGTAATCTGGTTCCATCAGATACCCAATGGGTAGTAATTCCTTTGGACAGCGGAGCAACATATTCTGTGGAAACAAATAGCTCGAATTTTCGTATATGGATTTATGATACTCTAAGAGAAAGCACATACAGAACTTATGGCGCTTCTGGCACTGTTATTTATACTCCGAACAGAACCGGATATTACTTCATAGGAATCTGCAGTATTTCTACAACCGCAAGTGGAAGCTTTACTTTGATGGTTACTGACAATGCCATAAATGCACTAAAAGAAGAAGAGGGAGAGCAAATAAAATAGCGAATAACGAAGCAAAAATAGAAATAGGATTTGTTTAGGATTTGCTGCTTGAGATTTGGAATTTATTTGCATGATTTAGCCGCTTTATGATGTATTGTTTTGTTTAATTAACCGGACACTACGGAAATAACTAATAAACAGACTAATTACTCCATCTCAACCAGGTTTCCTACCCTGGGTTTTCTATATTCGTGAGATCTGAACCTCCAAAGCCCTGAACTTCTTAAAAACTGGATTTCTCTAACCTTTAAAAACTATTTTTCCTCAATCATAACAGCCTGACATTAAGGTTTTTTTCATCAACATACGAAGGCATAAGTGTCCTTCTTTCTCTATCTCAAAAAGAATACTTCAAATGGAATTATCAGCTAAAATTTACGTCGCTGGGCATCGAGGCCTGGTAGGATCTGCGCTTATAAAGCGACTTAAGGAAAAGGGATATTCAAATCTTATCACTAGAACCCACTCCGAACTGGATCTTCAAAATCAACAGGCGGTGGAGGAGTTTTTCAGAAAAGAAAAACCGGAGTATGTTTTTCTGGCAGCAGCTAAGGTAGGTGGGATCTATGCCAACAATACCTATCCTGCGGAATTTGCTTACTCTAATCTTCAGATACAGAATAATATTGTGCACTCATCCTGGATGAATAAAGTCAAAAAGCTCTGTTTTTTAGGCTCTTCCTGTATTTATCCCAAATTTGCCCCGCAACCGATGAAAGAGGAGCATCTCCTCACTGGTGAACTGGAACCCACTAACAAGGCTTATGCCCTGGCAAAGATTGCCGGTATCATAATGTGCCAGAGTTATAACAAGCAATATGGTACTAATTATATAAGTGTCATGCCTACCAATCTTTTTGGGCCAAACGATAATTATGATCCCATGAACTCCCATGTACTTCCTGCATTGATCCGTCGCTTCCATGAGGCTAAAATCAATAATGCCCCGGCGGTGACGATATGGGGAACGGGAACTCCAAAAAGAGAATTTCTGTATTCTGAAGATCTGGCAGATGCATGTATTTTTCTGATGAATAATTATGACAGTGGTGAGATTGTCAACATCGGTACCGGTATCGAAGTCAGCATTGCAGAGCTGGCCAGTACGATCAAAGAGGTTATAGGATATGATGGAAACATAGTTTATGATTCTACAAAACCGAATGGCACTCCCAGAAAGCTGCTTGATTGCACCAGAATCCACAATCTTGGATGGAAACATACTACTGATTTTAAGGAAGGTATTCGGCTGGCTTACCAGGACTTTGTCCGGAAATGGGAACAAGGGGAGATTTCAAGGTGATTTTCTCTGTGGACTCATGGTGAATATTCAATAATGAAACTTGAATGACGAGCGCTGAAGTAAACCTTTGAATTCTGAATCTTACTATTTGCTAAGGAAATCCCCACATTCCTTAATAAGAGGAGCAAGTGAGGGGGATCATGCCAGCAAACTTCTCTTAACTCTGATGATATTTAGGTTATTAAATCGGGAAAGTGCGATTTATTTTTCAGACATGAAAGATCTTGATAAGATCCGTGCATTGGTTGGTTGTATTACTGCCGAACAACTCAAGTATGTTGATTATGCGGTAAGTGACAGAGTAGGGGTTTTTATGCCGGTTGCTGGCCAATGCGGATATGCAATCACAAAGAAGCATACTCACCCTGCCTGGTCATTTATCTTCTGTTTTGACAGCAGGTGCAGGATCCAATTCAGGGGGGAAATTCTAGTACCGGACCCATCGACTGTTTTTGTGCTATCAAACAGCGAACCGCATCAGGAGCTCCCGTCCGACACGGTAGCGCGTTATATAGCCGTGCTGATAAACACTCAATTTCTGCAGCAACAGCTTTCTGAATACAATTTAGCTTTGGATGCACTGAGTTCAGGGATGACCTGCAAGATTAATCAGAGACTAGTGGATGCGCTTAAGGAGTTCATGACCGATTATGAGGAAGCTGCTCCAGGTTTTAGACAGTTGCTTGACGCCGGAGAGCTTAAAATCACCCATCTACTGATTCGGCAATTGTTTGGTATCAACAGAAACAGCACGAAATTTCTATTCCGTATGTCGATTACCCGGGCTCTGGAATACCTGAATGCACATTATGGTAAAAAAATCTCAGTGGAGGATCTTGCCTGCGTAGCCAATCTTTCTACATCCCATTTTTCACGAGTGTTCAAAGAGCAAACCTCTATGTCGCCAATCGAATACATAATGATGATCCGGTTGGATTGCGCCAAGCGAATGCTTCGTGCTAACGAAAAGACTCTCAGTGAAATTGCACTGGATTGTGGCTTTAACAGTTCCTCTTATTTTTATCAGTGTTTCACCCGAGAGTTTAACATCTCGCCATCGGATTACCGGAAAAATTTCCTTGCAGCAGAAAAAAAATAATTTGCGATATTCCCATTAACCAAAAACCCAAGCTGGATAAATTGAAATCAGCTCAATTAGGAGAGGAAGTTTATCTGAATGCTTAGATTTGCACTACTAAAAAACTACCACTGAAGCAAAAAGGTACCATTTGGATCTTTTTTCACCCGGTTATTAAACTGTACTCCCATTTGGTTAAGGTCAGATTCCATGCGCTTAATATCTTCTTCTGAAGGTTTCCTAAGACTGAATTGATATTTAATCAAGGGGACAAGAGTAACATTCTTTAGCTTTTTGTTTTTAGTGTTCATGGTTATGAAAAACATCATGGAGATGTCATCTCTGAAGATCTGCTGAGTGTCTATTCCTTCATAATCATTTATAAAATCACCACAGCCATAAAGCACCGGTTTTTCTTTGTAGATTTCCATTGACAACATGTGGTGTGATGAATGCCCATGGATAATATCCACATAACCATTATCCACAAGAGTATGGGCAAACTGAATATGTGATGAAGGAATCTTAAAGACCCAGTTAGCTCCCCAATGTATAGAAAGTATCACGATATCATCCGGTTTTCTATACATGTTAATCCATTTTCCAAAGGAGTGTGCATCTTCCAGATTCAACTCATGCAACATCTTTACACCAGGTCTGTTTATATCAGCTTCCCATGAGGAAGGAATTCCGCTGGATTCTGTTCCAAGGGAGAAAACGAGTACTCTGGCATTATCTTTAATCAGAGTGGCTGGTTTTGTTGCCTCTTCTATGTTAACACCGGCTCCTGAATGCTGGATATCTGCATTTTCCAAAGTGCGAATTGTATCACGTAAACCTTTATACCCCCAATCGATTGTATGATTGTTGGCTAATGCACAGTAGTTTATTCCTGCACAGGTGAGAGCGGTGATATTTTCAGGATTCATTTTGTAGTTGATACCTTTGCCTGCCCAGTATTCCCTGCTATCAGTTACACTGGTTTCCAGATTTATGATACGAAAATCGGGGTTATACAATTCAAGCAGCTTTAGAGCATCTCCCCATATATAATGAAAAGGTACTGGTGTTTTAAAAAGACCATTTTTATTCTGTGCCAGATAGATGTAATCTCTGGCATCGGTCATGTATGGTTCATAAATGATCGGATCTGAAGGGAATGGTAAGGCTTGATCAATGCCTCTTCCGGTCATGATATCACCGCAGAGAAAAAATTTAAGCTCCATTTTAGGCCTTGATTGTTGACTCAGTAATTTATTATTACAGGAGATGCTTTTATGCAAAGCAACAGTTGAGCCGGATGATTCCAGCTCTTACATTGATTATTCTCATAAGGTATCATGTTATGATGAAAAGTCAGTGGAACCAGTTCATTATTGAAATACCTCATAGCTATGAAAACCGGGAAAAAAGATCTGGATGAAAAAATCTTTTGGCAAAACCGAACTATCCGCTCAGGAAGTCCGTGGGTTACTGTTATGGCCATCCATGTGGGTTTGATCTACCTGATATGGTTGGCTTTGTTTATTTCAAAGTGGTTTCCTTATGGAGTTCTACAAAGGACTATAGATTGGCATTACAATTATTTCTAAGCATTCCAGCTTCTCTTTGCATTTTATTTTCTTGTTTTTTGACAGGTAATGTAATTGTAAGGTTATTGAGGTACAAATGTAATTGGTTTGCTGAAGGGTTACTTATCAGGGTTGGTCTTGGATTTGGCGTTATTGGGAACCAGATAATGGTGCTCAATTTTCTTCATATAGCTTCACCACCAATAATTCTGTTATCTCTTGCACTGTAAGTGTGATCTGCTTTTTTTCTGGATTTCCAGTCTTAAAAAACCAAGATTTTGCTTTGTTGACATCCTGAATAGAAAGTCTTTGTTGCTTTTTTCCTTTTTGATATTTCTTCCGAGTTTGTATGTTAATACCGCAAGTACCTGAAGGATATGTATGCCTACCGCAAGGGATTGGATCGAAAGTTTTCTCATCGATTCATAGCTATTTATGTGGGAGCAACATCTTCGGGGTGGTTTGCTGGGATAATTAACAA
>JAAYPC010000183.1 GCA_012519985.1 Fibrobacter sp.
GCAATCTGTTTTTGCGCCTCCAATTCAGCTGTTTCGGCTTTTACTTTCCAATCTTCAGCAGCCTTTTTAATACCCTCTATATCCATGCCCTTAAATGATTCGATTTGCTGATTGGCTTCATTAAGCTTTTTTTGATTCCATCAAGTTCAGCTTTTTGTGCAGTTAGCTTTTGTTTTTCAGCTTCAATATCCTTACCGTTTTCAGCCATGATATATTTTATTTGCTCATCTGTAAATCCCTGTGCTTTTAAATCTTCTGTTTTCATAATAAACCTCCATATTAAGTTGTTTTAAGCCTGTAACTGTCGGCTATGGGTTGACTATTTTAGGTCTAATCGACTGACCAAATGGGCATAAAAATAGCACCCTTACGGTGCCTTGTTGATATAAGATATGTTAACGCACACATCAGGCGAGATATTGGATCACCTACCTTTCACACAAAATTAATTGACTGTGAACGATTGCAAATCTTCAGCGTTAACACCTCCTTTTGGGCATGGAAAAGCACCCTTATTCAGGATGCTTTTAATTACGCTCTGTCTTTAAAGAAATCTTTCCATTCGGGATTTTCTTTATCAAAGATTGCTTTTTGCTCAGATGTCAGGTTGTGTGGGTAATCTTTAAACATGTTGAAAACCTTCTTTTTATCAAATGAAAATAACCACAGCCCTATTTGGCCAGGTGTATCTTTCCACCAAATCTGATCCGTTGCTTCGTTCTTGTACCAATTATTTGACACTACCCATCGCCCCTTTCTTTTGACTACCAACCGCAGTGTTTATATAACCGAGTATTTGCTCAAAATCTGGATTGTCTTTGAAGGAATCGACATCCATTAAAACAACAGGCTTTTCCCACACTTTACCGTAGAATTTATCTATTGTTTTTCTACAGCCAAAGCGTTTGTTCAGTGTAGATGCTATTGAACCGTATCTATCAAATGGCATCCATCCGTTCTGATTTTTTGATTGTAATTCTAAATATTCAACTCCGCTTTCAAGTCTTCTCACAATCGCTGCATGTTTTCCAGTTGCAAGATAATATTCCTTGTTTAATTCAATGTTCTTAAGAACTTCCATTGTGCCGGATATTTCTTTTTTCACCATTGTTACTGAACCTTTGACATTCGGCAGTTCCATCATTTTCTGGATATTTGAATTTCGGGCAAATACGCTTGTACTGTTTCCGCCCCTAAAATCAAGAACATCAAAGCCATTTCTATTTCCAATGTAAGCAAATGCTAATGAAGAACATGATCCTTCTGTCATATCGCCGCCAGCAAGTTTTTCAATAATTTCATCAGTGGATAGTTCTTTTTGAAGCCTTTGAACTTCTCTGTATTCAACTTTATTGTATTCACATATTTTCAATATCTCTTTGGCAGCTTCACTTGACTCTGTTTTCTTTATTATATTATTTTTACCGACTTTTGTCAAGCCATCCTTAGAATCACCATCCATAAAGGTTTTATTTTTACCAAAATAGATATTTTCTCTTTCATACTGTCTTTTCAATCCCGTTTGCTCAATGAGATCTTTCTGCTTTTCCCGCCAACTCCGGAGTTTAGCAGCGGCTTCATCCGTAGGCTGTCCTGCCGCTTCCATGCCTATTTTCTCACGCTTCCATCTGCGTATATTTCGCTCAATGGCACGTTGTTTCTGTGTAGCCTCATATTCAGTAAGCTTTTCACCGTTATATTCATACTTTTTAGTGTTCATTTCATCAAGTTCTGATTGAGTATAAACCCGCCCCATGCCCTCAAAGTATGGAAAAAAGCTGTGCCTACAATTCCAACCGCCCAAGCCTTCACCAGTGC
>JAAYPC010000184.1 GCA_012519985.1 Fibrobacter sp.
AAGTCCTTCACCGCATTCAAGGCTTACCATCTCAATATATTATGTGTCTGCATTCACCTCAACTGCGGAATTTATGTTTAAAATTTCGTCGCATAATTTGCAGATACGATCAAACGGTATGAACTCCTGCTCCAGTCGAACCGATTCTCCGAATAAATTCGATCGCAGACAATTGTACAGCGAATACTCTTCGCTGGTTAAATTTTCAGGCATCGCTTCAGACGGCTTCTCTTCTTTTACCCAGTACTGCCTATAAGCAAGCAGCGTGTCGCGATCCATTAGAAATGATTTCACTGATGGGAAAAGTTTTCTGAACTGACTGAGGATAACAAACCCGTGCGTATCGATATCACCCCAGTACAAGATCCTTTTATTGTGAAACCAGTGAGCGTTTTCAAGGTATTCGAATCCATAACCACGACCAAAAAGTATGATGCTTCTTCTTACCATAGGAAACGCTAGTCCATTGATATCGTTTTCTGTAACAAATATAGTGTCGATATCCGGATTCAGAGAGCAAAACTCATCGGCTCGAATTGTCAGATCCGATAAACCTTTAATGTAGCAGCTTTTATCCAGAATTCTGAATCGAATCTGAACCGGTTTTTCCAGAAAGCCGTATCGTCTCTCAAAGCCTTTGACTCCAGTTGCAGTTTCATCTATAACCGATGAATCAAGAATGATATCAAACCATTCAGTCAGAAGTTTTTTATGCTTTTCAATAAATTTTGTGTCGATATCAGGCAAACTTAATTGCCTTATGTATATACCAGGTCTGGGTGTGGCTTTCATCCATTTTGTTATTCTTATCAAGCGGTTTACATCGGATGGATTTTCTATAAGCGCAAACGGATGTTTCAAAACCCACTCTTTTAATTCAGGAAAAACGTTGAGTATATCTTGTGAAGATTGTATAAACTTCTTGAAATCCGATTCTTTATTGATATACCGAAGAAGGTTTTCTCTTGAATGGAATATAACTGCAAGTGGTAACTGATTCTGCCCCAGAATCCTGTTATTTACCTGTTTCCACTTTATCTCAAACAGTTGCTTTGTGTCGATGTTGAGAAACTGCTGAACCCAGGAACGTGCCAGATCAAATTGGCTGCTTAAATCGCCAGAGCCCGGGCCGCGGAGCGGAATTCTGAAAGGAAAAAGATCTGAGGGTTCAATGTATTCTCTCAGAAAAATACCGCTGTTCCATTTTTTGACAAGTATCGACTTAATTTGTGATAATGTCGACCATTTTATCTGTGAACTATTCATCAGGTATTGGCTTCTTTTTCAACTCTGTATTCTTCTATGGTAAGGTTGCGTAAAAGAGATTCACGACCATCGGGGTTATAGACAAACCCTACGCTTGCCACATAAGGTTCGATGATATGTATCTTCTGTAATGGAGTAACAATCAGCAGTTGAAGATTGAGTTTTTTGAAAAGCTCCAGACCAAACCTGGTTGATTCATCGGAGCCCCGTCCGAATGCTTCATCGATAACGACAAACCGGAAACTCCGAGAACGGATTTCACCCCATTCAAGACCAAACTGATACGCAAGGCTTGCTGCAAGCACAGTATACGCAAGCTTCTCTTTCTGCCCACCCGATTTTCCACCGGAATCTGTATAGTGTTCATGTTCTGTGTTATCTTCGATCCAGCGCTCCGATGCGGCAAAAACAAACCAGTTACGTACATCAGTGACTTTTTGTGTCCAGCGTTTATCGACATCGGTTGATCCCTCACGCCCGCGAAACCGGTCAATTATTTCCTTTACCTGAAGGAACTTGCTTTCAGCATACTGTTCTTCTTCTGAACCGGTCAGGCTACCTTCGGTACATGCACGAAGCGATTGCTGGAAATCCCGTATCTCTATATCAGTTGTCACCTGATCTTCAAGAACAATATATCTTCCCCTGTTATATTCGATTCCTGCCAGAGATTGATTTATCCGGTCGATCCGCTCTTTAATTTCCTGGCGCTCCCGGTTGAGCTGCGATTGAAAATTGGCGATTTCACGTATCGTGTTTTCATTTAGTAAAGATTTAAAACGGGATTCAAATTTTGGCAAATCATCAGCCTCAAGCTGTTTCAGCATTTTTTTGAATTCTGCTCCAGCTTCAATTTTAGCATCAACTTCTACAGTCTCAGCAACATAATCCCTGCGATATCCCTCCATGTTCCTGATAATCCGCTCTTCAAGCATTTTTAGCCGCTTATCTTCATTATCTATTTTCTTCTGCACCCACTCACGCATATCGGTCTGCCGGTTATCTATCGATTCCACAGACAATTGTCGGTCTCCCAGAGCCTCATTACGCATTGTGTTAAGCTGATCAAGTAAAGGATTCAGCTTCTGCATTCCTTCATCACTTATCATCTCATGACACTGATTTAAAAGTTCTTTTGCCTGATTCTGCTTTCCTTCATTTTGCGCTTTATCATATTTCTCTTTGTCTAGCTTTGTATCATTTTCTCTTATCGAATTTTCCAGTTCCATAAGCTGGCTCTGAAGAGTCTTCAGAATATCGGATGTATTTTCAAGCTCTTTTCGCTCACGATCGAGCTCCTCAATCTGCGCGGAAATCGGCTTCCAGTCCATTTCATCAAAATTTGAAAAACTTTCAAGCTTTAAGAGCAATTGTTTTTCGGTGTCGTATTTTCTCTTTTCATCCTGAAGTGAACTGATCTGTGCTGCTATACGCTGTATCTCTTTTTCTAAAGAGATCCTCTGTTTATCTAAAAGCCTGATTTTCTCCTCATTACTCCATCCAAGAATGTATCTGCTGCGATCGTGAAGGTCGTGGCGATCATCTTTTTCATGACGATTTCCAGTACCTTTTATCTGACCTGAAATAGTAACAGCCTGCTTTTCCCTGCGGAACTGTTCCAAAGATTTACAGCATGCATAATCAAACCGCTTCCGGATTTCTGTATCCACCCAGATATAAAACTCACTCTCCGGTTTAATCGACAGTTTACGTACCAGAGAATCCGGATGCGGGTTTATGATTTCACTCTCTTGTAGTTTCTGAGGTACTTTAAAATAGACGATACGTCCGCGAAGATTTGTTCTGTCAACCCAGTCGGCAATCTGCGTATAATGTCTTTCCGGAACCAGAAGTGACAATCCGAAATTACGGAGTAATCTTTCAATTGCCCCTTCCCAGACTGATTCTTCAGGACGAACCTGAAGCAACTCACCAACAAACGGTATCTCCTCTTCGTCGATACCAAGTGATTTACACATAGTTTTACGTATTTCAATCTGCTTTGAATCAATGTTGCTCTTACGAGACCTTAATGATTCGAGTTCCTTAATAATTACACTGTGTTTATCACGTTCCGATATAAGTTTCACTTCAGTTTCAGTACGGCGATTCTGAAGATCGGTCTCTTTCATCTCAAAATCGGCCAGCCTTTTAGTTGCAAAGATCTGATTCTTTACGAATGAATCCACATCGATTGTAACGGATAAATTGAGCTGCTCAAGCAATGTTCGATATTCTTCGAATTTGCGTAACCTTGCATTTTTCTTCTCTATCAAAGCCTGAATATCACTTTTTAGCCTTTCGAGACGGTCTCCTCCATTCTCTGCAATCGCCTGACGAATGCGGTCTCTTTCTGCATGAAAAAGAGTATGTTGCTCTTTAAGCTGTTCTATGCGTGCAGATAACCGGCGATGCTCCTCTTCCAGGTTACGGATTCTTTTTTCAAGCAGTTCACTCTTTATCAGCGAAAAATAGGTGCGCAGGCTATCGCGGCAACTTACCAGGTTTTTTTTAACAGAATTCACAGATTCATGTTTATCCAGATCGCTGATTATTGGCTTTAATAGCTCAATCTGCTTTTTTGCCTTTAAAACAGCATCATGAGCCCGATTGAGATCATCAAAGTGATCTATCAATGCTTCGATTCGTGTTTCAACTTCAAAAGCTTCTAGCATGTGAGAGCGAACAAAATCAGTCAGATTACCAACCGATTTCATGGAAACGGTCTGATGAAAAAGCTCCAGCGCCTGCTCGTTTTCGATTCCAAATCTTCGTCTGAAAGAAGCACAATAAGGTGGAAAGCTATCGTATACATTTTCAACGATATTTATACTTTTGAGATTCTTTTTCAGATATTTAATATCATTGCCGAAGTTGGCAAAATGTTCGGATATGTTTAATTCACCATCTGCAACTACAAAGAAACGGTTAGGCTGGCCCTGAAGTTCTTTTACCCAGAATACCTGGGCGAGTGTAACGGTCTGAAGATACCCGGTATTTACAAAGACACCTAGAATAACCGAATAGCTGTTCTGATCACGCAAAGCTACCGGTTTTGCCCCATATCCTCCGTCAGTACGTTCAGATTTATAATAACCCTGTACATAGGAGCGTAATGATCGTTCTTTGCTTTCTGCACCAGCGGCTTTATTATATGAAATCCGGTTTGCTGGGACAAGAAGTGTGGTAATCGCATCGACAAGTGTTGATTTGCCTGATCCAATGTCACCAGTAAGCAGTGCATTTTTCCCACCAAGTGTTAATGACCACACTTTTTGGTGAAATGTACCCCAGTTATACACCTCAACCCGTTCGAGCCTGAACCCGGCCAGTGCATCATTATCATCAAAACCAAACGACAACTGATCTTCCATTACTTACTCACCGTTCTCATCTGTTGTGCCAGACTGCACAGAAGACAAATATGTTTTTAAATGGGTGTCGAAATCATTCAACCATTGGGCATCCACGAAAGCTTTCAAAAGTCGCCGTACTTCAATTTTATTATTTTCGGATCGTAAACGCCTGGCAAACCCCAGTTCAATTACTTTATTAATGCAGGTATCGATCTGATCAACCAGCCGTGCCTCATTTGATCCACTTGGCAGAAACGTTTTCACCATCTCGACAATTTCATCTCTGCCAAGAATCAGACGACTTTCGCTGCTGGAAGCATCATGCTCAGCAAGCTTTCGTCGTAATAATGCAAGCAAAAGACTAACTGGATAAGATAAAGGTCGTTTCATAACAAGACGCGGCAAATCAGTCTGTCCCTCATGTGAGGTCGCTGTTTGAAGCCATGCGAAACCTTCATCCTCATAAATGACCAGTTCCAGACCGATTTCTCTCACATAATCCCTGATCCGGGCTTGAAATGAAAGAAGATTCTGCCAGAGCTTTACATTCTCATCAGCATAGACAACTCCCTTAAGAAGGGTTATCATAACCACAGAAAATCCATTATTATTAACATCTGTTTTTTCAGCATCAACCATGATGATTCCTGTTAAAGATGACTCTTGAAATGGTAACCTTTTTCCAGATACCACTGTTGTCCTGCCACCTGATTTCATCGTTGTGAAGCTCATCAAAAATGGCAAAACTGTTCTCACTTGCAATGGTAAGATATGTGATAAGTTCTGCTAAACCTTTTGAAAGGGGATGTTTTTCGATTACTGTACTTAGTGTAATCTGATCCTGCGTTTGCAGTTCTTTCTGAATATTTGCCTGTAGTTCACTTTTATCAACATAAACCTGATCATAAAGTTTCTGCAGATCAACACCCTCTTCAGATGCCTCCATAATTGCAGAATCGATTATCACTTTTAAAGGAGGGGTATACAGGGGACGTTCCATAGGTAAACGAATATCAGGAGCAGAATCATTGATAGTCATGAAATTTCCGGATGGTATGCATTCTTTGACCTGCAATGCTTTCTTTGCTATACTGTCCAGAATTTCCATTATTCGCTTATTCTCCAGATAAGCCTGATTGTCCAGATACCTGCGTAACTGTTGGGACAGACTGGCAACTGTTCGCTGAGTGTGTTCACCCGCTTCCAGCCAGTCAAAATGGATCCTGCGCAGCCTTCTGTCTTCTGCAATCGATTTAACTGCATCCATAGAGAATACCTTCTCCAGAAGAGATGTAAACTCTTCCTGACTTCTGGATGACATCAGAAAATCCCAGAACGCCTTAAAACTTTTCCCCTGATCGGAGTCGACGATTACATCACGATCACCAAATATCTGCTCGAGCAATGCTCCCTTGGTACTATCCCAGGTGGCAATTTTTTCACGGACCCGACTGTCAAGCTGTCTGAAATTGTGTTCCACGGCTCTGAAGTCGCTTAACAGTTCACGTGCCATAGTGCTGAATTGCAGGAAGCGGTCACGAATCGAGGTCTCGTCCATGAGCTCCATATTACCACTTTTAATTGCCTGAATTTGGTTATCCAGTTCTGCTTTTCGTTTTTCAAGTTCTGCAATCCGTGTTTCAGCATCGGTTTCAGATCCATAAACAATTTGTTTGAGTAGTTCGAATATGGTAAGCAGCCTGGATTCTGTTCCGACAAAGGTCTTAGCTGTTAAGCTTTCTACCCAGGTGAGGACTTTTTCTGTTGCAGGAGTCAGATCATAATGGGGTTCATCACTGCCAACCGGATAGAATTTACGTAACCATCCTTTTTCATTTTTAGCCCAATCATCAAGATACTCCTGCGCAGTCCGTGGAAAGCTTTGAGCTCCCTCGCTTATCCGAAGCTGATAAAGAGTGTCTTCAAGTTTGGAGACCAGATTGGCCTGAGTCATGAAGCGCACATTGGGCTGGACAAAAACCTTATCGAGAAAAGAGAGTATAAGAGGAGCATTTTCTGCTCTTAAAAGCCTCCATGAAGGGTGGATTTTGAATAATTGATTGAGACTGGAATAGGAGAGGCTCATGTTTCTTTGATATCGAAATTGATTAATAATCAGATAGACCGGATCGTGGTGCTTTAAAAATACATTGGTTAGAGGTGGGAGTTCTTTTAATTTTGATGTTTTGGGAATTGGGAGGTGCTGCTCTTTTAAGGGAAGGGATGATTTTTTTAGAGCTGAATTGTTTGATTCAGGTAAAGATTTAAGGATAAAATGGATGGGTTGAGGTTCTTTAAATGGGGACGGGGGAACCTTTTCGATACAGATGTATTAATACTTTCAGACGTTTTAAGCAGAACTTATGTAGAAATTCTTCTATTAGATTGCAGCTACTCAGTTAATAAAGAAGAGATGATCGTGAAATAGAGACATAGGTTCAATAGAGGGTTGGAACCTTTGGTGGTGTTTAGCATAAATAATCCTAAATTTTCGCTATATATCATTACGAATGCTTATGAGGAATGACATTTTTTCCGTTTTTCTAATTTCTTAAGGGCTTTTAAAAGATTGCTGCCCATGAAGAAGGGAGGAAATTGTGATGGAAGCGTTCTCGATTTACAAAAGCTCCATAATGGACAATTGTTATAATTAGATGTGGTTAATTCTCCTCCGTCCCTTTTATTGGAGAAAAAAAATTTAAAATCCAACAAATCTTAACCAGATTCTAATATCGCACTTGTCTTTCATAATAATTATTTTTTTTTTCATTAATCTGAGTAATGAGAATGTACTATCGCCGAAATCGTAGGATTATCACTTTTGTTTTAAACATATAGTATCTATGCAAAACACTATTTTTCTATTGAAAAATGGACAAGGAGAGGAACTGCTCATCGTAGCTCTGCCCAGGGTGGACAAAACTTATGGGCTGCTAGCCTAAAGAGATCTTTGAAATTCATTCCTAACTAATCGTTGAGAATTAGTTCTCAAAGTTTGGATTATTATAAGGAAGGCCTTTTTAGTCGATTAATAGCAATTCAATGCCTTTATTATAAGCGATGCTCTTTCCCTGTCTTGCCAGTCTGCATACCGCAGTGCTAGTTACATTTATCTTTTCCGCAGTACTTAGAGTTGTCATTTCCAGTACTGTAACCGCAAAATAACAGTAGAGTTTGCGGGCATCTGAGAGTACATTATTCCTCCCTCTTCTTTTTATATCATTCAGTGAAACCGGCATCCTGGAAAAAACAAACTCTGCCAGTCTGTTATGATCCCAGTTAGCCCTCACGTAATTGGCCATGCGGATTCTTTTCTCTTTGTCCTGCTTAAGCGCAGCTTTTTTAAACTTGGGGCTTCCAATGATCCAATAACCGGACTCATACATGCTTTGTTTGTCTTCTTTGGAAGCTTTTAGCATATCGATAAAATCCTGAAATCTGTCGCATTTTTCCATCATCTGCTTTATAGTTTTGCTGTATATAACTTTAGGATCCTCATTTCCATCGCTGGAGTAAAGCTTAAGTATCTGATCGAGTTTAAGATTTGGAAAAACACTTTTTCCCATTACTGCAGAATGAGTACAGTCTTTGTAATTATCCAATTCTACGATAGTTTTGCATATTCCTGCCCTGGTGGGTCCGGTGTGAAGATATGCGATAAGCAGTTGAGCATAGAGACCATCTTCAACCGGTATAGATTTAGGCCTTCCCTGAAAAAGATAACCTTCAAAACTATGTTTTTTATTATAGTAGCGCGCATAAGCGCTGTGAAATCTCTGAAAGAGGTCTTTCATTGGACGATCATTTAAACGCAAGGCCATTTCATAATGTTGTGGATAGAAAACTATTCCTAGGAGGTCAAATCCGGTTTCAGCCAGGTATTTGTTAAGGAGGTCGATAAATTTATCTTTATCGGCGGAATCACGGAAAAGGACCCGGGAATCTATGACTTCGGATGTAACATGGTGGATGACATCTGAA
>JAAYPC010000185.1 GCA_012519985.1 Fibrobacter sp.
ATCAGTACCCCCCTAAATCCCATAGCCGTAAGGCTAATATTTGTAACACATTGAATCGAAGGGAGTAACGAATTCCCGCCCCCTAATCCCCCAAAGGAGGACTTAAGAGCGTCCAAAGCAACATTTTATAAAACCTTAGGGTCAAGTTCACAGTTGCATTATGCGATCTTAAAGTCCCCCGATGTACATCGGGGGATTTAGGGGGCAGAAGACAAAGGGGGTAGAAGACAAGAATGATGGCTTTACAAGGATTGGCGAGCTGCTCTTAACCCCCGATGTATTTTAAGCATACTTGATTACAGTCTGTCATACTTCCTTAAGAACCATTTCAAGAACAAAATGAAACTGTTTGATTCCCATTGCCATCTTCAGGATCCACGTATCAGCGAGGATCTTCATTCGGTCATGAACCGGGCTTCTATGGCAGGTGTCAGTGCAATGCTTTGTTGTGGAACCTCTGAGCAGGACTGGGATAAGGTGATTGAGATCTCACAGAAGTATGAATCGGTTATACCGACTTTTGGAATTCATCCCTGGTTTATAGCTACCCGTACAGAGAGATGGCTCGATAAGCTGGAGTGGGTTCTGAAGTCTTTTCCAGAGGCTGCGGTGGGGGAGATCGGGCTTGATTATACTGTTAAAGAAGGCAATGAAAAGGAGCAATTGAGCGTATTTATCGATCAATTACGGTTAGCCGCAAAACTGGATCGTCCGGTTTCTATTCATTGCCGTAAGGCCTGGGGAGAACTAACCGATCTTTTGGAGAAGGAGAAGGGAGTAAGACAGGGTGGGGCGATACATTCCTATTCCGGAGCACCTCAATTGGTTCGCCGGCTCCAGAACTATGGACTCTCCATCTCATTTTCCGGTTCACTGACTATGGAGGGCAATCGCAAAGGGAAGGCTTCTCTGGAACAAGTGGATCATGAGCGACTTTTAATCGAAACAGACAGTCCGGATCTTTTGCCTTGGGGCTTTACCGGAAACAACGAACCGGCCAATATTATTTCTATTGTAAAAGCGATCTCATCGGTTCTGGGTTGCAGCGATGAGATGGTTTCGGAAATCACCTTTAACAATGGCATGAAAGTTTTCAAGAGATAAGAAATGGAAAAAAGGTTTACCCGTACAGAACTGCTTTTAGGTAAAGAGGCGTTAAACCGACTGGCTGCTTCAACGGTTGCCATAGCCGGGCTGGGAGGTGTGGGAGGTTATGCCGCGGAAGCGCTTGTGCGCTGCGGAGTAGGTTATGTCCGTCTGATCGATTTTGATCAGATAAAGTACAGTAACTTTAATCGTCAAATACTTGCTCTGGAAGATTCACTTGGGAAGAGAAAAGTGGATGTAGCCGAGATGAGGCTCAAGCAGATCAACCCGGATTGTATCATCGATAAGAGACCTTTTTTCATCGATCAATCAAATGCTGCAGAACTTATAGATGGAGTGGATGTGGTAATCGATGCAATTGACAGTGTCTCCTCCAAGGTTTCTCTTCTTGTGCAGGCGGTAACTGATGGGAAACTGGTAGTCAGCTCGATGGGTGCCGCAGCCAGAATGGATCCTTTGCAGGTACGAACCGGGGATATTTCCGAGTCAAGAATCTGTCCGCTGGCCAGAATTATCCGTAAAAGACTTCACAGGAGAAATGTTTACACCGGAATACGATGTGTGTATTCGGTTGAAGCTGTGGATACTGCAAAAGTTTCTGAAATGGATGATGAAGAAAGTTTTCAAAGAGGAAGGGCCCGTCCATCATTGGGAAGTATCTCCTATATGCCGGCAGTATTCGGACTGGTAGCCGCACATGAGGCTATAAGACTTTTGGTTGATAGAACCGGTGAAGGCAGAGAAGCGGTTACGAATCTTGCAGCAGGTTCTTTTTAATGATATCTTCAAAGTCCTGAGCCGGTACCGGAGGGCTGAAGATATAGCCCTGAATTCGCTCGCATCCATGATCCAGAAGATATTCAGCCTGTTCTGGTGTTTCCACACCTTCTGCAATCACCTTGAGTTTAAGAGAGTGGGCCAGTGCGATAACAGCCACCACGATTGCACCATCGCTTGAATCCCCATTTATATCAGAGACAAACGACTGGTCTATTTTCAGGGTGTCTATGGGAAATTTTTTAAGATAACTTAAAGATGAATAACCGGTCCCAAAATCATCGATAGCAATGTGGATCCCCATTGATTTGAGTTCGTGCAGGGTTTTGAGGGTAAGCTCAGGGTTTTTCATACCCAGAGTTTCGGTTATTTCGAGCTCAAGAAGTTCTGGGGGAAGTTGGGTGTCCCGCAGTGATCTGTAGACAGTGGACACCAGGTCCTGTTGCTGGAACTGTCTTGAGGAAAGATTAACGGAAATCATGAATCTGGTCCCCAACTGATCATACCAGTATTTTGCCTGCTGACAGGCAGTTCTGAGCACCCATTCACCCAAGGGAAGGATGAGTCCTGTTTCTTCGGCAATTGGGATGAACTGGGCTGGCGAGATCATTCCCAGTTCCGGATGTTGCCATCGGACCAGAGCTTCTGCCCCGATAATCTTCTGGGTCCTCAGATCGATTTGAGGTTGGTAATAAACCAGAAATTGATTTTTTTGGAGTGCTTTTCTCAGGTTATGCTCTAAAGTGAGTTGTTCGAAAGCTTTGGCATTCATTGTGGGCATGTAATGCTGATAATTATTGATACCCAATTCTTTGGCCCTGTTCATTGCGGCTTCTGCGTTTTTCAGTAATACCTCAATCTCTTCTCCATCAGTGGGAAAAATGCTTATCCCGATGCTCACAGTCACATACAGTTCATGGTCATAGAATTGAAAAGGCAGAGAACAGACTGCCAGTAGCCGCTTTGCCACCCGTGCTGCATCCTGAGGCTGAGCAATCTCCTCTAACAGGATGGCAAATTCATCATCACCCAGTCTGAACACCCCATCTACATCTCTTAAGCATGATTTTAAACGATTTGCAATGGTTTGAAGAAGTGAATCGCCTGCAGAAAAACCCAGTGTATCGTTGATTAATTTGAACCGGTTCAGATCCATCAGCAGTATAGCCATATTCTGTTTGTTACGTTTGGCATGATTGACCATAAAGGCCAGCCGGTCGTGAAGCAGAATGCGGTTGGGTAGATTGGTCAGCATGTCATAGTAGGCATTGTTATGAACCTGCTGGCTGTAATTAATTGATTTGGTTAAATCGGTAAAAAGGCCCACATAAAGACAGATATCATCTTTTTCATCATAGATGGGGACTATGGAGAGCTGCTGAAGGTAAATTTCACCATTTTTTCTGCGGTTCCAGATCTCTCCCTGCCATTTTCCCAGATTATTGATCGATTCAAACATCTTCTGGTAAAATGATGCATCATGCCGGTTGGATTTCAGTATTGATGGTTTTTTTCCGAGAATAGATTCCTGGTCATAGCCGGTTATGGCGGTAAAACCAGGATTTACTTTAAGGATGGTCTGATCACTGTCGGTCAGCAGAATTCCTTCAGTGGTATTATAGAAGAATGCATTAGCGAAATCCTTTACATTATCTATAGGAAGCAAATTAGTTTTAATGCATGGAGAATTTCCTGACGATCGCTTCTTTCCGGTATTTTTTTTTCTTTTTTGCTTGCGATTTGTTTGCATACATTTTTACAGATACAGTACTTTTCCATTTTGAATACTCTGAATTATACCATGTAGGGGTAGTTGATTCAACCTCAAAAACCGTTACAAATCCAGCCTGAATCTGACATTTGTCGATAATGTGCAAATAAATTTCAAATCCTAAGCAACAAATCTTAAACAAATTCCAATATTCAAACATTCAAAATCTAAACAAGGAAAGAGAGGAGTGGAAATCTCTGTCCTTTTTCGGATTTCGAATTTCGAATTTTCCTCTCTTACTCCTTTTTAGTATTAGGGATTTAAGATTTGTGATTTGGTGCTTTGACTAATATGGTTGTACTCTTTTTCTTAAAAAAGCTATATTGGGAGACTCGCAGTATCGACTGGTAGAGGTGACAACCTGAATATATTTTCTCCTTTTTATTTAAAAATTGTTTCCAATAAAGGATTTCACTGTGGCGGATTTCAATTTGGCATCTGTTGAAGAACTGGAGGGTGGTACCAGCTCTCCGGACACGATCAATCAAGGTATTCATTCCTACAGAACTCATACCTGTAACGAACTAAGGGAAAAAAATATCGGAAGCAGGGTACGCTTAAGCGGCTGGGTACATAACCGCCGTGATCATGGAGGAGTTCTCTTTATCGATTTGAGGGATAATTATGGAATAACTCAGGTGGTTATCTATCCTGAGCAGCAGTTTCAGAAAGTACTGGCTCATATTCCTAAAGAAACAGTGGTACGTTTTGATGGTGTGGTTACTCAAAGATCTGCTGAAAATATTAATCCCAAACTGCCGACAGGATCAATAGAACTGGTAGCGGATGATTATGAGGTTCTGGGCTCGTGTGATGCCACGCCGTTCAGTGTTTTTCCCGAGGATCCTATCCCTGAAGAGATGCGTCTGGAGTATCGGTATCTGGACCTCAGGAGAAGTAAAGTACATCAGAATATAATCTTGCGGTCAAAAGTGATTGCTCATCTGCGCCAGGTGATGACCGGGTTAGGGTTTAACGAGTTTCAGACCCCTATTCTTACCAGTTCATCTCCTGAGGGTGCAAGAGATTTTCTGGTTCCTTCCAGACTTCATCCTGGCAAGTTTTATGCACTTCCCCAGGCTCCGCAGCAGTTTAAACAGTTGCTAATGGTGGCTGGTTTTGATCGTTATTTTCAGATAGCTCCCTGTTTTCGTGATGAAGATGCCAGGGCAGACCGCAGCCCGGGAGAGTTTTATCAATTAGATATAGAGATGTCCTTTGTTACCCAGGAGGATGTTTTCAGAGTCGTTGAAGAGGTTCTTCATAGTGTTTTTACCACTTTCAGTTCACGGGAAACCGACAAACCCCCTTTCAAAAGAATTCCTTATCGGGAAGCGATGCTTAATTATGGCACCGATAAACCGGATCTACGCAATCCGCTCATAATCGAAGATGTTTCTTCACTTTTTGATGGTTCCGGTTTTAAGGTATTTGCTTCTACTGTTGCCCAGGGGGGAGTGGTTCGGGCGATAGTAGTTAAAAACGGGGCATCTCAACCCAGGGCATTCTTCGACCGCATGGTTCAATTTGCTCAGTCGGTTGGTTCACAGGGGCTGGCATATCTTACCTGGAACAATACTGAGGTAAAAGGACCCATAGCCAAGTTTCTGGATAAGCCGAGAATGGATGCTCTTGCCGCAGAGCTGAAAATTGCTTCTGGAGATGTTGCTTTCTTTATCTGCAATGATGAGAAGAAGGCAAACAGGATCGCTGGTGAGATCCGTACACATCTGGCAGAAGAGCTCAATCTTATAGAGAAAGATGTATTCCGGTTCTGCTGGATTACCGATTTTCCCATGTATGAGCTTAATGAAGAAACCGGGAAGATTGAGTTCTCTCACAACCCGTTTTCCATGCCTCAGGGGGAAATGGATGCTCTTCTGAACAAGGATCCGCTGCAGATTCTGGCATATCAATACGATATTGTTTGTAATGGAATCGAACTTTCCAGCGGTGCTATCAGAAATCATCGACCAGAGATTATGTACAAGGCATTCGAGTTGGCTGGCTACACTAAAGAGGAAGTTGACAGTAAATTTGCGGGCATGATAAATGCTTTTAAATATGGTGCTCCACCTCATGGAGGAATCGCTCCGGGAGTAGATCGAATGATCATGCTTCTTGCCGATGAGCCAAATATCCGGGAAGTGATTGCTTTCCCTATGAATCAGAAAGCACAGGATCTGATGATGAAAGCCCCATGTCCGGTTACCGAAAGGCAATTAAAAGAGCTGCATCTGAAAATCACGAAGTTCAGTTGAGGGTGGCTATGAGGCCGGTATTGACATGCAGATTCTTCCGGACCGCTGTCTTATTGGTCATTTTATGCCTTGTAGGGAGTAAATCAGTAGCGGCCATGCTGTTTATCCCCATGGATAACAGCCAGACCGATCATCTCAAGGCCTATGGCATTGTTTACAAGATGCTTCAGGCAGGCATGCGGGTTTCCTGGCTGCTTAATTACCGTGGCGGCTCGTTTGTCCTGGATGATTCTCCGGATTTTGAATTGAAATCCAGAGTCGCAGGGGTGAAAATTACCAAGATCAGTGCAGATGACTGGGTTTCCATCCAATCCACCATCAAGGACAACAATATGGAGAAAGTCTTTCTTGAAAAGGCTCCCAAGATTGCTGTCTACACCCCTCCCGGCAAGCTTCCCTGGGATGATGCCGTGACCCTGGCCTTAACCTATGCAGACATTCCATACGACAAGATCTACGACAAGGATGTGGTGGGAGGTAAGCTATCTAAATACGACTGGCTGCATCTGCACCACGAGGATTTTACCGGTCAATACAGCAAATTCTATAAAGGGTTTTCTCAAAGCCAGTGGTATCAGCGTCAGAAGATGGAGCTCGAGCAGTTGGCCCGCACTCTGGGTTTCTCCAAAGTTACTGACTGCAAAAAGGCAGTAGCACTGGCAATACGTCAATATGTGGAGAGAGGCGGGTTTCTCTTTGCAATGTGCAGTGCAACAAACACTCTGGAAATCGCTCTGGCTGCACTGGGCACCGATATCGTGGCAAAAGAGTATGATGGCGATGGGGTGGACCCTCAGTACAGGGAAAAACTTGATTTCAGCAACTGCATGGCATTTGAGAATTTTCAGATTGTCACCGATCCGTTCGAGTCCTGTTTCGGTAATATAGATGTCAATCTGGTGAATACGCCTCTGCGCCAGGAAGCAAGAGATTTTGTAATATTTGATTTCAGCGCAAAACTGGACCCGGTACCTACAATGCTGGTGCAGAACCACAGCAAAACCATTAAAGGTTACCACGGTCTGCTTACTTCATTTAATCGAAATGTGATCAAAAAGAGTGTAATAGTGCTGGCTGAAGTTCCTGGAACCAACATGGTTAACTACATTCATGGTATTTTCGGAAAGGGACAGTTTGCCTATCTTGGAGGACATGATCCGGAGGACTATACTCATGCAGTTGGGGATCAGCCCACCATGCTGGAGCTTCATAAGAACTCTCCCGGATACCGGCTTATCCTTAATAATGTCCTCTTTCCTGCTGCAGAAAAGAAAGAAAAGAAAACCTGAGCTTATGGTTAACAATAAAAGAGCGGTTATCTCCTGGTGTTTCTATGACTGGGCAAATTCCGCATTTGCCTTGACTGTGATGGCGGGTTTTTTTCCGGTATTTTTTAAAAGTTTCTGGTGCAGTGGCGTCGAAGCCACATTGAGTACAGCACGGCTTGGCTTTGGAAATGCTGTAGCGGGGTTGATTGTTGCACTTCTTTCACCTTTTCTGGGAGCTCTGGCTGATTCGGGAGTTGCCAAGAAGAAAATGCTGGGTTTTTTCGTCCTGATGGGAACCGTCTCTACCGGTTTACTTTTCTTTATCAATCAGGGAGACTGGCTTAATGCTCTGATAGTTTTCGCATTGGCCTGTGTAGGATATAACTGTGCCGAATTGTTTTATAATGCTTTGCTGGTGGATGTAGCAGAGAAGGAAAAAATGGACATGGTATCCTCTATGGGATATTCTCTGGGGTATCTGGGATGCGGTATTCTTTTTGTGTTCAATGTTTTTATGGTACAGAAACCATCCATGTTCAGACTTGACAGCGCAGCAACAGCTATCAGGACTTCTTTCATGAGTGCTTCTCTATGGTGGATTCTGTTTTCAATTCCCTTGTTCGTTTTTGTCCGTGAACCGGTTTACACTAAAATCTCCGGTGTAATGGCGATTTTTAAGGACAGCTTATCCAGGTTGCGCAAGACAACGCTTAAAATTCTTAATACCCGGACGATACTGTTCTTTTTCCTGGCATACTGGCTTTATATCGATGGAGTACATACATTTGTTCTTATGGCGGTGGATTTTGGCATGTCTATAGGTCTTACACCTTCATCGCTGATGATTGCACTGATAGTGGTGCAGTTTGTAGCTTTCCCAGCAGCATTGCTTTTTGGTGTGCTTGCCCGCAGATTTGGTGCTTACACCATGATTCTTGCAGGAATAGCAATCTATATTCTGGTTTGTGGATTTGGCTCATTGATGTTGAAAAGCAAACTGGACTATATTATTCTGGCAGGGATAACCGGCATTGCCCAGGGTGGAATCCAGGCTTTGAGCAGATCGTATTTCGGAAAGCTTATCCCTCAGCAGGAGGCTGCCGAGTATTTCGGTTATTACAATGTGGTAAGCCGGTTTGCGGTGATTCTGGGTCCTGCTGTTGTTGGGAGTGTAGCTTTTTTAACCCGCAGGGCTGGTCTGGAATCGGTGCTGGCATCCCGGATCGGCATGTCTTCTATTTCGGTATTGTTTGTTGCAGGAGCGGTTCTTTTGTTGCTGGCAAACAAAAAAGGTGAAGTTACGGCTTAATATGGCAATGACTAAAGATAAACTGGGGGATATAGAGACTACGGCACTGCAGGTCAGAAGTTTTGATGCAGATATCAGTTTGCAGGAGTATAAAGAACTTGTCAAAAATCCCCTGTATATCATCCTGGATAATCTGCGCAGTGCTTTCAATGTGGGTGCCATATTCAGAACCTGCGATGCTTTGAGGGTCAGTGGGTTGTTCTTATGTGGATATACCGCATATCCGCCGCATATCAAGCTACAGAAGACCTCTATGGGCACTATCGATTATGTTCCGTGGAAACATTTCGATAAAACTGTGGATGCTGTAAAGTATTTGCAGGATCAGGGAATACCGGTCTGGGCTGCAGAAACCACATCCCGTTCCCAATCTTTTTATGATGCAAATTACCCCGGTAAACTGGGACTGGTATTTGGTAATGAAGCATTGGGGGTAAGCAGGCAAGTAGTAGAGATGTGCGATAATCTGATAGAGATACCGCAGTGGGGTTTTAAAAATTCTTTGAATGTAGCCATATCCTGTGGAATTATTGGTTTCAGTGCAGTTAAGAAAATGGTTAAGCAGCAAGCTTTGGCAGGATAAAAAAAAGACTACGGTGCCACTGGCTCAGTAGTCTCATTTTATAATCAAAAATCGAAACGGATCAATGTTCGCTTCTGAAGGTCATTCTTTTTTCTTCACGAATTCTTTTGCGCTTGGAAGAGTTCAATCTTCTTTTCTTCTCTTCACTGGGTTTCTCGTAGTGACGGTATTTTTTCACATCGGATAGAATGCCGGCTCTTTCGCAAGTTTTAGTGAAGCGCCGAAGAGCTTTCTCAAATGCTTCGTCTTCCCTTAAAACGATTCCATTCATTAAAATTCACCTTCTTTCCGTTTTCTGAATGTTAAAAATAGGCTTCTAAAATAGATAATTATGCCTTTCAATGCAAGTGAAAAGCAAATTATATGCAACAGCAATTGTGTTGTTTAGAGTATTACCATTGTAGCGGTTAAAAATCCCAGTTCAAAAAGCTCACTGCAGGCACCCACTCCATCACCGGTGATCCCTTTTACCCGGTAAAGGTACAGGCAGATTGCAGGGGTAATGAATAAAAGGCCGACCATAAGAGGTATAAGCGATTTTAAATCACTATAAAAGTAAACGAGAATCCCAATCACTATCATCTCCAAAAAGAGAAAAATCGCATAAACTGGTTTTCCACAGAAGATAAATGCCTTTCCGGATTTATCGCGGGCGTAGGGAAGAGTGCACAGTAGAAACCCTTGAATTATCCGGGAGAAGGCCAGGCAGGGGACTAACCATATTAATTTGCTTTCTTCTGCCAGCGACTGATACAGTGTTACTCTCCAGAGAATCAGAAATACCACTGATGCGACACCGTAAGTACCCAGATGGCAATCTTTGAGTATTTGTAATGTTTTTTCCCGGCTCCGTACCGTACCAAAAGCATCTGCAGTATCGGCGAAGCCATCAAGGTGCAATGCGCCACTGAGCAGGTAGTTTGTTATGCAAAGGATAACTCCGGAAAGCGGTATTAACTCAGTGGACAAAGATAAAAGCCTGAAGATTAACAGATGGAATAAACCAAGCACTCCACCTACCAGTGGGAAAAAAAGTAAAGCCCGATGAAAACGTTCCGTATCTTTACCAGGCACAGGGATAATCGTGAGAGTTCTTAATGCGGTTACAAACGGGCTTAAAAGCATAATGATTCCAGTAGTGATCAGACTAAATTAAAAGTGACAGCTTCATTTATCTTGTCAACTTCGATATTCATCATTCGTTATTCGATATTCGTTATTTTTATTTGATTTTCATGGGTATGCCGCATACGCACAGGTATACTTCAGATGCGACCTTACCGATATGTTGGTTCAGTCTGCCGGCCCAGTCCCGGTATCTTCTGGTTGCTGCATCAGAAGGAATGATTCCCCAACCAACCTCATTGGTAACCAAAATAATTTCTCCGCAATTTACGGTTTTCCAGTTCTGTATTGATTCTTGCAAATTATCGATATGTAAAGAAAGTGTTTTGTCGTCATCCCCATATTTATACCAGACATTACCCAACCACACCGAAAGGCAGTCCACAACCGCTACAGTTTGCGAAGGAAGTTTTTCTACAGTTTGGGGAAGTTCGTAAGGCGATTCGATGGTTTCCCATTCGCTGCCTCTTTCCTGCTTATGTTTTTCGACTCTTAAACGCATCTCATCATCAAAGACAACCGCAGTGGCGATGAATAATTTTTGAAGGGAAGACTTCTCTGAAGCCAGTTTCAAGGCAAAAGCACTTTTTCCGCTTCGTGCTCCGCCGCTTATTAATGTTATTTTTCCCATAAACGTTGGATTACCTCAATTGAGTTTAAAAAATCATTTTCGTTGAATATTTCAAGGGTGATAACTCCTGAATAGGAGTGCTTGCGAATAAGATCAAAAAAACTCTTTATAAGCAGGGAATTTCCCTTTGAGAGGGAAATATGATCCTTACCATTGGCTGTTCCATGAAGATGAATGACTCTTGTTCGGTGGATCATTTGTTTGAAATGATCTTTCCATTGGTCCTGGAAATATATCCACAGATGTCCGACGTCACAGCATAAAGAGGTATTATATTGGGTGGCAAAATCGTGATGCCACTGCCAGGGGTAAGCCAGGTTTTCGATAGCAATGAGTTGCGGGTTGGGGAAAACATCTTTAATGTTTTCCATTGTTTCGAAGCATCTTTTTTTCCATTCGGAGATCTCTTTTTGCGGGGAATCGCCAGTAATTCCTTCCAGATGAAGTATCCAGGCAGCAGGATTCAGTGTATCGCACCGATTCACGATCCTCTTTACTCCATCACAGAAAAGCTCTCTTTCAAGTCGGTCTGAAGCTGCGGCTTTTCTGTCTATTGGCAAATGAACGGTATAGGTTATCTGATGGTTTTGGGCCAGTTCCTTTAGTATTCTTATATCTTCCTGTGATGGGATATTGGAATAATCTGGTGATTGAAATAAGACAAGCTCTATGTCATCGATACAGGGTGCCAGTGCTCTGACATTGGGTATGATATCTGCTGGAATGATATAAGAGGTGGTCCCCAGCGAGAAGGGGAATTGATTTTTAACTTCTGGTATCAAAAACATTATATCCCTGGAAAGTTTCAGAAAACCTTGTAACAGAAGCCTATAAGATATTTATTCTGCCAGTGAAGAGCAACTGTTATAATTCCAAAATAAAGCTCCAACTGATTATCTCCTTAACTATTGTCTGTAATAACTGTTTGTGCAAAAGACGTGGATCTTTACTGAATGAACACTTGTCTGTATTGAAGTGAAAGGAAACTACTGAAACGAAACCCATTTTTTTGAGGATCTGTATTTGGCTGCTGGATTAACCGCATAAAGCCTTTTGGCATTCAAAATGCCTAAAAGAATTTTAATGTTTGTTACTATGGCACACCATCTTTTCGCGCAAAAAAGGAAACCTGTTTGAAGAGAAGTCAGAGTACATAAGATTACCCAACAGAAAACTGCTTCGGATGGAGGACAGAGAAATCTGTTATGACTGATCGAATGGGTAGCAGGTGGCGGATGGACTTCTATTCTGCTTTACATAAAACAGCTTGAATTAAGGAATAGATAATGTCCATAAAAACATGGATGCTGGTATTATTGATGTTTCTTTCGGTTGTCCCGGTAGTAATTCTGGATTCAGTAATGCCTTTAGGAAATGGTGAAGTGATCTTTTATTTTCTTCCGGTATTGATCTCTTCTATCACAAGTAATAGAATCGTAATCTATTTAGCAATGGGAATAACTCTCATCTTGATGATAATCGGGTATTTTATCTCGCCTCCTGGAATCAAGTATGTCAGTATAATAAACCGCATGGGTGTATTTGGAATTAACTGGTTTGTGGTGTGTTTAATTTTGAAAAGAATGTCTACAATCAAGGAACTTCAGCAAGCGCAGATTAATGAGCGAAAAAACATCGCCGAACTGAAAAAAGCCGAGACCCGATTGCGGGAAAGCGAAAATCGATTTCGTGAGTTAGCCAATTCCATGCCGCAGTTGGTGTGGACAGCAGAACCTGATGGCAATGTGGATTATTACAATGAGAGGTATAAGGATTTTGAGGGAATAGTAGCATCGGAACCTGGTGGAAAATGGGAATGGGGTTTTGTTGTTCATCCGGATGATCTTGAAGCTACGGAAAAACGCTGGGTACATGCTGTAAAAAGCGGTGAAATCTATGAAATTGAGCATCGGATCAAGCATGTTGATGGATCATATCACTGGTATCTTTCACGAGCGGTTCCAGTTCATGATGGAAATGGTAAGATACTCAAATGGTATGGAACCACTACCAATATTGATCTTAGCAAAAAGGCGCTTCATGATCTGGAAGAAAACGAAAAAAAACTGAAAATATTAAATGAAAATCTGGAGAGCATGGTTATACAGCGTACGACTCAGGTGCGCTCGCTCTCTTATGCTCTGTCTCTTGCCGAGCAGAGAGAAAGGAGAAGAATTTCTTATGTATTGCACGAAAATTTGCAGCAGAAATTACTGGGTGCAAGACTTCTGCTGGGACAACATTTTCGTGATCATGAAAAACAGACATCAGAAAAGTATCAGCCTGATGACATTGCGGATAGCATTGACTTACTGGAAGAAGCCATAGATACCACAAGGTTCCTCTCAATCGAACTCAACCCTCCCATTCTTCAGTCCCAGGGGTTGGATGCATCTTTAAAGTGGTTGGTAAAACACATGAAGAGGGCGTACGGTCTTGATACTAACATGAATATTCGGGGTAATATTAAATCAGTCAGAAACGAAAAACAGCTTATGCTTACCCAAATGGTGCGTGAACTTCTCAACAATGTGATAAAACACTCAGGAGTGAAGGATGCACAGCTCGATGCAGTTAATGAAGGGGGGCAAATAGAGATTACAGTTTCCGATAAGGGACGTGGTTTTAATACAGATGAGGCTTTCAAGAGGTCTTCTGATGATACACGGCTGAGTTTGTTCAGTATTCGGGAACGTTTGAGCCTTTTTAACGGCGAGCTAGAAATTAAAAGCAGAGAGGGGCAGGGAACCACATGTATCATACGATTACCGGACAATAACTACTAAGAGAAAGTCCTTCTGCCTGCAAATAGAGATCGTATTACTGTTTGTCTTGAGATAAAAAGCATTTGAGCATTTCTGCAGAAATGCTCAAATGTACTAATGTATCCGGTCAAAATGAGATATAAAATTGACCGGCCAATCCGGGAGAATCAGAGTTCTTCTGGTAATCAGAAAGGATGCCATCTGTGATTATGTCCAGGTAATCAAACTCCAGCTTGATACCGAAATTGGTGAAAAACCTGGCATTTATTCCGCTCATGATCAGATTATATCCTGAAGACATGGAAAGAATTTCAGAAGGTGAGTTCTTTATGTTAACTCTTTCATAGAGAAAATAGGGAGTTAGCTGAAAATTAAGCTTTTTGATAGCATCTACGAAAAGCAGGCCATAAACACCAACGTAGTCAGGGCCATCATTTCCTGCCAGTTGATTTCTGGTTTTATTGAAGTTCAGTTCTGACTGCAATCCGATACGTTTTTTATAGAGGCGAAGGTCGAAACCAAAAATTTCTTCACGTGATTTGGATAGATTGGTGGTAACAAATCTAAAATTATCCGGTTTCTGAGCCTCTTGGCTGATAAGCTGTTGTATTCGTGATTGTACATCTCCTATGCCTATGAGACCGGCTTGTAATTCGGTCAGGGCCTGCGCAGTGGTTTTATCAACTGTCGCCTTATCAATTGTAATGTGCATATACTCGGCACTCTCTTTTAATATTCCGGTATAAGCGGTTGCCCCTATACGAAACTCATCAAGAAAGGGGAGATTGAAGATTAGTTGGCCTCCAACAGCGACTTCCTTTGCATTCTCAATATGAATTTCATTTCTGCCTGTACTGGCATAGATACAGTATGACAGGTCAACATCTCCCAGAAACAGATTGCCCTCTTCCATTATTCCTATCTGTGCTTTTGGGTATATCTCTACTATACTGAATTGTGTCGGTTGACGAGATGTCAGAATAACCGGAGAACCATGATCGACATTCCAGATGCCGGCGGGAGTTATAAATTTACCAAAGGACAACCTGGCATATTGATTCAATTTTAATTGCAAAATAGCTCTTTCGATATTGAATAATTCTTTTCCTCCATTTTGATCGAGTGGTGAAGGTATCGCGTGAATAAGAGTGTCATCAGGCAGACCTGAAACCGATATTATTCTCCCTCTTGAATATTGTAAATAGTTGGGGATATGCTCATATCCGATTTCAAAAAGCATGCGTAATTTGCTATTGGGAGAAAAATCGGAGTAGAGATTGAGGTGATCGAATGAATACTCGAATTTATCGGAAAATTCATTCTTTGCCTGGACAACCGCATTTTCTTTAAAAAAGTATTTGTGAAAAGACATGTCTGCAAAACCATAAAATCGGAATTTAGGGTTGTTATCCTGAGAGAATGCTAAGCTGAACATCAACAAAAGAAATAAAACAGAAAGATGGGTTTTAAGATTCATGTGAGGACTCCTGCTATTTATGTAAAGTTTATTGTTAACAAAGTACCACTGAAACATTTATGGATAAAACAACCTGGCATCCCAGATCAGGGAATGAAAGGGTTTGCTGAAAGCACTTACAGAATTGAACATAGACAGATTCTTCAAGGTTGAGTGATCCATTTAAGATTAAACTGGACTTCCGTACTCTTGATGGATTAATTATGCAAAAGAATGGGAAAATATTCAAGATAGAAGTCAGACATACCGTGACTCAAGGTACCCTGAAAAGTTGGAGGTGGCATTTTAAGGCTCTTATCCAATTTTCATTGTTTTTTTCATTGGAAACAAGGAAAAATTGTCCAGACAAAAGAATGCTGATCTTTCCGGGATGAACATTTTGCTGGACTGAACATTTGTAAGGTTGGCATTACTTGCATCTAAAATTTATATTAGATAACCTTGTAAGTGTATTCTTCTGAAGAGGTGTCCGAGTGGTTAAAGGAGACGGTTTCGAAAGATGCTGAGAATTCGTTCAAATTACCAAGTTTGGGCGCTTTTAAAAGAAGAATGTACAGGGATTTGCACATAGAAGCGTAAGCATAATATAAAACAAAGGAAATTTCTTTTACTTAAAATTAATTAGTA
>JAAYPC010000028.1 GCA_012519985.1 Fibrobacter sp.
AAAAGGTCTTGGCTTTCCCAAAAAGGTTTTCACTTCACTCAAAAAGGTTTTCCGTTAAAGTGATAAGGTTTAGGGTTTACCCCCTAAGGTTTTAGGGTTCATCCAAAAAAGGTTTTTCGTTAAAGTGGTAAGGTTTAGGGCTTACCCCCTAAGGTTTCCACTTCACCACAATAGGTTTTTCGTTAAAAAATTGAAAGGCCTGTAAAGAAAATTAAAAGGTTTGTAAAGAAAATTGAAAGGTCTGTAAAGTAATCCATAAGGTTTTGGCTTAGACCCGAAAGGTTTTTCGTTAGAATGGCAAGGTTCTGGCATTCTTGTGTATTCCGGTCTATTCGGCACTCGATTCCGGCATTATCCGGCAGCAGGCCTCCGGGACAATTAACGACCCTGAATTCAGATGATTACATGGTTGCATAAGACAAATTTTAAGTGCTTAGCAAAGGTGGCATCGAGGGATAGCAGATCAAGAGCCCGGACTGAAAAACAAGTGCTGTTTGCGTTTGGCAAATAAAATGGAGGATCAGATCTTTATGAGCTGGACCTGGGAATCGATAGTGCCCAAGGGAGGCAATGGGTTTTCTGTATGCTTGATCAAGCGATTGAAAATTAACCGTTAAGATCACCTGAGTCTTTGTTTAAGAAGGGGATGAGCCTGGTCCGACTCCTTTCTGATTCAAACAGGCACTAGAAGATCCTTGCTTCTCAAAAGTGTAGATTTAATAACTTCCTGGCCTAACTGGAAATTATTGAATTTTCGTGGATTATCCTTTGCATTAGCAACATTTAACGATTGCAAAGATATAATAGAATATTCCAAAGCATTTTTAGTGAAGTTAAGTAACTCGAAGTTGTATATCCTACCGCTGTTTTTGCCATAAACAATAATTATATCTTTTTGCTTTTCTACTTCTTTTGGTTCTGAGCTGTTATATTCAATAAAACCCGTAAGTTTATTATTCTGTTTGTCGTAGTTAAAATCAATAAAGAAAGGAATATCACCTGCTGGTACAATAAAACTTATGGTTATGGCATTTGGATCAGAATATGGCTCTTTATTCTTTAATTTAACAATAAAGCGCATTTTCCTCTCTCCTTTTATTAATATACATTATAGCTTAATTGCTGATGTTTTTTCCAATATCCTTGTGTAACCAATTAATCGTTCATTCAAATCATTATTTGCGCCAAAAGTCTGATTGGGGTTATTATCATCAAACACCAATACACCACACATTTCTTGATTTTCATCCAATACGGGCGTTCCCCATAAATTTGTAGAGAGCCTATGTAAAGTCTTTAGTTTGTTAAAATCAGTTATTTTCCCAAATCGCATATATTTTTTAACAATGGTCTGATTATTTTTGCTAAGGTCTTCAATTCGTTTTGCATTTTTTAAATCAATATTAGATATATCAGGTAGTTTTACATGGAGTGGAGATTGCCTCAACCAAATCAATGAAGCAAATCCATCTACTTCCTTATCTGTACAGGCAGCAGTAAAAATGGTACTTGTTCCTTTTGAATATGGTTGGCCTTCTCGAGCATAAATATGTAGATACTTTTTAAAAGGACTTGGAATATTTTTGATATAATACCCAACACACTGTTTCTTCATATGATGCCGCAAATTTACTATAAGGCATTTCCAAATATAAACGAATAAAGTCTCAAAACCGTTTTTCTGCTGAAATAATGTAATTCTATTATGGTAAGTATCTCCTCCAAATAATTGAAACAATATTTCCTTTAATACACATTTTATTAATTTTTTCTTTTTTCTGTTTGGTGGAACCCAGTTTAAGGCAAAGTTTGTCAACAATAATACTACAGCGATAAATATGCCAATCTCAACCTTGTAAGGGAAAATTAATTCTTTATATACAGTGCAAGAAACTTCCTTATCTGAGAATGGCCATATAGGAGATGGTGTTAGCATTTGAAGATACCATAATGCTAACGTTAAAAGGGCAGAAAATACACTAGCCCAAAATTTTCTTGATCGCAGAAGTGTTAACATGAGTTTTTTAAAAAATAGTTTAACTTATTTCGGAATACGGTCAAAAAACTTCATGACTAATAAACATATTTATAATGCTGTTACAAATATCTTCAACAATACTTATTACGTGGGTAATACTGTTCCGTTGTCAGTCTTATTCACTTATATCAGTTTATTGGAAAAAAGGAACCTCCCCAAGCTGAAAACATGAAGCTACATACGGTCTGGACAATCCCGCAATGTCTTCGCGAATAATTGCTTCTCAACTATTACTCCTACCGCTATACCTGAAATAGAGCAGCAAATCCAAAGAAACCATAACCATATTGAGCAAGTACAGGTAAATCACCCAATCCATGGAATAAAGAATCTTGTGAACAACACCACTGGCATAACCGATGATAATCACGACCATGAACACCGGGCTCTTGCCGCTGACTTTTTTGGTTCGCCACGATTTATGTATGGAGATGGGCCAGCTCACACCAAAACAGATCATCATCAATGCTTCAAAAAGACTCATATCTCGACATTGCCTTCAAAAACCTTTCTGGCCGGACCGGTCATAAAAACCGGATCTGACAGATCCCCACTCCATTGTATCTGAAGCTTACCTCCTGGAAGATACACAGTCACATCATTACCGTGAAGCTTATTTATGATCCCTGAGACCACACTTGCACAGGCACCGGTTCCACAGGCCTGGGTCTCTCCGCAGCCCCGTTCCCATACCCTCATCTGTATCTCACTGTCAGAAAGGACTTTTACGAATTCCACGTTAGTCTTTTTAGGGAAAAAAGGGTAAGTTTCAATTTTGGGGCCATAGCCTTGAACCAATGTATCGGTCAGTTCATCCGAATAAATCACTGCATGAGGATTTCCCATTGATACAGCGGTGATCTGAAAATTCTGCCCATCAATGTCTATATTTTTCATCACCACAGTTCCACTATCCTGAGTAACCGGGATCGCAGAAGCATCGGTTACTGGTCGCCCCATATTTACTTTCACCATGTTTTCACCGATTATGTCGGTAATGATCTCACCTGCCGCAGTTTCTATTACAAGGTGGTTTAAACTGTTTAATTGTAACAGCTTAACATAGAGGGCAAAGCAGCGTATCCCATTTCCGCACATCTCTGCCTCGGTACCATCGCTGTTAAAAATTCTCATCCTGAAGTCCGCCTGGCTCGAAGGCAGCACGAAAATTATCCCATCAGCCCCTACACCCCGCTTGCGATCACAGATCCTGGGAATGTGTTTGAGAACCGTCTGCGCCATCCCGACAGATACTTCATGTGTCACCAGGAAATCATTCCCCAGTCCTTCCATTTTCATAAAATTCATTTCTTTTCCCTTTACCAGCTCTGTATTGATTTTTCCAGGATCCGGGCAACTATATCTTTCACCGCTTTTTCTTTTCCAACTCTCTCCTCTTCGGTTCTAGAATCATAGATACCTTCACCACTCACCGTTCCCTTATACAATTCACTATCTTTAACATTGTCCAGAAATTCTACTTCTGCGGTGATCTTAACGATGTACTGATCAACGTTTACCTCTCTTGCAGAAGTTGCCCCATAGGAGTAAGGAACATTTTCATAATAGGTTACACTTCCACTGATAGAGGCATCCCCTTTGCCATTGGCAATTTTCAACTGTCCCTTATTTGTGACCTGCCTGCTTAATTCCTGAGTAATCTCATCGGCGATATTAGGCTCCAGCGAGTTGTTAGCAAATAAAGGGATATCGATTGTTTTCAGATGTGATGGTAAGGCACTGTTACTGAAGGAGTAGATGCCACATCCCCAGAAAATCGCTAATACCGAAACCAAAAAGAAAGGATAGAATTTCTTCATTAATCCTCCAGTGGAACGTAGCTTATAGTAGAAGCCTCAATGGAAGGGTCTGCTTCAAAAAACTCTTTAATGCTAAAAATCATCTTTGAAACATCTTCAAAATTCTTAAAATCACCATCCAGAGCCCTGACAAACTGTTTTCCGTATCCTTTTGTGAGAATGCGGTTATCCAGTACGATCAATGCACCCCTGTCATTTACAGTTCGGATCAGACGTCCTGCCCCCTGACGGTATTTGATGATGGCTTCAGGTATCGAATAGCTGAAAAAAGATTCTCCATTGATCTGTTCCATTCGTTTGGAGATTGCAAGGGTCAAAGGGTGAGTGGGAACCGGAAATGGCAACCTGGGTATGATCACGATTTCACATGCCTCCCCCGGAACATCGATTCCTTCCCAGAAACTTTCGGTTCCCAGCAGAATCATCCGCTGATTCTGCCTGAATTGCTCCAGAATATTCTGTCTGGAACCACTGGCGCCCTGTGCCAGGATTTTCCCATTATCGATTTGCTGATTTGCCCTCAGCAGGTCATTGACCGCATTGAGCATAGTGTTGGCAGTAAACAAAACCAGTATATTTTTATTGAATTCGGTATGAAGTCTGACAATGGTATCTGCGACATAAGCTGGAAATTCTGGATTATCCGGTTCCGGGCTGCTTTTAACTGCCCCCATAATAGACTGGTGTGCGCCAAAGGGACTCTTGAAAAAGGCCGCAACAGTGCGATGATCATGCGGCAAAAGCCCAACAGCCCTTTTAAAATAATCGACAGACCTGGAAACCGACAGAGTAGCAGAGGTAAAGACAACACCTCCATCACAGCGCTCCCACACGCCAGAGAGTACTCCCCCGATATCTAAAGGTACACCACAGAGTTTGGCCCAGTTTTTAGTCCTGCTTCCTTCAAGCCAGAAGACATGTTCCTCGGTCTTAGCTGCCAAAAGATAAGACAGATCCGCCTTAAGTTGAGATGCTTTCTCATAACAGGTCTGAACCTGAGCTGAAAGATCTTCAAATTTATTGGTATATTCTCCTGAAGACAACACCTGCCTTAAGGAGAACAATCGGTCTACCAGTTCACCGATATCGGTTCCCAGAGCAGCAGGTTCAATCAGGGAATCGAGCTCATTCTCATGGTAGGAAATCTGATACTCACTGGAACCGGCTTTCTTTTCTGCCCAGCTTCCCAGTTCTTCCAGAAATTTCTGT
>JAAYPC010000029.1 GCA_012519985.1 Fibrobacter sp.
AACGCCTACTGTAAATAGGAATACCCGTAATCCGTAACGCCTACTGTAAATAGAGTACCCGTATCCCGTAGGATCTGCTGTAATTGGTACTGCCCGCAATCCGAAGCGTCCTCGCGAAGGATTGTAGTGTTCTCGCGAAGGATTAATCAAGACTCCAATAGCTCCGCCGGTAAGCTCTTTCTAACATTAACCCCCATTTTCCTGAACTCCTCAACTCTGCGCACAATGTTTCCTCTGCCCTGAGATAACTGGTTCAGGGCCAGGTCACACTTTTCTGAAGCCTTACCGATTGCACTTTGTACTTCAAGCAGTGTGTCCACAAACCCCGCAAACTTGTCATACAGATCGGCTGCTTTACGGGCGATCTCCTGAGAATTGCGGTTCTGGTACTCGCTTTTCCACATATTCTCAATGGTGCGAAGCGTAACAAGCAGTGTCGATGGCGAAACCATGATTATTCTTTTGCGATAGGCATATTCAAAAATCGATGGATCCTTGCGGATCGCAGCCACAAAAGCCGCTTCCAGGGGCATAAACATCAACACATAATCAAGAGTCTTCAGCTCCGAAAGTGAATCGTAGGACTTTGCGCTTAACTGGTCAATGTGGTTTCTCACAGAAGTAATATGCGCCCTAAGAAACTCTTCCCTGAGAATTTCTTCCTCAGCATTTACCATCGATTCGTAGGCGGTAAGTGTTACCTTGGAATCGATCACTATATCCCTCTGGCCGGGGATATGAACTACTACGTCCGGAATCTGCCGATTGCCATCATTATCCGAAATACTTACCTGAGTGTCAAATTCAACCCCTTTTTTCAGCCCCGATAACTCCAGCGTCCGCTCCAGAATCATCTCCCCCCAGTTCCCCTGAGTCTTATTCTCCCCTTTCAGTGCACGGGTAAGATTCTGAGCCTCCTTATTAACCTGCTGATTGAGGTCTGTAAGTACTTTTATCTGTTCAAAAAGGCTCTGCCGTTCCCTGGTATCATTCGTATAAACATCCTCAACTCTCTTTCTGAAATCACCCAACTGGTCTCTTAAAGGGTTAAGAAGCAGATCGAGGCTGTTCTTATTCTGCTCAGAAAACTTTCTGCTGTTCTCCTCAAAAATCGAGTTAGCCAGATTCATGAATTCGTTTTTCAGTTGTTCTCTGGCACCTTCTATTAATTGCAGCTTCTCTGCTGCCTGCTTTCGCTCCATCTCCAACTGCGTCTGTAACTGTAAAATTTTTCCATGATCATCTCTGTTGATCCTGACAGATTCATTCAATTTTGAATTACTGGAATCCAGTGCACTCTTAAGCTCACCTATTTTATCCTTCTGTGCCTGTAACTGACTTTCCAATCCTGCAATCTGATTCTGAGCCGAAATCAAATTGCTCTGCAATAACTCTTTATCTTTCTGTAAGCTGACTATTTCCGCCTCAAGCTGCTCGCATTTTTCTTTCAGCACCCGCATTTCACTTCTGAAAGGAGCTCTGACGCGCATTCGCCCGATAATTATTAAAAGTGGTATAGCTGCAAGAGCAATTCCTGTAAAAAACCCCGCAATAAAAACCAGACTTTCTCCAGACATCTCCACCTCTTCTCTTTGTGTGTTTGTGTAAATTCAGCCAGCAATTATGCGCTTAAAAATGGACAACTATTTATCTACTGTTTTAGCTAATCAGCTATTCAGCTAATTAGCTTTATAGCTAGTTTAGCTGATTAGCCGTTTAGCTGGTTAGCTGGCCAGCTCTATTCTTCTCACTCCAGGTTTACTTCTTTCCACCAGTTTCTCCACTTTCTTCTCCAGCTCATCAACTCTTTTTCGTAACAGCTCCAGATTACTTTCAATCTGCTCGCTGTTGCTCTCTTTACTACTAAAGATCTTTCCTATTCTCAGGGCACCATTAGTACCGTTACCTGCCATGGATAAGCTTGCCAGAAGATGAATCGAGATAATTGTCACCAGAAGAAATAAGGTTCGCTGCATTTACACCCCGTTTTGGTTGAATATTTTTAACTGCTTTTCAACTGTTTACGGGAAACGGCCTGCTTTTATTTGTATTAATTTAAATTATTTCCTTCTTGCCGGGTATCCCTGGGGACAGAGGAATTTTTTCAACTTATACATTAAATCAGTAGTATCCGGTTAATTTTACGGGAGATCACTGCATTCCAAATAAATCACAAATCACAAAATTTTAAATTCCAAATAAATTCCAAATTTCAATACCTAAATCCTAAACAGGAACAGGAATAGGAAAATCCGAAATTCGAAACAGGATAGAGACCCTCATTCTTGTCTTCTTGAAACTGGTTCATTGCCAGGTCAACCTTGTTTGGGTTTTGAATGATTGGTTATTGGGATTTATTTAGGATTTGTTGCTTGAGATTTGGAATTTATTGTATGCTTTAGCCGCTTTATGAAATAATCTTTTGTTTAATTAACCGAACACTAATGACATTAAATACCAAAATTACCTCCGAGTAAAAGACTCTCCTGATCTCCACCGGAAGAGTAGATAAGATACCCCAAATGTTAAAATACCACATATTACAGCTAATAAAATGCTTCCCAGAAAATAGTAAACTGCCGTGTGCATCAATTCTCCACCGGAAAAAGAGGAAGGAAATATTCTGCAACAGCCAACAATCATCGATACGATACTCTCCGGAACCATAGCCTTGCCTGTGGCCGCACCTGCAGCAAACCAGAATGGAAGAAGAGGGGCAGAAGAGATGCTCACACCCAGAAGAGCTAAAGGACGGTTCAGCTTAAAAAGAAATGTAGCTATAAGAAGCATCAGGACCTGAAATCCATGAAAAGGGGTGATTGCCAGAAACACTCCTGCAGCCAGTGAAACGGATGCTTTGAAAGGAGTCGCATTGGCTCTCAACTCCCTTCTTACCAGATTCTTTACATTCTTTGCCAGACGGTTCCATGAAAACCTCTTGGCACCATCCTCCCGGGGGAAAAAAAGAGTACCCATTGATCTGACAATTCTGGCGAAATCATAGAATGGCCGGAAATGAGAAATGATTTTCTTTTCCGTAGAATTAAAAATGTGAACAGGAACAGTTTTTACCGACAGATGGTTCCATGCAGCAATAAGAAGCACTTCCAGCTCAAATTCGAAACGGTCACCGGTTCTGTATTGAAGATTATTTACATATTCCAGCGGATATGCTCTGAAACCACATAAAGGATCTTTAAGGGTAAGACCGGTACTCAGATAGCACCAGAAGCGACAGATCCAATTTCCAAAAGAATAACTCAGGGGATAGTGCCCATCACCAGACCGTTCACCTGTCCACAAAGCTTCCGGATCTTCATTTATACATTTAATTAAAAGTCCGATATCTTCCGGCAGATGCTGCCCGTCTGCATCCACAGTGATAGCATGGGTAAAACCTGATTTAGTGGCAAGATGAAAGCCGGCTTTAAGTGCAGCCCCTTTTCCCCTGTTTCTGTCAAATTGAATCAGTTGAATGCCATCTGTATTGCAGAGAATATCACCGGTTCCATCGGTAGACCCGTCATCAATAACAATAATCGGTTCTTTGTATCTTTTAACAGAACTGATTACATCTGAAATAGTTTCGGCATTATTACAGACCGGGATGATAATCGCGATGGAAATCAATATGGAATTCCTGCCGATCGAAAAGGCCGTTTACTGAAGTACTTCCGCTGTACCGGATTTTTTCCGCCAGTCCAGTATCCTTGTTTTTTCCCTTGATGAGCCCCGCATCGATTGAATCGTAGGCACATTGGAAACCAGAATCGGAAAATTCACCCCGGCAACCTCTCTGAGGTGATTTGCAATTTTCTCCACTGATGCCGGTGTGGTAGCAATATGAATTGCCACCTGGTCAGAAGAGGAGTTGTCGCTTTCGATTACCAGTATATAATCATTTATCTCTTCGATTGCATCAAGTGCATTGGTAATAATTAATGGATAAACGGTTCCGCCTCTGTATTTTATCAACTGACACGCACGTCCCAGAATCGGTCCTATACGCAGGGAATTGCGTCCGCAACTGCATGGACTGGTTATCTTGAATGTAATATCACCGGTTCTATATCTTAAAAGAGGCAAACCTTCCACACCCAGTGGGGTAACCACCAGCTCCCCTGCTTTACCATCAGGAAGCACATTTCCCCGCTCATCTACTATCTCAGTATACACCAGTTCCGGATGAGCATGCCCTCCCTGACAAGCCTCACACTCGCAGTAAGATACCGATGCTTCCGTGGAAGAATACGAGGAGTAGACCTCCGCACCCCAGAGCTCCTGAATCGATTTACCGATAGCATTAAGCTCCATTTCACAGTCTCTGAGGCTCTCACCGGTACAGATTATTTTGCGGATAGAACTTATTGCAGGATCAATCTGTTTTTTCTGAAGATCCAAAGCAAGTTTCTTGAGAAATGATGGTACAGCAACCACTACGGAAGGTTTCAGTTGATCTATGTAAAATCTTTGTTCATCCAGAGCAAGAACTCCGGTTCGCATCGTATTGCAGCCCAGAAGAGCCAACCCCCGATAATAAGCCATTGAAGCAAAACAGTGCCGGTCAAAACTGATCATTATCTGAGCAGCATCTTCATTGCATATCCCTGCACCATGAAAAGAAAGTGCCTCGTTAAATGCCAGGCGGTCAAGGTCATTTGCAGTAAGCGGAAATATCAGAGGATTGCCCGAAGAACCATTGGTTGTAACAGTCTCAACAATCTGCGTCCGATCAGCGGCAATAAACTTTGGCAGGTTATCCGCAACAGTCTGTGTGGTTGTAAATTTGAGTCTTTCGAAATCCCCTATCGATTTAATATCATCGGCTGAGACATCCCATAGAGCATTCTTGTAATACGCTGATGATTCCTTAAGGTATTTTACATGATTTCGTAATGCCCGAAGCGTTCTGGCTTCGATCTGATCAAGTGACAAAAACTCCCATGATAATTCCGGTCTGAAATTCAATGATCACCTCTTCCGCAAAGATTTCTCTGATCGATTGAACCCTAAAAATACTATGAAATTAAAACGGGTAGGTAATGAATATCAGCCCTAAGAGGGCCAGCGGGGTAAATCTCTGAGACTTATTACTTTATGATGAGAGATAATTATGTGATCGATAAGAGGAAGCTCAAGCATTTTGCCAACTGCAAACAGTCTTTCGGTAATCAACCAGTCAGCTTCAGAAGGTGTCAGACCACCTCCGGGATGATTATGAGCGATAATCATGGATGTAGCAGAACAACGTAAAGCCCTCTCAATAATCAGACGGGGATAGACTGCGCACTGGTTTACAGTCCCTTCTGCCACAATCTCCGTGTTTAAAATATGGTTGGAATTATCCAGAAAAATGGCAGCCACGTACTCATCCCTGCGTTGACCGAAATAAAACCGCAGATATTCCTCAACATCACGGCGATGGGTAATCAGGTCCTGTTTTTCATATCGCTCTTTCAGACAAATCGCCATTATGTCGCGTAAAAGATGGAAAAGAGCTGCACTGCGGATGGAAATTCCACTGACCTTAATCAACTCCTCTTCTGGAGCATTTATAAGTGAACCCAGGGTTTTGAACCGGGTTACCAGACGATGTGCAATCTGTTTGGTATCTTTCCGGGGAATTGCATAGGTTAACAGAAGCTCAACGATTTCATGTAAAGCAAATGCTTCTACGCCAGCATTGATATACCTTTGTAAAAGCCTTGAGCGATGTCCATGCAATAGATCAGAAACAGATGAAGGCGAATCAGACTGATGGTGCTGATCTTTTTCCGGGAGAGAATGAACTGAATCATCCTGATGCTGCATAGTGCTGCCCCGGCTATTGCATGTTAAAAGAAGATTATTACCGGTATCGGTTTTACCGGCCTTCTTTACTCACCTTACCATTCGATGGTAAGACCAGCCACAGTTACACCCGCACCTACTGTGCAGAATATAATGCGGTCGTTTTTCTGAAGCCCACGTTCAATTTCGGAAAGAGCAATTGGTATGCTGGCACTGGAAGTATTGCCGACTCTGTCAATATTCAGATAGAAACGTTCAAATGGAACACCGCTTTTCTGAGCAGCGGCTTTCAGAATCCTGCTGTTGGCCTGATGAGGAACGACCCATCGTACATCTTCAGGCTTCCAGCCACTTTTTATTATAAGTTCACGAACAACCGATGCAAAGCTCTGAGTGGCAAATCTGAAAAGAGCCTTACCATCCAGACGGAGCCAGGGATCAAAACCGGTAGTGTTGACAGGAACTTCGTATCCGGGATAACTTCTGCGGGCCATATTGATTCCTGCCGGATCGGCAAAAAGCATCTCACTCAATATAGTATGTCCAGGTTTTACACCCGATACAACTGTTGCACCAGCACCATCGCCAAACAGGAAATAAGTGTTTCTGTCCTTTTTATCCAGAACCCTTGATTGCATCTCAGAAGCCACTACCAGTACATTATCTGCTACACCGGAGAGAACCAGACCTCTGGCAACCGAGATTCCATAAAGCCATCCGGAGCAAGCCGCATTAAGATCAAAAGCAGGAATTCCTCTTATACCCAGTTTGTCCTGAAGAATACAGGCAGTAGATGGCATCACCACATCAGGAGTAGTGGTTGAAACTACAATAGCATTGATATCAGAGGGCTTTAGTCCGGACTTTTCGATTGCCTGAACCGAAGCAAGGTAAGCCATATCAGAGGGTTTTTCTCCCTGTTTGGCCCAGCGCCTTTCCCGAATTCCGGTTACGCCAAAAATGTAATCTTCATTAATGTCCAGATGTTCCACCAACAGTTCACTGTTAGGTACGATTCTTTGAGGCAAATATGTACCGATGCCCAGAAGGCTTACGGTCCGAATCTGTGGAGTAGACTTTGGCTTTTCAATAGCTCCAATATCCATCTGAGCAGGTGCAGACTCCTTTGCACTCACTGAAGGAATAGCACTTTTCATTGTTTCATCAGACGTTTCAATCTCTATTAATGGTGAGTCAAAAGGAACAGAGCAATTTTCCTGAAAAAGCAAATTAACGACTACACCATTGCAGGGTGCTTCAAAATCAAAAGTGGATTTTGCACTCTCGACTTCTGCGAGCGCCTGTCCCTTAACAAACGAATCTCCGGGATTAATATACCATTTTATAATTGTTGCTTCAGTTTCCGCAGCAGCCTGTGAAGGCAGATACAGCATGGTTTTAAATAACTCTTTACTCACATTCCTCTCCGATCATCGATTCTATTGCGTTCCTGATCCTGCTGTGACTTGGTAAATAAAAGCTTTCAAGTTCCTTAGCGAAAGGCGCTGGAGTATCCGGAGCGCTTATTAGTACTGGAGCACTTTTCAGCGAATTAAAACATTCCTTGCAGATAATTGAGATGATCCGATCTCCTGAACCAGCCGTATATCCACTCTCCTGCACTACCAGCAGGTGTCCGGTAGATCGTACTGATTCGATAATGGGATCCAGTTCAACAGGGTTTAATATAAATGGATTCCATACCTCTGCGGAATATTTCTGATCATTAACAACTGAAATCGCAGCTTCCACCATAGCGCCAAATGCAACTATTGTTAATCTGGATCCTTCAGTATACTTTCTTGGCCTGTATATCGAGTTGAGATCACCATCAAAATCGATATTGCCCTGTTTACCCCAGTAAAGCAATTTATGCTCAAAAACAATACAGGGGTTGGGATCATAAAAACCAGCAACAAGAGCCTCGAATGTCTCCTGTGGAGTAACCGGGAAAAAAATCTTCAACCCCGGAAACCGGGTCCATAATCCATCGAATTCGCCGGAATGAAATGCCCCCAGAGTGATACCACCGCCAGATGGCATACGCACCAGAACCGGTGCAGGCGAATCAGATCTGTAAAACCAGGTTGCAGTGTTCAGCCCCAGTTGAGTCACTGCATCAGTGGCAAAATCCGCAAACTGGAACTCCATTATGGGCTGCGATCCTGTTTGTGATGCGCCAAGGCAAAATCCAACCGTGGCAGATTCACACACTGGACTGTCTATCACCCTTTCGGGATATTTTTCATAGAGGCCTTTACAGGTCTTAAATGCTGAGCCATAGACACCCACATCCTGCCCAATAATAAAAGCATTGCTGTTTTCGGAGAGCAGATAATCCAGAGCAGACTGAATTGCATTCAGATTTCTTGCATTAGAGGCTTTGAATGGTTTCACCCGCTCAAGGCTTCTCTCAGCATAAACTTTCATGGATGTGGCATGAGGATTGGGACGCCCATACTGAAGAGCCTCAAGAATTTGATTGTTTACGGTGTCGGTAATTTGTTGCTCAAACTGACATATATCATCTTCTGAAAAACCACAGTCAAAAAGCGCAGAGCGTGCTTTAATCAAAGGATCATTTTCCCGCCATTTATTAAGAAGGTCCCTGGGAACATACTCTGCCTTATCGTAAACCGCATGTCCTTCCAGCCGTAAAGTCATACACTCAATAAGTCTGGGATACTGATCCTCATTCATAGCCTCCAAAGCATCATATACCGCATTATACACTTCCCAGACATCGGTGCCATCAATAGTTTTCCCTTTAATACCGTATCCAGCAGCACGGTCCGAAAGCCGTTTGCAGTTATACTGGTTTTTTACCGGAGTAGAATAAGCGTAATAATTGTTTTCCACGATAAAAAGAACTGGTACCCTCAGGACAGAAGCCAGGTTTAGAGATTCATGAAAATCGCCGGTGCTGCTGCCCCCATCACCAATTGTGGTCAGTCCAAACACCTCTTCACCAGCTTTTCGAGCAGCCCAGGTGCCCCCGACTGCAGTAGAGAGCATGCTTCCTAAATGACTCATGAAAGGGAAACGACGCATCTTCGGGTCACCATGATGCACATTGCCTTCCTTACCGCCTGTGGGGCTCTTTTCATTTGCCATATACTGACAGATCATAGACATCGATGATGCTCCAACTGCCAGGTGTGCACCGAAATCACGATGCCCCAGTGCGATCACATCTTTACCAGGACGAAACGGAAGTGTCATCCCAACCGTAGTTGCTTCATTACCTATACTGATTATGACTGTTCCCTTAATGTAACCCTTGCTGAAAAGTTCCTTGAACTTCTCCTCAAGCTGCCGGGAAAGAAACATATAATGATATGCTACTGGGAAGAACTGCTCTTTGGACATTCTTTGAGGAAACCGTATTACCTGTTTTTCAATTTCCTCATCGATAAGATACCTGTTATTCGTGGTGATGATAAAGACCTCCAGTCCCGAACCTGCCAAAATGAACGGCAAAATGTATAAAATAAGTGTTTTGTACTTAACTGGCCAAGACAAATTATCTGCCCCGTTTATAGTCTTCCAACCTATAGAAACCAAGGGTTTTTGCAGTTAGCAGACACTAAAAGTTGAAACTTGAATAAACAGTATCTTATCTTTAATACTTAAACCTAAATTGAATGATTGTTATTGCCACATGATTAATGTAAATACACATATCCATACACCTTATTGTTTCAGTCCCTTTGAAAGCATCAGCCAGGCTTTGGCCATAGCCAGAAAGCAAAATATTTACGTTTTAGGGATCAATGATTTTAATACAACCGAAGGGTATGAGGAATTTGCAACTGCATGTGAAAAGGCTGGAGTGTATCCGCTTTTTAATATCGAATTAGTATCAATAAATCAGGAAGACCAGGAAAAAGGATTCCACTGGAACGATCCTGTTAATCCTGGAGTAATCCATCTTTGTGGAAAAGGGTTAAATAACCCGCCAAGACTCTCGAACGATTCCAGAAACCTGATTTCATCCATGTGGAAGATAACTCAGGACCGGATCTGGAAAATGGTTGAACTGCTTAACAAACTGTTAGCAGATAAAAACATCGGGCTTTCACTGGATTACAACCAGATCCGTAATCTGCATGCAAAGAATTCTGTAAGTGAACCTCATCTGGCAAGACATCTCTACTTAACAACTGTCGACAAATGGCCCCAACATCAGGATCAGGTTTCTATTTTCAGAAGACTCTTCGATGATCCCCGATTTGAAACCGACCCTTCTGACAGTTTATTTATGCAGGATCAGATTCGTAAACGGCTTCTGGATGTCGGTAAAGCTGCATATGTTGATAAAAACCCTGCTTCATTTTACAGTACACATCGGGTCCGTTCACTTATACTTGAAGCAGGAGGTATTCCCAGTTTTCTGATTTCTGACAGCCTCTTGAATGGCTGTACTGATGTGGAAAAAAGACTGCTTTCACTGGAGCGCAAACTAAACGAACTGGGTATTTTTGCAGTGGAATTTCTCGGTTGTAATACTCCATTGGACCTGTTAAAAAAATGTGCAGATTTCTTTTACAGACATAACTTCTGTGTAACCTTTGGCACTGACCATAACACACCAAACCCCTGCACTCTTATTCCATCTGCACAAGACAGCATTCCCTTTGATTCAGAATTGCAACAGATCGCCTACGAAGGAGCCTGTATTATTGCTGCTCATCAGGAAAAACACCGTGCATGCCTTCCAGGTTTTTTAAACGAAGAAGGTTATCGCAATTTTCACGGGAACCAGCTTAAAGAATTCATCCTTATTGGCGATGAAGCGATTCGTAGAACTATTTCAAACGGTGCCAGAAGTTACATCGCTCAAAATTGATTTCCACGATTTACTATAGTTATTAGAAAGTCCGGTTTTTCTCTTTAAGAACATTTAAACAGACTGTGGCTAAAAATATCAAGTTGCAAAACTGCACTCTGTTTTGCGGCTTTTTTCAGACTTTCCTATTTTTATCAGAAATTATAAATAATGGTTTAAAATCAACTCCTGATTCAGAGAAACTAAATTTGTAGATTTAAGACCGGACATGTTTTATATTAAAAAAGTTTGACGTTTCACATTACAGTTACTATTTTGTACACCTTATCGAACTATTATAATTCGAAAATTATTTTGAAAAACTTATAAATTTTTAAGGAGAACACCTGATGCAACGGCATAAATCGGTAGAAAAACGTGCTCGTACCAGCAAAAAAGCCAATGTGATAAATCGCATGGGCCGTTCGAAGATCAAGACTGCTGTCAAACATGTCATACAATCAAAAGACAAACAAAGTGCTCAAGAAGCTTTGAATAATGCAGTTTCTGTTTTAGATAAAAGCGTAAAAAGCGGACTTATTCACCGTAATAAGGCTGCCAACAAGAAATCAAAACTCTATAAAATCGTTAACGCACTTCAAAAATAGATTCGACGCAGTCCTTCAAATAATCGAAGGACTGTTATTCTTTCCCTCCTTTTTGATCTTCCTTTTTTTTTCTGCAATGATATATAATTATATATTAATGGATTACGTCGTATTCTAATTTCCGGGTACAAGATATTTCTGTCAGGCTGATAGAAGCAAAGAATATCTCTTTTATGAACATTATCACAAAGACAAAAAACAAAGCTTTGAATGCCTCATTTTCAGCTCTGAAAATCAAACTTTTCTTGTTTTTGCTGCTTGCAGTTTGTTCAGGAGTATATCCGGCGAAACCTCTTTTCTGGGCAGACCAGATCAATTCAGCACTTAATCAAAAAGAATCCTTTTTTAATTCTCTGAATATCACTCTGGACAGCACAGCCATACAAAATTGGGATTTCAACAGAAAGTTAGCCGTACTGGAAGCGATGGATTCTTCTCCATCGCTTGATGATCCCTGGTATCACCTTACCCGTGGCCTGATCGATGGATCCTTATCAGATACCAATCAGGCGGTTTTTTTTAACAGAGCACTTTTTCTGGCACAAAACGAGCCTGGTACTATCTGGCTGCTTTTTTTTGAATTACAACGCAACAAATTCTACTCCTGGGCTGATAAGTGCCTCGAACAGCTTCAAAAACTAATGTTTCAATCAGGAGCTTCAAACTGCAAATTAATCTCCAGACAGTTGCTTTATATTGGAATTAAACAGGAAAAAAGCAACAAAACAGATGCACTGCGAATTTATGCCTGGGCAAAAAAATTTAATCCTGATCAGAGCATCATTTCAAAAAGAATTGCCTGGAACCATTTTCCTTTTGATCTATCCTCTTTCATCCAGGAATATAAGAATATTTTATATCAGTTGAAAAACTCGTGGAACTCTCAGCTACAAGTGGTTACCAGTGTATATGAGTGGCTCAGATTTTTCTTTATACTTTTGATTCTTACTCCGCTTTTAATCTTGACCTTTAAACATATCCAATATTCGCTGCACAAAATTTCAGACATTCTTCCCTGCACTGTACCTCTTTTTCTCAGAGCCCCACTTGTAACCTTGGCTTATTTTTCAACTGCTCTTCTGAATTTTTATGTTCTGCTATGGACAAGTGCATTCCTTATATGGAAACATCTCACACACCAGGAGAAAAAACTTCTGAGTATCTCTTTGGTGCTGCTGGTTCTCTCACCACTGGACAGCTACATCAGAAGCGCACTTTATCTGGCTGCCGATCCTTCAGGGCCTCTGAAATCATTTTCAAGTGCAGTAAATGAGGGATATTCTGAAGATAATTATAAAGCTATACTGGCCAGAACATCCCAGGATAAAATGGATTATCTGGCAACTCTTTCTGCTTCTATATACGAATTAAAAAAACACGATTTTGCCTCTGCCACAATCAACATTAGAAATGTTCAATCTCTGCCCGATGACGATCCTGTTTTTCTTATCACTGCCGGAAATCTTCACTTTCTTAAAAATGATATCGAAAAGGCAGAGCATTTTTATCGCCAGGTCCTAAAAAATGACAAGAAAAATGCCGAAGCATTATTCAATTTAGCCCAATGCCAGCTCCGAAAATTTAAAACAATAACTGCAACCGAATATATAAGCGATGCTGCTAATATAAAGCCAGGTCTGGTTAATTCGTTTATTCACAATAACGAAAAATTCTTTTCCAGAAACTGGCCACCACTGCGCCAGATCATGTTTTCAGATCTATCACCTAAGTTTTTCTGGACCAGATATTTTCCTGATTATGCACTGAATAGCAAAACCGCATCTGTACTATGGAATCCATCTTTTTTTGCTATCCCTCCCCTGATATCTATGACAATTTTTTTTGCTTTATTCATGATACTGCTGCTATTCTTTCGAGACCCTCATGAACAGAGAAAGCTAAAAAAAATATTCGAGTGCAGATTTTGTGGAAGAATTATATGCCGAAAATGCAAATCCGGGACATTATGTCAATCCTGCTATGAAGCGACTCAATTTATGAGCAATGAAAAATCTCTGGAAAAAATGAGGAAAATCATCTCCACCCAGACAAAAAAGATTAATCTGGTCAAATGTGCAATTGTCGGAACGGTCTTTCCCGGTGCTGATAAGCTTTTAGGACTGGAAATTACAATGTGGAAGGTCCTTTTTAACCTGCTGGCATCATCAGTAGTTTATGCCACTTATAAATCAGTGTTCAGCTCATTCTCTACTTTCTGCTCTGAACCACTCCTTCCTCTGATTCTTTTACTGGTTTTACCAATCATATATAATATATACTTCATAATAAGAAGCATTCAGGTAACTGTTCAAGGTTTTAGAGAATCTCAGAATGCGACCTAATCCTTACAAGGAGATCATGTGGTCTTAAGCGGTACCTTAAGAGAGTTTATTCTGGCCGATGTTTTCCAGCTTCTTACACAGCAGAAAATAACAGGTAAACTCATCCTGAACAGCGGTAAAAATGAAGGATTTGTAATATTTAAAAACGGGCAGATAATCTATGCCGAAAAAGATAATGAAAAGCTCTCAGAGAAAACATTGAATTACCTGAAAAGGTTTTCCAAAAAGCCACTCGACTCCATTAACGAAACCATCTCTTCTCTAAATAACGATATCCATGCACTTACATTCGAGTTGATAAAAAGAGGATTTTTAACCAAAGAAGAAATGTCCACAATGGCCGAATCGGTTATTGAAGATATTTGCTGCAGCCTCTTTTTATGGAAAACTGGCACCTATCGCTTTGCCTCTCTTCGCACAGTTGAAGAGTTCACTCTTCTGAATCTTATATTTCCAGTTGAAAATATTATCATGGAAGCCATGCGAAGAACTGATGAATGGTATCGCATGCAGGAATTTGTTAAAATTGACACGGTATTCGTACGCAATTCCAAAGAATTCATTACTGATAATTTCACTTCAGCTCCTTTTAAAGAGCCTCAGAGCTATCTTTTGAATCATATCGATGGAACATCACCAGTAAGCGAAATCGTAAAAGATTCCTGTTTATCAGAATATAAAGTCTATGAGACACTCTATAATTTATGTTTGGACAATACAATAGTTCCCCTTTCTGACCAATTTACCCGCTCTGTTAAAGCTGCGCTGGAACACAAAAAACGTGAACACTCTGTATCTCCGTACGCATCGCTGATTTCAATTACCTCAGTTGTCTGCACAATTACCCTGTTGATTTTTACCTTTTCATTACTGATAAATAAAGTGTTTCTTTCAAGACCTTTGGATGAATTTTATAAATTTAATAATGAAATTAACAGTTCTGTCTCACAGCAGAATGTATCAATCGCAGACCTTTATTACCATACTTTTTTTGGTAAGAAGGCTGATCAGGTTGAACAGCTCTCCTCTTTCAAACTGATTGGTAAAAAGGACATTCTAAATCTAAAATCAGAAGAGAAACTCACATCTGAAAGCAAAGATAAAAAATGAATAGCAAAACAGGAGATCAAAAATGTAGCCTTTAACCAAAGCAGTATCTTGCATATAACTGATAATCAGAACTATATTAGATTAGAATATTTGCATTTTTATATATATTACATCGGAACTAATTCGGCCATCTATTAAGCAGAAGGACGATTTCATGGCATCAATAAATTATGCAGCTAGGGAAATCAGTGTTAAAGTCGTCTATTACGGCCCTGGTTTGAGCGGTAAAACTACAAACCTTCAGGTTATACACCGAAAAGTACCTCCAGAATACAAAAGTGACATGGTTTCCTTGGCTACCGAAACCGATCGCACACTGTTTTTCGACTTCCTACCTTTGGATTTAGGTAAAATTAAAGGTTTCGCTACCAAATTCCAGCTCTACACTGTTCCAGGACAGGTTTACTACAATGCAACCCGAAAGTTAGTGCTTCGAGGGGTTGATGGCATTGTCTTTGTAGCTGATTCTGCTCCTGATAAAATGCAGGAAAATATCGAAAGTTTTCAGAACCTGGAAGAAAACCTCGCAGAGTATGGCTATAAAAGAGAAAATATTCCTATAATCATTCAATACAATAAAAGAGATCTACCCAACGCCATGGCGGTGGAAGAACTGCAAAGAATTGTCAATAAATATAATCTCCCTTGGACAGAAGCTGTAGCTAATAAAGGAAAAGGTGTCTTTGATTCCCTGAAATTAATCGGGAAAATTGTTATCGATCACTTAAATAAAAAATATTCCCGACAATCGCGGCCAGCGACAGCTATGAACCAGATGGCAGGATCTGCATCCGCTGCCCCATCTTCCTACCAGCAAATGCCAAGGCAGCAGCAGCCTTTTACACCAGCTACTCAGTCTCCTTTTGCTGGAAACCAATCTGGTGCATATCAGCAAAAACCAGCTCAGCCTTTTGCACATCGGCCAGTGCGTCCTGCTGCTGCACCACAAATGCCAGCGAATCGATCACCTCAACTGCCTCCGGTGGTTCCTTCGCAACCAAGTGTCAGGCAAATGCCGCCACAATTTCAGCAAATGCCACCACGGCGTCCGCCTCAGGTTCCCCCTGTGCAGATGCCACGTCCAAACCAGCAACAATTCCAGTCTCCCAATCAAATGAGACCTGCGCAGCAACCTATTAGACCAGTAGCACCACAACCACCAAAACAGCCAATTAATAACCCATTCTCAAAACAAGTTCCGCCTTATCAACAGGAGGAAACATTCGAAGTATCCTTTGAACCTAATTCTGCAGGACCAGCCTCAAGGTTTACTCCTCCTCAGCAGCCTGATCCTTCTACTCAGGATTATTTCAATTATGGTAATGTTAATTTTCAGCATAATGTGGATCAAGGCTACGATATATCCAATCAGCAACAAATGCCTGGTAATAACTTTAATGCACCCGGCAAAACCGATCTTGACCTGGAAATAGAAAAATATCAGCGGGAAATCGAAGAGAAACAACGCCGTATGCGTGCTCAACCGCAGAACGCCGGCTATCAACAGCCTGTACCTGCAGAGCAACCTATCTCTCAACCATCATCTGCTGATGATGGTTATGATGTCTATAATCTGGAGTTACCATCATACCCCATGCAAGGACATCCTCCAACACAACGGCAACCTGTCATCTCCGATGAATTAAGTGATGAAACCATGTATTTTACATCTGTAGATACAGATCGTCAGAAACGACCTGTCAGAAGACCGGTAAATCCCAGAAACAAACCTCAAAAGGGATTCCTGTCTAAATTCTTTAATAAGGACGTTCCCTGATGAAGGACATGATTCTATTTCCGGAAGATATCGACCATCTTAACACCGTATTATCACAACTGGTCACAAAAGCAAACCTGCTACTGGCTGTCCTGATAAATAAAGATGGTCGGCTGCTCACTAATCAGGGCAGCCTAGAATTGGTTGATACTGTTTCTTTGGCAGCTCTGGTTGCCGGTAATTCTGCCTCAACCCTTGCCATCGCCAATCTGGTGGGAGAAACAGAGTTTTCAACCATGTATCACCAGGGAAGAGATAAACATATCTATATCGCAGTTGTGGATGATAACACTTTCCTTGCCTTGATCTTCGATGATCGTACCAATATCGATCGGGTTAAGGTCTTTGCAAGACAATTCGACCGCCAGCTCAAAGCTGCATTGGTTCAGGTCTACAACAAAACAGAAGATCAGGTAGACCTCGATCTGGGTATGAATCAATTTGATGCGGTAGATTATGATTCAACTCAGCAACCTCCCGGACCACCCCAGAATTTTCAAAATTCAGTAAACTATTTCCCAGGACAGCCCGAACAACCATCCTCTATAGATCCGGCTCCCTTCTTTGCACCACCAGGATACCCTCAGGGCCCCGAGGTTACACCTACTTCGGTTAATGGCAGAAGAGCTCAGGAAGATTCAGACATATACTACCTGGAACCAAACAAAAATGCACAAAAACCGATCAACCCCACTGATACCAACTATCTTTACCTGAAGAATAAAATCAAAGAAACAGTCAAACGGAAAAAAGAAGATTGAACATTACCAGGCGAATGAAAGGATCATTATTACAATAATTGCCAATAAGACAACACCTGTAATGATCTGCCAGGCCGGAAAAGATGTGCGTTTGCAAAACTCCCTTTCCCTGATCTCTTCATATTGGTCTTCATCGACCAAATCAATCCCATCCAGATATGTATTCTCAGACCAGCCAGTGTTTTCATCTGAACCACAATGTGGACAAGCCTTCGCCGTAGCATCAATCTGCTCACCACAATAAACACATACAGCAGTTTTCTTTGACATCTTTACCTCATAAAAAATCAATTCAAGGGAATCTGATGATCCGAAAGATAAAAATACGATATAATGATTAAATAATCAGTTATTTTTTGTTTTAATAAACCAAACGAAGCTATCTTTCTTAAAACGAGCAGATATTTCATATTAACCTGTATAGAAATAAAAACTGATAGATAACATGCAGATTCCAATATCTCTGATTTCAGCTCTCATTTTTGCACCACTATCTGCAGGATACCTCTCCACATTGCTTTTCAATCACCGAAGAAGTATCCCACACCTGCCCGGTCTCCTTTTCCACTCCGTTGTTCCCAAGCCGAAAATGAATATGTCTCATTACTCCACTGTGAGATTTAAAGAGTTTCTCCTGTGCCTGAAAAAAAATGACTACCAAACACTTACGCTTAATCAAGCAGTTCAACAACTGAACCATGCGAATGGGAAAAAATGCCTGATCACTTTTGATGATGGAATGGAATGTGTCTATACCCAGGCTCTGCCCCTTTTAAGAGAATTTAACTTCAGTTCAACAATTTTTTGCATTGCAGGTTTTACAGGTCAGAGCTCATCTTGGGATATCTTCGATGGTCAGAAACATATGTCCAAACAACAGATTAGAGGGCTTTCCGATTCCGGCCACGAAATCGGAAGTCATACGTTAACCCATGCTAATCTTACATTTCTAAATGACAGAGACCTGGAAAAAGAGCTTAAAGACTCAAAGAAAATCCTGGAAGATATAACTGGCAAAGAAATTAATACAATCTCATTTCCTTATGGAAGCTGGAATGAACATGTCTGGAGAAAAGCACTGGAATCAGGATACGTATCAGCTACCCTTTACAGAAATCATCACCCGATCTCATCAGGACTTTTTCCGGTATATGGCGTATACCGCTTTGATAAACCTTCAGATATTATGAACCGGCTCCAGAAAAGGCGCTTTTCCGCATCGATAGCAACAGCTATCCTTATGTCACATTTTTCCAAAGGAACACCTGTGGTTAAGTTCAGGAAAAACTATGTGATCCGGAGAAACGGCTTTCTTTCCTGAAATACTACCCATCATTAATTGTCAGATGCCGATAATTGCAGAAGAGCAGTTCTCCACTTTTCTGGTCACGAAGATGCAAGCCATTTCCTTTACAGAAATTCCACACTTTACAATCGGCGCATACTCCGGTTTTTGCCCAACTCCGGTTCCTCATGTTCTGAAAACGGTTATTCCAGACATCCCAGAAATCGTCTTTGTATATATTGCCCTGGATATAATCCTGTCTCAGCGATGGACAGGCAGATATCGATCCATCAACCAGCACCGATGCGATTCCTATCCCTGCACCACAATTGAAAGGGATATCACGCACTTCCATCTCATACTCCCCAATAAACCCTTCACATCCATAAGATGCAATGATTTTTCCCTCCCGGCGTGTTTCTCGGATAAATTCCATGAGCTCGATCAGTTGTTTGCCGGTTAACTTCAACTCTTCATTGCCACTTGCGCGTCCTTTGGGAAAGATGGAAACCAGCCTCCACTTTTTAACTCCACATTTAACCAGTACATCTTTTATCTGATGAAGCATTGCGATATTTCTCTGGTTTACACAAGTAACCACATCAAAATACAAGCCTTTTTTTGATGCCTCTGAAGCCAGTTCAATGGTAAGAATCGCCTTTTTGTAAGAATCTGCTCTGCCCCGGAACCAATTGTGCTCCTTTTCAAGACCATCAAGGCTGATTGCCATGGAGCATATTCCTGACTTAAGCAAATTTTCAAATTTACGAACAGTCATCAGATATCCATTTGTTACAATACCCCAGGGATATCCTAACGAACGAATCTGAAAACCCGCATCTGCAAGATCATCCCTTATCAAAGGCTCGCCACCAGTGATTGCTATCATCATTTTTGAAGGATTTACCCTGTTTTTTAAACTCTGCAACACTCTAAGAAAATCCTTCGCAGGCATATCCGAATGCTCAGAATCACTCTTGCAGTCACTTCCGCAATGCAAACAGTTCATGTTGCAACGGGTCGTACACTCCCAAAACAAATACCTGAGCTCATGAATCTGCGCATCTATACTCTTTTTCAAAGAATACAGATTCAAGGCGATTCTCTTTTTAAAGGAAATTTTTTCTGCGCTGATCATTTCACTGCAATCTTGGTGCTTAACAGTCCCTTGTCAGTCCTTACGTTTATCAGGTAAACACCACGAGAAAATCTTTCCGCATTCCAGCTCAAAACACCATCCTGTGAGATTTTGGGTGAGGCAACCAGCTTTCCGGTTATATCAATAATTTTAGCTGAACATTTATTCCCACCAGACCAGTTTCCTATCTTTATCGATACAGTGTTACCATTAACCGTTTTAGATAACGGTACCGATATCGGTTTTGTTTCCTGATAAACACCATTCGCATCATTCGGATATAAGTAGATGACAATACTTGTATCTGAAATAGAATTCAACCGATAGTCATCCGATATAGCAACAGGATTTCCGTCAATCCCTGAATTGGAGCCATAATACGCAAAAACTATGTTGCCTGTCTCCTGACTGATTATTGCTTCAGGATAGGTAGTTACAAAATTGCCTAAAGAATCAGTATTCACCGAATCAACGACATTGATATAACACGATGATGGAGTGCCCATGCCATAAAGTGGACATATCAAATAATCACCCATAAAAAGTTTTACATTTTTTACAATAGACGAATCAACACTCCAATAGACTTTCCCCTTGATAAGTTTTTTTTCCCAATTTCCATCTATGACTTTGGCAGATAACCCGGAAATCACACAAAAAACTGCAAATACAGTAGCTATAGCTTTGCTATAAAGGAAAAGCAAAGAACGACAAGTCCACAAAGAAGCTCTGATTACTTTTTTTCCCATTTCCCAGACTCCTCTTTTAGTGCTGTGATGAAGCGACTATGTAATTTTCAGGATCCAACTTATAAAAAAAATAAAATCTTACTATCCCAGGAATGGTTCGGATTTACAAAACGATCTATATCTATATAATGATACCAAATCGGTCATTAAGCAATATTTCAGAACTGCATGAGGTTTCTTCCGCTACGTTTCTTCTATATTCTGCATCTTCTGTCATAAAGTAAAAAGGAAAGGAACCAAGGTTCTCTTATTTAGTAGTCACATAAATATATTAAGTTGTAATTATTAATAACCGCAACAGATATTGTTAAAGGCATTATCTACTTTATTAAACCTCATAGTTAACGGAAATACTCTGTTTCAACCGGTATAATATTGAGCGCTCTTGGGCCGCGGGAACTGAGATGAAGGTCAAAAATAACCTGCTGACCTTCATAAACCATTCGATATCCCTGTCTTTTAATATCTTTATAGGTAAACTTGATAACTCCAGGAACCTCATCGTTTACAATAAAACCAGTTCCATTAATTTCGTTAAATGAACTGACAATCCCCCTGGACATACCCGATTCCTTATTGCATACATTTCAGATTTTGATCAAACGGAGGATATATCACGCCCTTGTCAGTGATAAATGCAGTTATCAGATGAGCCGGGGTAACATCAAATGCAGGATTGAAAATATTTACCCCCGATGGAGCGGTCTGCTTTCCAAACCCACAACTGACCTCTGTATCATCACGCTCTTCAATTGGAATCTGCGAACCGGTTTTCATTGACATATCAAAGGTAGAAAAAGGTGCAGCAACATAGAAAGGAATGTTGTGCGCCTTAGCAAGAAGCGCAACCCCATAGGTACCAATCTTATTGGCAGTATCCCCATTTGCAGTGATTCTGTCAGCACCAACAATAACCGCTTCTACTAACCCCCTGGCCATAACAGTAGCAGCCATATTATCACAAATTAAGGTTACCGGAATTCCAGCCTGTTTGAGCTCAAATGCAGTAATCCTGGCTCCTTGTAAAAGAGGACGTGTTTCATCTGCATACACATGAAAACGCAGTCCCCTCTCTGCTCCTACATAAATAGGAGCAAGCGCAGTCCCATATTCTGCAGTAGCAAGACCTCCTGCATTACAATGAGTCAAAATCGTTCTTCTGTTACCTAGTAGCTTAACCCCAGCCTCACCAATTAATCTTCCGGTCTGACGATCCTCTTCAAGTACACAAATAGCTTCGTTAAGAAGTTCCTGCTTTATATCTATTATGGTTTTTCCAGCTTCAATCAGCTTTCTTGCAGTATCTTTCATACGCCTGATAGCCCAGAAAAGATTCACTGCTGTAGGTCTTGATTCGGACAGATAATCAGCATTCTTTTCTAGAATAGTCATAAAATCAGTTGCAGTCCCGCTTTCAGGAAAATTTCTGATTGCCAGATAAACTCCAAATGCAGCAGCAATACCAATTGCAGGTGCTCCCCTGACCTTCAGTATCTTTATCGCATGATACATCTGCTCAACAGTGTCGATTTGCTCGTAAATAAGCTCAGTTGGCAACTTCGTCTGATTAATTATTCTCACTGAATTATCAGTCCACTCGATAGTCTTGAGCCGTGACATGTATCTCCTTTATCAATAAAACGAAAAAAATATTGTCAAATTACGATAACTGAAAAACCATCTGATTCCATCATAAACAATTTAACCCCTCCATGGTTCATTCCATAAGGGGTTAAATCTACTTTACTTCCCAAAAAGAAATTTTCAGGCTTCCACAGTCTCTTCTTTCTTCGAGCTCTCAATAACTTTCTTTGCCAGCTCAGAAGGAACTGGTTCGTAATGAGAGAATGATTTGGTGAAGAACCCTCGACCCTGCGTCAGAGATCTGAGCGTGGTAGAATAGTTTAGAACCTCAGCTTCCGGCACTTTTGCTGTAATGGTTTGTTTCTTACCGCTGGGATTCATCCCGCCTATTTTACCGCGTCTTGAAGAAAGATCACCCATGATATCACCAGTAGCTTCCTCCGGAACGGTCACACTCAGATTTACCACCGGCTCCAGAAGTATTGGCGAAGCACTTTCAAATGCCTTTTTAAATACCTCCCTGCCAGCAATCTGAAAAGCGATATCCTTTGAGTCAACCGGATGAGTCTTTCCATCTACAAGAGAAACCCGCACATCTACTATAGGGTATCCGGCCAGAATCCCTTCCTCCATCTTACTTCGTACCCCTTTATCAACACTGGGCCGAAAGACCTGATCAATAACTCCACCTACTATTTTATCCACAAACTCATATCCGGTACCTCTGGGAAGTGGTTCAAGATCAATACAAACTTTTGCATATTGACCGGCACCACCAGACTGCTTTTTATGGGTATATTCTACATATTTTACTGGCTTGGTGATCGTCTCACGATAAGAAAGCTTGCGTGGCTTACGCACTACTTCCACTTTAAAACGGTTTCTGAGATTTTCCAGAATTATATCCAAATGAATATCTCCCATTGCAGAGAGTATTGATTGATGAACATCAGCCTGATACTTATAGGTGAAACTTATATCCTCTTCGTGAAGCTTGGCTAATCCAACCGAAATCTTCTCCTCATCGCCTTTCTTACTGGCATCGATTGCAATACTAACCACTGGTTCAGGCAGCTCTGTAGCCGCAAATCTGAAATGAACACTCTTATCCACCAGAGAATTATTGGTATGAGTATCTTTTAATTTTAATACCCCTCCAATATCACCACAGACCATCTCAGAGGTCTCAGTCCTCTCTTTTCCCCGCAAATAAAACATACTGCCCATTTTCTCAATATTGCCACGATCCGGATTATTTAGCTCCATCCCGGATTGTATGTTACCTGAGAAAACCCGGATCAGATTTATCTCTCCCAGATGCTCTTCGGAAATCGACTTGAAAACAAATGCAGCAGCAGGCCCCTTTTCATCACAGCTTATCTGCTTTTCCTCATCGTTTTCTATAACCGTGACACTGGTACGGGTACTGGCTGCAGGACATAGATTTACAATTTTAGTAAGCAACTGATCTACCCCAATATTCAGAGTGGCACTACCGGACAAAAGCGGATAGATATTTCCTTCCTGAACCCCTTTTGCCAAACCATTCCGTATCTCCTGATCAGATAATTCTCCCTTTTCAAAATAGGCATTCATCAGTTCTTCATCTGTCTCTGCAACCGACTCCATCAAGGCTTGCCTGAGTGAATCCACCTGAGCTGACATATCGGCAGGAATCTCGATCTTGTTGCCTATGCCATTTCCATCAGGAGTATATGTATAAGCTTCCTTTGCCACCAAATCAATCACACCTTTAAAAGATGGACCTGCAGATATTGGAATTACCAAAGGTGCAACTCCGGAACCAAAGTTCTGCTTAAGCTGGTCCAGGACCTTCTGAAAGTCCGCATTTTCTTTATCCATTCCATTTACAAATATCACCCTTGAAGTCTCCGTGCCTTCAAGATAGGAGGTAACCAGTTCGGTTCCAACCTGAACACCGCTGACACCATCGACCAGGATCACTGCTGTCTCTACCACTCTAAGGGCTGATTTGGCTTCTCCCAGAAGATCCAGAAATCCGGGAGTGTCAAGGAAATTTATTTTGGTATCGTTCCACTCACAATAACCCAAATGAGTGGAAATAGTTATTTTCCGTTCCTTTTCATCGGGACGACTGTCAAAAATGCTGCTGCCATTATCAACTTTGCCCAGTTTAGAGGTAGCTTTTGCAGTAAAACAGGATGCCTCTAAAAGTGAAGTTTTTCCTACTCCACCATGAGACAACAGACAGACATTACGTATCGATCCGGCCTGGTATTTCTTCATGTAACCTCCGTACGGGATATTCCTCGTAAGATTTTTCGGGTTATTGTGTTTAATTAATTAATTTAAGCCTTTAATTTAGCCAATCTAAGAAATATATAAATGGAAACATGCCTATGCAATTCTCATCAAAAGAATAAATCACCTTTTCATATCCCTTATCAGTTGAGATTTTACCATAGCAGTACCTCAGACCCTGATCCACATATATAGACATCCGCCACATCTATACGGGGCGCTCTTCGGTGGGAATGAAAGGTCATTCTCATTTATGCAGATTTTTCCTCTCTCCTGTAAACAATCAAAAATAGAAATAAAAACAATAAACTTATTACCAATGGGATCAGATTTTGGTTTATAGCACGCGCTAATCATGGTAGAGTTATGTCATGTTGTTCACTAAAAACAAAAAAATTGGAATTAATTTCCCCCGATGTGTTCGGAATATATTTAAATTAATTTATTTTAACCATGTTTATATAGTTTAAATTCAATATCTTATTAGATATTTTGTTCGGGCAGCATAAATAAATTTCACTTTTTTATTAGAAGTTTTGTTTATATTATTCTTCAGAAAAGGTTAGAAAGGTTTTCTGGTGAATAAACTGCTGAAAATTTCTATCTTCGATTATGTTGATTATCGTTTTTTTCTGACGGATTATTTTAACCGGGAGAAGCTTGTTGTCAGAGGGTTTTCATACAGGTCTTTTGCCCAAAAAGCCGGAGTTTCAGCTAGCCTTCTCAAAGACATTCTGTCAAACCGCCAGAATCTTACAATTCAGACTATGCATAAATACGCATCAGCGATGGAACTTGGTGCGAAGGAGATAGCGTATTTTGAAGCTCTTGTTAATTTTAACAATGCTTCAAACAATAATGAAAAAAACAGATATTTTGATGAGATGGTCAGCCTCAGGGGAAGATCATCAGTGAAATTTCTCGATCTTCAGCAGTATGAATATTTTTCTGAATGGTATCATGCAGTTGTGAGAGAGCTGATAACTCATGTGGGGCTGGGATGTGATGCTGAGGCAATTTCCCGGTGTATCGAACCTTCAGTGAGTCCTGCAAAAATTCGCAAGTCGATAAAACTCTTAAAAGAACTTGGCCTGATATATGAGAATGACGGGATATGGCATGCTTCAGATAAAGTGCTATCATCCGAGTATCAGATACAGTCCTTAGCATTGAAAAACTATCATATAGGGATGCTTGAAAGGGCAAGGGAGTCTCTTGATAAGAATTCAAGTGACGAGCGGGAATTTCAAGGGCATACATTAAGTGTGAGTTCATCGACTTTTATGAGAATGAAAGAGCGGATCAGAGCCTTTTCCGATGAACTTCTGAGCATGGCTGCTGCAGATAAGGATATTCCGGATAAAGTGTATCAGATTAACATTCAGATGTTCCCCTTGACTAAAAAAATGAGCAGGTCTTGAATATGAAACGAAAACAGGAACATTTACCGATTATTTTGTTTGCGCTGATACATTTTACAGCACTAATCATGATTACCGGATGTTCAGATCCTGTGGCCAGCGGAGGGACTCGGGGCGGCAATCCGGTTGTTACCGGGATGATCATCGGTCTTGATGGGCATGCTGCCGCTGATGTTAAGGTTTCATTGATCCCTTCGGACTATAACCCGGTTACAGATTCATCGGTGGTCCTGCCTGGCTTTACATTAACAGATGCAGAGGGCGTTTTTTCTATAGAGGCTCCAGATTCAGGAACCTATTCGATCGAAGCGGTTAATACTCATGATGGCAGCCGTCTGCTGCGATTCAATGTGACAACTGCCAATGATAGTATCAGTGAACTTCCTTGTGACACGCTCCATTTACCCGGTATGCTTAAAGTTATTGTTGCTGGAAGTACAGACGGATATCTCTTTGTCCCTGGAACAAAGCTCAAGGCGTTCATTACCCCTGGATCGGACACGGTAACCATAGATTCTGTTCCGGCAACAACTCTGCCGGCACTCGTGTCCTCAGAGATTAACAGTAATCAGACAAGTGTTTTACGAAACGATATTGTTGTCAGTTCCGGTTGTGTAACCTTAATAGAATCTGAGGTACCAGGTGGATCTCTTCAAATTACACTCAATACTGCACAGGATGGAGCTGCGATAAACAGTGATGTATATGGCTTTCCTGTTCTGATTCGTTTAAACAAGACAAATTTCAATTTCAAGGAAATAGAAAAAGACGGAGCTGAACTATACTTTACACGAATGGAAACCATCATACTTCCGTTTGAAATCGAGCGCTGGGATAGTGATGGCGAGCGTGCTGAAATCTGGGTAAAGGTAGACACTATCTATGGTAATAATTCAACGCAGTCGATAACAATGCACTGGAATAGAGCCAGAGAGAGTGAGTCCGCAGATTATGCCGGGTCAGCAGTCTTTGACACAAGTGATGGGTTTCAGGGTGTATGGCATCTTGGAGATGGACTTGTTGGCGGGCAGTTCAGTGATGCGACTGCCAATAAGTATCACGGGATTTCTCCGGACACTGCATTTCCTGAAACAGGCGAGGGAGTAATTGGAAATTGTGCGATGTTTGATGGCAAGAGGAATTTTATTACCATGCAGAATACCGCTGATGGTGCATTGAATTTTCCTGAAAACGGTTATTATACGGTTTGTGCATGGGCTCGTCTTGATACGATGGACAATCAGTCGCATTGTATTGTTTCAAAGGGATTTGAGCAATATTATCTTAGATCAACATATATCTCGGTTGAAAACATGTCGGCTCCAATGTGGGAATTTGTAGAATTCAGCGATAAAGACAAGTGGCAGACACTCAGCACTCCTGCATCAGAAAAGCAGTGGACGTTTATTGTCGGAGTCCGCGAAGGAGAAAAGCAATTTTTGTATTGCAATGGAGTACTTGTCGACACCACTTTAGATTTGTGGCCCTATCCTGCTAACAGAACTACTTCAAATGATCTGTATATCGGGAGGTTTTCAAAACAGACGAGTACACCACTTGAAGAGGGTATCTTCCATTTCAAAGGCGGAATCGATGAAGTTCGGATACTAAACAAAGCAGTTAATGCGGACTGGATAAAACTATGCTATATGAATCAGAGAACAGATGACCAACTGGTTATTATGAAATAACGATCCGGTAAATCTTCGGCCGAGACTGTACCGGATAACTATAAAACAAAAAATATGTATCTTACATTTAAAAGGAGGCATTTATGCATAATTTAAAAAGTTGTTTTGTTAAAATGACTTTTGCATGTCTGTTTATTGTGTTTACCATGTATGCACAAAAACCACAGTTAACAGAAAACGATCTGTTGTGCAATGGCGAATCATTTTTTGAAATGACTGATATTTGTAAAGAACTTTCCAAACTGGCACGGGAAGATGGAGTACTTATTAGTAATAAGAATTTCAATCAGGTTGCGCAATCTGGCCAACCCATTTCCGTTATCAGGAATAACTTTGTGACGAAAGCTAATCCTAAGCCTAAATATGTTGTAACCGATGGCGGTGGCATCGATTTGATGTTTGCTAACTGCCAACCCGGTGACAAAAATTGTGGCCAAATTCAAGAGTGTAAAAGAGAATTATTATTGTATATTGATGAAATGAAAAAAGCCGGTGTGAAAGCATTTCTATGGATGGGATATCCTGAAGTTCCAAATATGCAAAACCTTACAATCAACCAGGCTATATGGACTGAGGTAACTAAGGAACTTATAGCTCAAACAACCGAACCAAAAGCAATCTATGTTGATTTATTGCCTGTATTTGCAGGACATTATAATCAATATTTTAGTAATAATGACTACCTCCACCCTAACAATACTGGTAGTAGAGCAGTTGCTCAAGCGTTCTGGGATGCAATGAAAGCAAACAATTATGCTTTTTTCGATACCGGAGCAGTATCTGTATCTGAACAGACTGTTAACAAGGTCGTGTCTAATCATATTCTTGGCCAGAAAATGAAAAACGACAATCTATATTTGTCATTATCTGTTGATCAACCATCAGATATCAAACTTAGACTGACAACTGCTTCCGGTCGCAGTGTATTTACAGCTCAGAAACATGCTGCAGTTAGCGGAAAACAGGATGTTGTATTTCATACAGGTAGACTCGCAAGCGGAGTATATCTCTGTGAAATCAGGACTGGCAAACAAATTAGTCAATCAACATTGCTTGTCCACTGATTACAAAAATGAATAGTCCGGTATCTGAGGGCTATTGTCCCCTTTTTGCATTGGAGCTTAAAGGGAAATTATCCACTCTGAATGGCAACTATTCAATCATTAAACCGGATGGCAGTAATGCCATATCCGGTTTAATTAAACTTAAACCTGAATCGGACGATTCCTTGAAGTGATCTGCTTTGCCGCCCTGGAAATATTTATATGCAGGTTATAAAAAGCATGCTGATAAATGTATAAAATAATGAGGTAACAATGAGTAAATTTTGCCAAGTTTTATTTTTCTCTGCCTTACTCTTCATAAAATGTTCTAATGAGAATAACGGCAACCCAATCGTCCCTCCACCTGAGGTGTTGATAAAAGATGGAACAATTTCGAGTGAAGAGGAATGGTCGGAGACAGACAAAATTTACCGGATCGCAGGTGATTGTTCAATTGAATCAAAGGTAACCTGGGGGGAAGGAATTGAGGTCATCATTGATCCCGGCACAGTCTTAAACGTTGGTAATAATGGCATTCTGACCATCGAAAAAGGTGTTACGGTAAAATCGGGTGATGAATCCTATATCGAGGTGGGTATCAACTCGCAGGGAACACTTAAAGCAAGCGGATCGGCTGAATCCCCGATAGTATTTAAAGCTGATACGGGTGTGCAGGTGTGGGGTTCCTCTCAGGGCGGAGGGATTATTTTAGGTGATTCCGCAAAAAATATCCTTTTAAACTATTGTACTGTCTCAGAGGCAACAGCAGGCATAATTGTCAAAGCAGGATCTCCGGTTATTACTAATTGCAAGGTGATCTCCTGCAAAGGTAATGGCATTTACTTTGATAGTACAGCCGGGCCTGATGATTCCTTAACATTCACTAACAACACAATTTCCGACTGTGGCGGGTATCCTCTGACTTTACCTGCAGATAAACTGGGAAATCTCTCTGGGAAGATTACTTTCTCAGGATTTAATAAAGAGAATAACGGAATCCATATACTGGGCGTACTTGTTAAAAATGAAGCTGCAGTCTGGAAAAAAATGGATCTGCCTTACATTTTCAGCCGAATGACAATAATCGGCTCTTTTTCGTCAGGAGCAAGCAGTGTAACCATAATGCCCGGTGTTGTATGTAAATTCGAAAAAAATGCAGGTATCAGAATCGGTGATCCAGCTTTTGGCGTAGGAGTACTGATTGCCAAAGGTACTCCTGAAGACTCTATATTTTTCATCAACAGTTCCCCTGATGTTATATGGGGAGACAGTAGCGCAGGTATATGGTTAGGTCCTGAATCACCAGCAAGCACTTTATTTGAATACTGTTCAATACGAAACGCTACAACAGGAATTTGTGCATTAGGAACACGAGTTAACATTTCGAATTGCCGGGTCACCGGCTGCACTTCCAATGGGATAACCTTTTATTTTGCAAGCCCCGTTGATTCTATGTCATTCAGGGATAATTTTTTTGTTAAAAATGCCGGTTATGGAATCAGCATTTCTGCTAACCAGCTTTCTAATCTTTCCGGTACCGGAAGTGTAGCTGACAATGGTAAAGGTGGCGTATATGTAAGTGGTGAAACCATTTGGCAGAGCGGAACATGGAAAAAACATGATGCACCATACGTTGTGGATGGGATACTTGACATCAGTGGCCTTAATGGTGTTGAAATAAACATTCATCCAGGTACAGAGTTTCATTTTTTACCTGGCGCTTATATTGAGGTGGGAAAAGAAAACCCCGGAACTTTAATTGCCAGAGGCTCAGATAAGTCACCTATAATATTTGACTCCTATGATCAGGATGAGTACTGGGGTGCTGATGAAAACGGGATTACTGGCGGTATAAGAATCGGAAAAAATGCAGATGTGAAAACAGAACTGAAATATTGCAAGGTTAACAATGCCACCAGTGGTGTTTACGTGAATACGAATGTCAAAATTAGAAACTGCACGTTTACCAACAACCAGAATTACGGTATAGTTATTGATAAAAATGCCGACCAATCTTTAATAAAAGACAATTCATTTTCCGGAAATGGAAAAGATTCGACATTTATTGTACCATGATAATCAGAGTAGATATATTTGTTCATGATAGAAAAAACTGATAAGAAATTTGATATCTTATACAAACAAGAATAATATACTGTTATAAGCTCTCCGGGAGCGGGCAATTTGAATATGCTGTCATCTGCCCTGCAGTTCAATGTTGCCTTAATCCGGCGAAAGCACTCCGAATTATCGATGCTAATCCGGAGTGTTTTCAGCCCCGCATATTTCCGGCAATATTCTCATTGATCTTATAAAACGCTGGAAAATGTATCGTTACATCTGCAGTTCTTATGGCCGCCCAGGAAAGCCATCTGTTTCCAGTATTTAGCGGTTTGTCGCCAGTATTGATAGTCTCCTACAAGATTGGCCCATTAAGCTCATAAATTATCCAACGGCACGCAGGCTCAGCCAGATTAAAATAAAAAGGTCATTTGGTGAAATCATTTTCAGTTTTATTCAGCAACGCCTACAGTAGATTTAACACTTAAAAGGAAATCCAGAATCCTCCAACCGGCTATTGTACCATACATCTTTTTATAGTTATAACCTTCTTTATTTTCTGGTATCACCGCCTGTTTCCCGTACTAAACGGCTTGACGTCAGTACTGATGGCCTGTTGCTGATTATCCCAATCAGCTCATAAATCACCACCAATACCATCCCAATGGTCACATAGGCATCTGCCAGATTAAAATAAAAAGGCCAGTTTAGGATCGTACCAGCATGAATGTGTATAAAATCCACTACATAACCTTTAAACAAGGAATCGACCAGATTTCCTACAGCTCCTGTCCAGAAAAGAAGAAATGGAAGAAGAATAAGAAAAGACTGTTTACGTTTGATCCAGATAAACAATGTCAACCCTAAAAGTATAAGCATCCGGATAGCAGCCATTATTCCAGATGAAAACTCAGACATTTTTCCGTTAAACATACCGAATACCATTCCCCGGTTTTCAACAAATCCCAAATCCAGAAAATGCTTTGATAAAGTTATCGCAGGTTTATTCCGGAGATTTTTTTCTGCCCATTCTTTTGAGTAAAAGTCAGCTAAAAATCCACCCAGTGTTAGTAACAGAATAAGAAGAGGTTTCAAGATTGTTTTTGTCATTATTAAGATTCTCCCAAGAATAAGAAGGTAAAAATATAACGTTATAGAATCAAGTACCATCTTAATTTTTGAAATTACTGAAGCATGGTTCGAAATTACAGACATGTGATTCGAAATTACAGATGCATGCTTCGAAATTACATACATGTGCTTCAAAATTACAGACACGTGCTTCAAAATTACAGACACGTGCTTCAAAATTAAAGACACATTCTTCAAAATTACAGACACATGCTTCGAAATTACAGACACATGCTTCGAAATTACAGACGCATGCTTCAAAATTACAGACGCATGCTTCAAAATTACAGACGCATGCTTCAAAATTACGGACGCATGCTCCAAAATTACAGACACATAGTTCGAAATTACAGACGCATGCTTCAAAATTACAGACACATAGTCCAGAATTAAAAGAGTGCTGAAATATTTGTGTAAACCTCAGGATTAGGTGGTGTGTATGGATTATTTTAACCACTTAACATCAATGAAGGTTTACTGTTATGGCCAGAAAGAGATATGGCAACCCAGTACTTAGAGAGCTTATTAATGAGCGTGAAATCAAGGACTTACAAGATATCCATGATTTAGTAAAAGAGTTGATTGGCTCTTTTATTCAGGCGAGGTAGTGTGCTCTCACCATACACGATTTTTTATGTATTCCGTTTTTTGCACTATTAATTTTAGCTTCTGCAATAACCATCATACTCCACTTTTTTGTTTGGACTATATACTATGAATGATTGTACCTTCTGCCAGATCATTAAAGAACAGATCTCTGCATTTACAGTGTTTGAAAATAGCGACTCAATAGCATTTCTGGATAAAAGGCCGCTTTTCCCAGGACATGTTCTCCTGATACCCAAGACTCATATCAGCATACTTGCAGAGATGCCAGATGAAAAAATCGGCCCCTTTTTCAGAACGGTTCGCAATCTGAGTGTCGCCGTAGAAAAAGCAATGAATGCTCAAGGCTCCTTTGTAGCAATCAATAACCGGGTAAGTCAAAGTGTTCCTCACCTGCATGTACATATCGTCCCACGAAACAGAGGTGATGGTTTGAGGGGTTTTTTCTGGCCACGAAAAAAATACAAGGATAAAGCAGAGATGATTGAGGTAGCTGATAGAATCAAAAAGGCAATCAATTCCAATGAAGCCTGAAGGGCTTCCCTATATAATGTGGAGGCTCACGAATGGTTGGATTCGTAAGCCCCCACGAATATGATCCTGAAACAGTTTTCAGAAATGTTTATAGGAGGTAGTGCCAAGAGGAAAAACATTAAACCCAATATTATAGAGCTCCTGATGATTCAAAATGTTTCTTCCATCAAAAATAAAGGCAGGTTTCTCCATTTCCTCGAAAATGCGACGATAATCCAGAGTGCGATACAGATCCCATTCGGTTACAATCGCCAGCGCATGTGCCCCTCTGGCTGCAACGTAAGGATCCTCAGTAAATTCTATTTTTGAAGCATGCTGGCAAAGGTCCCGTTTTGCATTGTCCAGTGCTTGGGGATCTGTGATAACCACATCAGCTCTCTCTTCGATCAATTGAAGAGCAAGATCGATTGCAGGTGATTCACGTGTATCCCCTGTATCCTTTTTAAATGCAAAGCCGAAAAGAGCAATCCGTTTTCCAGCTATAGTATTAAACATAACCCGAAGCATGGTCTGACCAAAACGTCTTTTCTGATATTCATTCATCAGAACCACACTCTCCCAGTATCTGGCCACATCGTACAGTCCGTAGCTTTCGCAAATATAAACCAGGTTAAGAATATCTTTTTTAAAACAGGAACCGCCAAATCCGACACTGGCATTAAGAAACTTCGGGCCGATTCTGCTGTCTTTACCAATCGCACGGGACACTTCAGAGATGTTTGCCTCTGTACGCTCACACAGAGCTGAGATGCTGTTGATAGATGAAATGCGCTGTGCAAGAAAAGCATTAGCCACCAGTTTTGACAGTTCTGCACTCCAGACATTTGTGGTTAAAATCCGTTCACGTGGAACCCAGTTGGCATAAATAGAGACGATCTCTTCGCAGGCTTTCAACCCGGCTTCGGTTAACTGCGAACCTATAAGGACCCTGTCTGGATTTTGTAAATCTGCTATAGCAGTTCCCTCTGCCAGAAATTCAGGATTAGATATTACTTCAAAATGAATTCCCTTATCATTTGCATTCAGTATCCTCTCCATTGCACGGGCGGTTCGCACCGGGAGCGTACTTTTCTCCACGATAATTTTATCGGATTCGGAGGATCTTATTATCTCCCGTGCAGTTTTTTCCCAATACTGCAGATCAGCAGCTTTCCCAGCCCCCTCACCGAAAGTTTTAGTTGGAGTATTTACAGAAACAAAAATTATATCTGCATCTCTGATTGCTCCTGATACATCGGTAGAAAAGAAAAGATTGCGATCTCTGGCCTCTTTCACCACCTCGTAAAGCCCAGGTTCATAGATAGGAAGATTTTCAGAATTCCAGGCTTCGATACGTGAAGCATTGATATCCACCACAGTAACCTTATATTGAGGACATTTCATGGCAATCATCGCCATAGTCGGTCCTCCGACATATCCGGCACCTATACATATAATATTCTTTTCAAATCTTGAATCCAGACCCATCAAACAACTCCTTCTTCGGCTGATATTTTGCTGCAGATAACCTCAGTAAATAACATTCTGCACTAAAAAAAAACTAATACTATAATCCTTTCCACACATTATCGGCCAGCTTGCATCTGATTTCATTTATTGTATCTCTGTTGCTGCGACGTCGGGGGTATGTGTGATTGGAAAGAAGCACTATCCCGGCTTTTTTCAAAGGATCAATCACTACTGAACACCCTGTAAACCCGGTTTTACCAAATGCAGATTCGCTGCAAAACTTACCCATAAAACTTTTATGGTTCAACTCCCATCCCAATCCGGTCCACAGATCCTTCCCGGAGAGCTGATTGGTACACATCTGATTTATCGTTTCAGGATTGAAGAAACGTTTTCCTGCATAAGTACCCTCTTCTATAAGCATCTGAATAAAAATCAACAAATCCGGAACAGTGGAGAATAACCCCGCAGAACCAACCGCTTTGGGTCGGAGAGCCCAGGCACTTTCATCGTGAACCTCACCCTGAATCAGCTTTCCCCGCCATGAATCGATCTCAGTGGGAGCAATGATATTACTATCAAATTTTGAGACATTAAAAGATGTCCTTTTCATAGCAAGCGGTTCAAAAAAATACTCTGCTGCCGCCTGATCCAGTGACTTGCCAATGCAACGCTCAAGCATCAATCCCAGAAGAATACTGGTTGCGTTTGCATAAGAGAAACAGGCCCCAGGCGGATAACCAAAATCAGCAGTCAGGATCTTCTGCATTATTCCGTCACTCTGCATATCTTTACAATCAGAGAGCCGGAATTTGAAAGACAGAGTCTGAGTCAGAAGATGCTGAACCAGAATTTTTTCGCGATAAGAACCGTTAAATTGTGGAAGATACCTGACAAGCTGATCACTGGCACTAATAAAGCGGTCATTTAAAAGCTTGAGAGCCAACGATGATACCGGGATCGCCTTGGTTATGGAAGCCACATCATAAATAGTTTCTTCTGTCACAGGAGGTGAATCGCTATCGTAAGTAAGACGCCCCAACGCTATCACATGCGATCGGTTACGGAAATAAACACCAGCTACACATCCTGGAAAAACATACGCATCAATTGCTGCCTGGAGATCTTTTCTTATCTGATCAATCATAGATGCCCCTTAGATGCCACCTCTATCACCCTTATGGTTTTCCATCTACCCAAACGGAAACGTATCAGCCAGGTTATTGCCGCTGTCATAACAAATATGGTGGCAGTTGTCCATTGAAACCAGATACTCACCTTTAAATAATCAGCCACCATCAAAACCCCAAGAAAACTGCAATTGGATATGATGGAAAAAATCATGGTCCAGCGAGTATCCCCTGCAGATTGCAATGAACTTACAAAAATGATATTACAGGCATCCAATAAAGAATAAACTGCAACAAACCTCAGAAGAACCGCGCCCAACGCAGTTATCGACTGATAGTTATCGATAACGCCATTTCCATTAAAAAGATTTAAAATATTAAAAGGAAAAAGCACAAGTATAATTGCAATTACAATCATCCATATTTCTGCGAGATAAAAACCTGTATAGGTTAACTTTACTGTTCTGTCGATATTACCAGCACCTTGTGCCTGCCCTACCAACACCCCAACCGCCTGCCCTAAACCGATTATTGGAAAAAATGCAAAGCTATTAATCCTAAATACAATGTTTGAAGCTGCCAGCTCATTATCACCGATTCGTCCGATGAAAAATATAAACAGCGTCCATGCCAGCATCTCAAAAGCAAATCTCAAACCGTTGGGGATCCCAAAATGTAACAATCGCCGAAACAATCTTAACTCGAAACCCCTGTCTTCCCAAGGGTGCCCCGAGATTTGCCGAGATCTGATAAACAGTACAAAAAGAATCAGAGCCACCAATCCCTGAGCTATCACCGTGGCAAATGCTGCTCCATCCATCCCCAGTTCAGGAAAACCCCCATAACCAAAAATCAGACAGTAATCAAGTATGGAATTTGCTGCCAAACCCGCAAGTTGTACCACCATCAATGTAAAAGTATGTCCTCTCCCGGAAAAAAAACCGGACAAAGCACTTCCACAGATAGTAGAGAAAGAAAACCAGCAGAGTATAGCGAAATAGCGCTGTTCCAAAGAGCGTATTTGCTCTGAATGTGCTACCCAGCTAAACAGTGGTTCAGCAGCAAAACCGATTAAGAATACAATTAAACCGCAAAATACCGAAAAATAGATACCCTGCCAGGTAGCGGCAAAAGCACGCCCAGGCTTTCTGGCCCCCACATAATGAGCCACTAATGTGGATGTAAACATGGCTGTACCCTGAAAAGGACTGATAATCAGAGTCGCAGCCATACCTGCCGGCACAACCGCTGCTATAGCCTCTTTTGAATACCAGGCTAAAAAGAGGGCATCCACAAACTGCATCAGCACTAACCCCGTCATCGATAAAATCAAAGGCAGGGCTAATTTTAATATTTCAAGCCATAAAGGTTTCTGTTTCTGAATCATTTAGGGGCTAAATATACTAAATTGAAGGTGAAAACTAAATTTCACCACCTTCGAATACCCTCTTTCTATCCATTTTTATTCATCCATTTATCAGGTTTTAAAAAAAGGTACACGATTTGAATACCATCATAGTTTATTTTCTGGTCTGATCTTTTTTAAATTCATCGGTATAAAATAGGAGCAAAATCATGATTGGTGCACTTGAACCCTCATCGCTCTGGAAACACTTTAATGAACTCTGCAAAATTCCTCGCCCATCAAAAGGTGAACAACATGTTTCCCGTTTTATCCAACAAACTGCTCATAAGCTCAATCTGGCAGTTCAAATTGATTCTATCGGCAATGTTCTGGTAAAAAAAGATGCTTGTTCTGAGAATAAAAACCGTCCGACAGTAATTCTGCAAAGCCATCTGGATATGGTACAGCAAAAAAACAGCGGCGTTGATCATGATTTTCAGCATGATCCCATACAGACCTATATCGATGGAGACTGGGTAAAAGCCAAAGACACTACACTGGGCGCAGACAATGGCATCGGTGTAGCCGCAGCTCTTTCTGTTTTGGAATCCACAGATATTGACCATGGCCCCATAGAAGCACTTTTCACAGTAGATGAAGAAACCGGAATGTCCGGCGCCTTCCACCTCTCCCCCGAGCTTTTAAAAGGAAAATTTTTAATTAATCTGGACAGTGAAAATGACGACGAACTGTGTATAGGTTGTGCCGGAGGAATCAATGCAACCGCTCAGCTAACCACCATTTGCGAAATAGCAGATAACCATCGCACCAGCTTTCAAATCTCTCTGAAAGGACTACGTGGAGGCCATTCCGGAATAGATATTCACCTTGGAAGAGCAAATGCCATAAAACAACTAAACCGGGTACTGTTCGAACTGGTTCAGAATTTTGATATCCGCATCAGCAGCTTCTCTGGAGGCTCAGCACGAAATGCTATTCCCAGGGAAGCGTTTGCCACCTTTGTCATTGCCAACTCTTATATAGATGAACTCAAAGCATTCATCGCAGTTCTGCAGAATAAACTGTATCAGGAGTACAGCGTCACCGATCCTGAAATTCGACTGGAACTAACCCAAATACCTCCGGTTAAACAGGTACTTACCAGCCCTGCTCAGGAAAACCTGCTGCGAGCCATTTACGCCTGCCCTAATGGAGTAATGAGAATGAACAATCAACTTCCTGAACTCGTTGAAACCTCCAATAATCTGGCTATGCTTGAATGCAACGAAGGGGAAAACACTATTCATTGTCTTTTAAGGAGTTCTTTAGAGAGCGCACGCGATGATCTCTCCAATGCGGTACTGTGTGCACTTTCCCTTGCAGAGGCTCATGTGGAATTCTCCGGAGCTTATCCAGGATGGGAACCTGACCCCGATTCAGAACTCCTTAAAATTCTTCAATCCACCTATGAAGACCTTTTTCAAAAAAAGCCTGATATCAGAGCCATTCATGCCGGATTGGAATGCGGCATAATCGGTGCTAAATATCCCGGCCTTGACATGGTGTCCATAGGCCCAACTATCTGCCATCCCCATTCCCCGGATGAAGCAGTCAGTATCCGATCAGTTCAGAAATTCTGGAGATTTCTGAGTGCCAGTCTGGAAAAAATATAAGATATTGTATGGGCAGTCCTTGTGTGTATGGGCAGCCCTCGTGGCAGCTCTCGTACGTATGGGCAGCTCTCGTGGCTGCCCTTTCTTATTTCAAAACAATGGCAACCACAAGGGTTGCCATTACAAGGCTATCTCCCAATTCTGATACAGTTTATTCTATGACGGCTTTCGATTTTAAGAACTCCCTTACCTGGACCATACATTTTTTGCGTATAGCAAGAAGTTCCTGATCATAACGTCCATCTCTGAAATCTGGAAATGACCACTCAAAAGGCTGGTACTTTCCGGATTTGTACCGCCCGGCAAGATCGGCATATATGCCTCTGTCCAGATATATCTTCTGGCCCGCTTCCTTTGCCGATGCCAAAACCACCTTGTTATGATCGAGATAACCAGCATCCAGATTGACAGTGCGTTTCCCATCGATAGACAACTGCTGCTCCATCTGATTGCAACGGATCTTCATCTCCACCAAAAATGTTGGCAGTTGTAATTTTTCAAATGAGCATAGCCTGCGAAAAATCGGAGACCCCATCTCCGGCTTATAATACTCTGTTACATCGAATAGATGGGCATTCCCTTCTATATCAATTCTTCCCCAGGCATTCTCCATCAATATCCTTGCTTTATCAAGATACTCTTCTTCCCGGTAAAGAACTGCCACAAAGTATTTGACAGGTAGAGCTGGTTTGATTTCAGCCATGTTTAAGCACTCCCAATGCTTTTCTCACAATTTCTGAATGAATCCCAATATTCTGGGCTATATAATTATACTGCATTTCCGCACTGAGTTCTTCTCTTCTGGTACCTGTGGCACTTCGCACAGCCAGTTTATTTCCCTGCAAGTACTGATGCTCACCTGCTGTAATACGGGTTAAAACCGGATATGTCATCATCTCCCATTTAAAGGATTGTTCCCAGGCATAAGCAAATGTTACAGAATCTACTGGTTTGATCTTGTAAACCAAACGCATCTTCCGGTTGCCTTTTACAATAGTGAAAAACTGTACCTTCTCTCCATTATCCATTGGAACCAGCTCTATGCTGTTATAACCGGTCTGAACCGTTACCGGATTCTGCCTGGGAAGCAATACAGGGGTAAAGAGCAGATATCCCGGGTCAAGTAAAAGCAGTCCCTCCGGCTTTACTATAATCAAGCCACAATGAGTGTCAGGGCCATAATAGCGATCAGCAAGCACCGGATGAGCTTCTATGCCTAAAGCATTGTAGATGGCGATAATCGAAGCAGTTAAGGAAAAGCAGGTACCACCCGTTCCCCATTTTAAATAATCAGAAATCAGTTCATCAGGATAACGCATAGCGGAAGAAGAGCTAACCATTGCATCCGACTTTATAATTTTGGTAAGATTCTCATAGGGAATCATTGAAAATGCATCAGCTACCCGGTATAAAAGAGATGCGGGATCCTCATGTAGAGTGATTCCACATCTGTTTAAAAATTTCTGCAATACCTGCTGGCTTATTTTGAGCCATGGTGCATCGTTTATCACATCTGAATTCATATACGTATAGCCTGACAATATTGATCGTTGGCAGATTCCACCTCTCTTATAAAGGTGTTCTCTTTATGAAAAACTTTTACTTTCACCGTTCCGCTGTTTCTGGCCTTTGAAAACCGGACCAGTACCGATGCCGCAACACTGATTTCATCATCAGTACAAATCCCTCTGAGTATCGCCACCGGTCCCGGTATTTCAGCCATAAACATGAAATAATCCTCTGCTGTAACTATCTTCTCAAGAATACCATTTTCCGATTCGTTTCTGGAAACAATAATCTTGCATAATGGAGACAGACGGAAATGCCTTCCCCAGGCCAGTAATTTAAAATCGTTAAGGGAAATCTTCTGATTATGGGAAACTAGCTCATTAAAACGCCGTGCTGGATCTGCATGGGTAAGAAGACACCCACCAGCAGGAGTGGCATGAATCAGGCCATGTTCTCTGGCATACTCCAACTGTACTTTCCTGCTTCTTCCGCTAATTGCCAGTAACCGTTCCCTATCTACTAACCCCTGTTCCTCAACTTTGGTGGGTGGCAAAAGCCTGGCTGATAATGGCCTTAGAAGTATTCCCTGCAGGTTCGCTTTTTTTTCTACTGTGTACAGACATTCCAGACGCTGTGACATGGGTCTCTGCCCTATCACCTCGCCAGTAGCAATAAAGGATGCCCCTTCCTCTTCCATTATTTTTGCAGCTTTCTTAAGTCTGGCTATGCGGCAATCCATACAGGGATTGGCATTTTTACCATATCCAAAGGCAGGATCGAGAATCATATCCAGAAACTCTTCACCTTCCTCCTCTATGCGTATTGGTACTCCCAAAGCATCCGCATACCTCCTTACCTCTTTATAACTACTGCCCAACCCTGAATAAAAGGGTAAAACAAAATGAAGCGCTTTTATCTTGAGACCCTGATTTCTAAGAAGATGTGTGGCTGTTACACTATCCAGACCACCTGAAAACATTACTAAACCGTGAACCATTTTAATCCTGACTTTTTACTCTTTTAAAAAGCGGGATGCTATATCACTTCACCCTGTGCTGTCATCCCTTTTCAAAGCTTCAAAATATAACTCTTCCATACGAAACAAAATCAGGATTATTTTTCAATCAAAAAAGATCTGAAATTACTTTGAATCAGATACCTGAACTTTATTAGCCATTCTAAACAGGATAATCTTTATGCCCTCAATTCCTAAAACCCTCTCATACTCTATTGAATATTACTTTCTTCGCATATTAGAGAAATTTATAAGTATCATTCCACGTTTTATTGCGCTTAAATTGGGTAGTATCGCAGGGCTTATCTTTTATTTGAGTGGTATTTACCAAAAAACTGTAATAGCCAATATGAAGCACGCTGGTTTCTGGAGCGAAAAAGAGATCAAATCGATAGTGTTTAAGCTATATAAGAACATGGGACGATATATAATAGACTTTCTTCGCACAAACTCCACCGCACCTGCTTATCGGGTACACAACCAGCATATACTGACTGAGGTCTTATCCAGAAACAAAGGCACCATAGTATTGTTAGCCCACATTGGAAACTGGGAAATGCTGGCAGAAGTCTTTGGAAAAAAACTACCGGACCTCAATGTAATAGCCAAACGAATGAAAAACCAAAAGGTAGATCAATGGCTTGCCAGCAAACGATCACGCACTGGCGTTATCACCATCTATAGCGAGCAGGCATTACGAAAAATGATTGAGGTTATCAAAAGAAACGGTATCGTTGCCATACTGATTGACCAGCACGCTGGAAAACATGGTACCATGGTACCATTTCTGGGAAAACCAGCAAATACCGTTCGTTCAGTTGCAGGAATTGTAGAAAAAACCGGTTGTTCCGTTCTGCCAGCTTATTCTTTGATGGCCAAAGATGGCACTTATGACATAATAATAATCGAAACACCAGAACCCCAGCTTGAAGGCGATACTGAAAATGAACGTGTTGAGGAATATCAGAAACTGCACAATGAGATTATTTCAAAATGGATAGTAGAACATCCCGAGCATTATTTTGGTTGGTTCCACAAACGGTTCAGAAATTTAATTCCTTACTGATCCGCCTAATTTTTTTGCATGCAACCTTGATGGGTGCATGCAAAAGACTATAAGTGAAGTGCTATGCTCTGTTAAACTGATTTACCCGGCTTGCTGCCCCGACCTGTGCACCTTCACCTCTATCACGGGCTCTGCTTATACGCAGGTTTCTTCCTCCAAACATGGAGTCACCCAACTCAGAGATGGCTGCATCTGCATTAGCATCTTCCAGCTCAATAAAGCCGAATCCCCTGGAACGTCCAGTTTCTCTATCGGAGATCAACACTACGGAGTGGATTGGCTCGTACTTGGAGAAAAAGTTTCTGATGTCACTCTCGGTGGTCCTGTAGGGCAGATTACCAATGTAAAGCTTCTGAGACATAATACAACTTCCTTTGAAAATGGTGAAATGAAAAATCTTGGAGACAAGCAACCATAGCAAGTTTCCAGTTACAAAGAGTGAGCTGTTGAGGATGTGTGTGACAATTCCACCTCCACTCACTCATGGTCCCAAGAATAACGCAAAGATCATGCCGCAGAAAAAAGCTTAGAATTTCCTCTTCTCTGCCCTACAATAGACAGATATGAGAGAGATATGTTCATTTTGAGAATCAATTCTCAAAAGTGGGAAAATCTCTATTCCTGACTGTCAGCTATCCGTAGAAGTCCACATGACAGCTTAACAGCCTTATAAAGGACCCTTTTTGTTAAACATCTGTTATCTACTTATCTTTTAAATAGTTACTCAATTACTTGTATAGCAATTAACAAACCGGTGACCTGTTCCCTCTGGCATAATCATTGCCTTAACTAATGTAAAAACAACTTAAAAATGAAGAAATTGATCTTCCCAATCTCTATTCCCAAAGAAATGATAATCAATCTTAAGCAGGAGAAATAATTGTGGACACTTTCACTGAAGATGATCTCAGAGACCTGGTTTCAGTCCACTTTGACCACTGTGTAAGCATCTTTATGCCTTCATTCCGTACCGGATCAGATCTGCAGCAAAATCCTATTCGCTTCAGAAATCTGGTTGCTGCAGCAATGGAAAAGATGGTCTCACAAGGCCTACGCAGCATTGAAGCTGAAAACCTTCTGGCTCCCCTAAAACGAATTCTGCAAAACAGCAACTTTTGGCAGCATCAGGCCGATGGCCTGGCAGCATTCATCGCCCCAGGGACCACTAAAATTTTCCGTCTTCCTGCCTCCCTGCCAGAAACTCTGATGGTAGGTCGCTCTTTTTACCTTAAACCACTTTTGTCACTGCTATCAGGAAACACAAAATTCTATCTGCTGGACCTGGAGATTAAAAACGTTAGGCTCTTTGAAGGTTCAAGATTAACTTTAACTCGCTATGAATCGGAAAAAATTCCTCTAAGCCTGGATGATACCCTGGGCTTTGATAGAATGGAAAAATACACCCAGTTCGCCAGTAAACCCTCCTGGAATGATAACCGTAATACCACAGTCTTTGGATATGGACGCCAAACCGATAAACAAAAAATCAATATCAAAAATTTCTATCACCGGGTAAGTGACGCTATCGAAGAAATTTTACAAAATAGCAACGACCCGCTTATTCTTGGAGGCATCGATTATCTCCACTCCCTGTATAGAGAGGCCAACAACTATCCATATCTAAGCGATACAGGGTTGATCCTCGATCTGAAAAATCTCTCCGATTCAGAAATTCACCAAAGGGTCTGGCCTCTGATCGAACCCTGTTTCCAACAAAAACGACTACAGGATATCGACGCCTTTCAACAACTTTGGGGCACCAAAAGCCGACTTGCAGCCACCGATCTCAAAACCATTGTCTCTGGAGCTGTACATGGCCGTATTCAGACGCTCTTTGTATCTGATACTCCTCAGGATTTTTGGGGTAAATATCTGGAATCTCGACAAGATGTGGAAATCCATGCCAATAAGCTTCCGGATGATGAAGATCTGCTGGATAAAGCTGCTATTAATACTCTGCTTAGAAAAGGTACAGTATATGTTCTGACCCAAAATGAGATGCCGGTCTCAGGCCCTATCGCTGCCATCCTACGCTACTAAAATTCTCAGGGCGACTCTTATATTGTCGTCCTGCTCCTTTCTTAAGCCGCATCTTTTTTCCTTAACTACTGCTAAACCCTTATTGTAAAATATTATCCATCACCTAACAAATCTTCAAGACTGTAAAAGAACAGCTCTTCTGATTTGATCCTTAATCTATCGTAAACCAGCCTTAAAATTAAACATGGTGGAATCGGATACTCTGGTGCCAGACTTATAAGCCTCCATTACATTTTGCAGGAATTCTCTTTTAGGCTTGATAAAACTCAGATCTATCAAAAAATTCCCTATTCCCATCGAAGCCATCTTCGCAATACGGTGGGTTAGACAAAGGGGCTTCCTGGACAGCAAATAATAGAGTCCATCTCTTTTTGAAACAAAAAAGGGATTGCCATAATAATCCAGCAGATCTTCATTTTGCTCGACTGCATACCTCATCCGTGAGATAAAAAGGGGAATATGTGAATAAACATATAATATACCCGTTTGTGATATACACTCTCTGAGATTCAGATATTCATCTTCCAGGGAAAATGCGAAATGTTTAAATCCCATTTTTTTTATCGCTCTTTGTGAAGCACAATTGATTATCCATAATGGATTGTCGGCAATAAGCTCGGTTCCACGAGGAAAAAGAGTTGATTGTCCAATATTACTACAGACAAACCTCCTTATCCCCTGAGCGGAAAATCTGGAAATCATTGTTTCCCAAATAGTTAATTCCTTGCCTGGAATAAAAGGCGGAAGTGCCGGAATAATACGTGATTTCCAACTATCTAACAACTGCCGGTTCTTCAGAAAACCATGCATGTTTTTCACAGAAGCAGATAAAATTATATTTTGACATGTAACATCTTTCAGGTGATCAAGCCACTCTGTCGAATCAATTTTTATCCAAAGTCTGTTGCCGACAGATTGCAGTTTTTTATTACAATTCACCGATTGAAGAATTCTTTTCACCCCTGGATGAGAAGCTCTGAAATGGACCGGGGTGATATCTACTTTTGAAGGTGCTGTAAACTTCTGATACATACTTTTTCTGCTTACCAGATACACCAGATCGTCCTTTTTGCCAACAGGCACTTTAGTTTTAATATGCAACTTGTCATCGATAATTTCTGAGTCGATAACATTTGTACTCACCCCTTCAAAGCCATCTTGAGGATGGATCCGTAGTCTGTCGCCGGGGAATAGCTCCATATCACCTGAAATTATGATCCCATCCGAAGTACATTTTAAAATTTCTCCTATCAAAAGGCCGGTCCCAGATGGCTTGTGCTGATCTATAAATCCGCTATATGTGACTCCTCCCAGAAAAAAAGTGGTTTTAGGCCTTCCCAGATCATAATCAAGCATTTTCTTCATTTCAGAAACTATAGCTGGGTTGTCAATTGCAGTACGGTACGCCCTGACTACAGTATCAACATACTCTGGTCCTTTCATCCGTCCCTCAATTTTTAAACTGCAAACCCCGTTTTGCTTTAAATGCGACAAATAATCGATAGCACAAAAATCATGAGGTGAGAAAAAGTAACCATCAGTCGATTTCTGCTTAAATTTACGTCTGCATACCTGGGTGCACATACCCCGATTGCCACTGGCCCCTCCAAGAAAACTGCTGGCCAAACACATCCCTGAGATACTGTAACAGAGCGCCCCATGAATAAATACTTCCAGCTCTAGCGAAGTTTTTCTCTTTATATTTTGAATTTCTTCACAAGTTAACTCTCTTGCCAATATTACACGGCTCAATCCTAACTTCTCAGCACCTCTGATTCCGGTAATGTTATGAATTGCCATCTGAGTGCTTCCATGAAGCTTTAAAGAGGGAAAATTTGCTCTGACCACCTCTATTACCCCAAAATCAGCTACAATCAAGGCATCCACCCCAATCTGTTCAAGTTGATAAAGAACATGAATAAGTTCTTCAAACTCTTTCTGCCTTATCAGAGTGTTTAAAGTAACATACACTTTAACCCCTTTGTCATGTGCATAAGGAACAAGGTAGGACAGAGTCTTTGTGGTAAAGTTCTTTGCCCTCAACCGTGCATTAAACACATCCAGACCAAGATAAACAGCGTCAGCCCCGGCATTTATGGCTGCATGAAAACTTTCCATCGAACCGGCAGGAGCCAATAGTTCCGGCCTGTTTTCTTTTGAATAATTCATTAATTTTCCCTTGAATATCTATCAATTTTCCGATTTTAAGCTTAAAATACGAAATAAAACTCTACATATTATTTAAAATCAATATTAAAATAAGAGTGGTATGTTATGTGCTAACAATGGAAATTATGACTAGATTAACCCTGAAATTGATCGGATCCATCTTTGATTTACTGCTTGCCACTTTGCCTAATAAAAAGGAATCAATCCAACACCAGAACTCTGCAAAAAGCCAAATCAATAAGTCAGCTCCAAATGGATGGATCTACAAAGAGATTACTTCTCCTTTCAGTGGTTGCACTCACCGCTACCTATATCATCCTGGTCCAAAAACCAATGCCCCGCTGTTTCTCTTTCTACACGGACTTGTCTTCGATGCGCGCAATTTCATTAATCTGTACAAACTTTCCGATACCTGGCAACTCGTTGCTTACGATTTTCCAGAATCAACAGCCATCTATCGTGGTGATATGAATGATTTCCGTTTCTTAATCGATGACTTTCTGGATACCCTTAATATTGATACCCTGTATCTATGCGGTGTCTCTTTTGGCGGAAGCATCGCAACCCGCTTTGCAGCCGCTCACCCCCGAAGAGTTATAGCTCTGGTATTAGCCTCCTCCTTTATCATTAATTCCACTACCGGTGACAGAATAAAAAGCCGTGAACTGGCCCGCTTCTTTTTAAAGCACCCCGATTATAAACTTCACTGGCTTATTCAGAAAATCCTCAAGAGGGCTCTCAATGGCAAAAATAATCCCCTTTCTTCTCTAAAGGAGATGATTCAGGTGAAAAATATCGACTGGTACCGCCAGGTAATCCGATCGATCACCACCTGCGAAGGCACCGAAGATGCTGTAGAAATCAATTGTCCTGTACTTGCACTCAATGGAGATAAAGACCGATTGGTTTCATTGAGTCATGCCCGATCAATACCACAATACATCCCTCATGCCCAGTTTGACATAATAAAAGGAGCAAATCATGCCATGATGTACTTTCAAGGTGAATATCTTAGCGAAAAAATCCACACATTCTGCTCACAATATCTTTGACAACCGTCAAGCGTCCTTGTAACAGCTCCCAGATTTGCTTATTTTTAAACCTGTATATGAACATTTTAACAACTCTTTCGTAATATATTTATGAATTTTAAATTAAAATCCGCCTACCAGCCTGCCGGTGATCAGCCAGAAGCAATCGATCAACTGGTTAACGGCCTTCAAAACGAAGTAAAACACCAGGTACTACTGGGTGTAACCGGCTCTGGAAAAACATTCACCATGGCTAACGTCATCGAACAGGTCCAACTCCCTACCCTGGTCATTTCCCATAATAAGACTCTGGCCGCTCAACTCTATCAGGAATTCAAAGAGTTCTTTCCGGATAATGCAGTAGAATATTTCGTAAGCTTCTACGATTATTATCAACCAGAAGCCTATATCCCGTCCACCGATACCTTTATCGCCAAGACTTCATTGATAAACGATGATATCGACCGACTGCGGCTAAAAGCCACAAGCTCCCTCCTCTCACGCAACGATGTAATCATCGTAGCCAGCGTCTCCTGCATTTACGGTATTGGCTCCCCCGAAGCCTATCTGGCCTCAAGCATGGTTCTAAAAACCGGACTCACCATCGATAGACGCAAACTGCTCCTCAATCTGACCGAAATGCAGTATACCAGAAACGACATCGCACTGCAAAGAGCAATGTTCAGAGTAAAAGGAGATATAATCGAAATTCAACCAGCCTATGATGAACTGGCCCTGAGAATCGAAACATTCGGAGATCAAATAGAAGCAATTCGAATAATAAGCCCCCTCACCGGTAAGGTACTAAACACTCTGGATGAAGTCACCATCTTCCCCGCAAAACACTACATGACTACCGGTGTAACCATGGATCAGGCGTTGCAGCAAATTGACAAAGAACTAAAAGAGCAATTGGAAAAATTCCGGTCTGAAAACCGCCTGCTCGAAGCACAACGACTGGAACAACGCACTCTCTATGACATGGAAATGCTCAGAGAAGTAGGGTATGTAAACGGTATCGAAAACTACTCCCGCATTCTGGATGGCAGACCAGCAGGAAGCAGACCATACACCCTGATCGACTTCTTTAAAAAGCCTTACCTGCTCATCATCGATGAATCACACGTCTCCATTCCACAGATCCAGGGAATGTACAACGGCGACCTCGCCAGAAAAAAAACACTGGTCGAACATGGATTCCGTCTCCCTTGTGCCCTCGATAACCGACCCCTGAGATTCAATGAATTCGAAAACCTGCTCGATTCGGTCATCTATGTCTCAGCAACACCAGGAGATTACGAACTACGTAAAAGTGAAGGCCTCTTTGTAGAACAGATCATCCGCCCCACTCACCTGGTAGACCCTCCTATCGAGATCAAACCTGCAATTAATCAGGTCGACGACCTCATTGAACAACTCAGAATAACCGTCCAGCAAAAACAAAGAGCCCTGGTTACTACTCTAACCAAAAAAATGGCCGAAGACCTCACCGAATATCTGGAATCACTGGACTTCAAAGTTCGCTATCTGCACTCAGAAATCGATACACTCGAGCGCACCGAGATTCTCAGAGACCTCCGACTTGGCTCCTTTGACATCCTCATAGGCATAAACCTCCTCAGAGAAGGACTGGATCTGCCCGAAGTAGCTCTGGTCACCATTCTGGATGCCGATAAAGAAGGCTTCCTCAGATCCGTACGCTCTATCGTTCAGATCGCCGGAAGAGCCGCACGCAATATAGACGGAAGAATCATTCTTTACGCTGACAAGATCACCGATTCAATAAAAAAAGCAATGGATGAAAGTAACCGCAGAAGAAATAAACAACTTGCCTACAACCAAAAGCATGGCATCACCCCAAAAAGTGTCCAAAGGAAAATCGAAGAAAAGCTCACTTTCTACCAGGAAAGCACCACTCCTGCACAAATTCTCACTGCAGCAGAACCGGCACCCTCCTATTCCTCCACAAATACAATCCGCAAATCAAAATCGAAAAAATCCGATAAAACAGAACTGAAACAATTGGAAAAAGAAATGATGATTGCTGCAAAAAATCTGGATTTTGAAAAAGCTGCACGAATTAGAGACCTGATTGCCACTATAAAAAGTCAGAAATGAGTTAATCCTTCTCACTTCCTGTTTATTAACCGAACAAACACATCCTCCAGAGATTCCCCCTCATGCAACAAATTGGGAATTTCATCCTTTATCAGCAAATGCCCCTTGTCTATAATAGCTGCAGTGTCACAGATGCGTTCTACTTCTGATAAAATATGCGAATTAAGAAACAGGGTAACTCCTTGCCCCTTCAAATTCTCCAGTATCATCCTGAACTCTCGAATCCCAATAGGATCAAGTCCGTTCGTTGGCTCATCAAGAATCAGTATCTGTGGTGAGGCTATAAGCGAAGCTGCCAAACCTATTCTCTGCATCATCCCTTTGGAATAGGTTCCACAACGACTTCTCTGACGACTCTTCATTCCTACCGTCTCTAATGCCCGGTCGATCGCTTTTTCGGCTTCTTTTCCACTGAAATCACTTAATCTGGCATGCCTTCGCAGATATTCCCTGCCGGAAAGATATGCCGGCAAATTGATGTTCTCCGGAAGATATCCTATCCCCTTACGGGCAGATGGCAACCTGCTGGATATACCGTTAATAAGCACCTCTCCGGAACCTGCCTGCGTAAAATCCAGCAGAATTCGAATAATTGTGGTCTTCCCTGCTCCATTGGGGCCCAATAGCGCAAAAAAATCTCCAGCAGAGATTTCAAAAGAAACATTCTCCAGCACAGTCAATGCGCCATATCGCTTCCTTACGGATCGAAACCGTATCAATTCAAATACTCCCTATCCAGAAATATTATCTCAACCAATGCACAAATCCCTCATATCATTCAGATAATAGGTCGGTGCGATTCTTAAAGAACCTGGTTCATTAAGACTCCATCTGACAAAAGCAGTGGCCGTTCCTGCTGAATGCCCACATTCAATATCAAAGGTAGAATCCCCGATAAAAAGAGATTCTTCTGGTTCACAACCCAGTAACTCCAATGCTTTTAGCGCCGGTTGAGGATCCGGTTTGTGTCGCGAAGTCAATTCCGGAGTTATAAAATGCTCAAAAAAACTGAATATCCCGGTTTCCTTAAGATAAATATCCAAAGTGGGTCTCATTCGCGATGTTACCACCACACAGCGCCTGCCCCTTTCAGTCAAGTACTTCAGACTCTCATGCACTCCACAACAGAGTTTAAGATATTTCTTATAGATGGATAACTGATAGTCCATGTGGATTTTCCTCAGATATCTGAACCGTTCCTCTGTAAGAGGACCAAAATGGATCTCCATCTGATCACGTAAAGTCATACCAATTGAGCTTAGAACACTCTCCTTATTGAGCCTACCCTTTCCAGCTACTTTCGCCGTATTAAAATAGCATTGACAGATAAGCTCAGTAGTATCGAAAAGTGTGCCATCTGCATCAAAAAGATAACATGAATAAGCTTTCAAATCTCCCCGTTTCCTGAACTGTTCACTTGAGTTCCATTGATGAAAAAGTAAAATAGTTTAAATCTTCAAAAAATTCCATTATAGAGATCTACCTGAGTAATGACTCAGGAATTATTTTCATGAACTGAAAAAATGACCATAAACAAAAAGGTTATAACTTTTTACTAAAAACATGCCCCGCAGAGGGTACTTCTTGCTTACAACAGGGAAAAACGAAATGATAACCATAGTTGATTACGAAGCTGGAAATATAACTTCAGTAAAACGAGCTCTGGATTATCTTGGCATCCCTTCCAAAATTTCCCTCGATCCAAATGATATTGTTAATGCAGAAAGATTGATATTCCCAGGAGTAGGTCACGCAGCCTCAGCAATGAAAACATTGCAGCAAAGAGGATTGGATATCGCATTGAAACAGGCGTTTTCGAGTGGCATACCCATTTTAGGTATTTGTCTGGGTACCCAGATCATTCTTTCTCACTCTGAAGAAGGTAATACCAGTTGCCTGGGACTTATAGAAGGTGAATGCCCAAAATTCAGCTTTGAAAACCGATCCTTAAAAATTCCCCATATAGGGTGGAACTCTATTCTTTTACATAAACCTCATCCGGTCCTTAACAGTTTAATGCCAAATGAAGAGTTTTATTTTGTGCATTCATACTATCCAAAACCTTCTGATGAGAACTCCATTATCGCAGTATGTGAATATGGGATCTCTTTCTGTGCTGTTATTGCGAAAGCAAATCTCATTGCTACCCAGTTTCACCCGGAAAAAAGTGGGCCTGCTGGCTTAAAAATATTATCTGGTTTCTCTCAATGGAACGGAACGTATGCTGTGTAAAAGAATCATCTCCTGCCTGGATGTTCGTAATGGCAAACTGGCTAAAAGTGTAAAATTTATAGATACAAAAGACATCGGTGACCCCATCGCAACTGCTCAGAAATACTACGAAGAAGGCATAGATGAGCTTGTTTTCTACGACATAACCGCATCCAGTGATAATCGCAACATAATGATAGATGTGGTCAGTGAAGTGGCTTCCAGAATTTTTATCCCTTTCTCTGTTGGCGGCGGATTGCGCACTGTGGAGGACTGCACAAAGGTTCGGTTAGCCGGTGCAGAAAAAGTCAATCTCAATACTGCTGCTGTCAACAATCCTGCTCTGATCACAGCAACATCTGAAGCTTTAGGCGTTCAAGCAGTGGTGCTGTCCATGGATGTTCTTGCTGTTCCTGCCTCTGAAAAAATCCCCTCAGGCTATGAAATCGTAACACATGGGGGACGTACAAAAACTGGCATGGATGCAATAGAATGGGCCAAAACAGGCGAAAAGCTAGGAGCTGGCGAACTGGTCGTGAATTCAATCGATGCAGATGGCACAAAAGACGGTTATGAAATTAACCTCACCCGCATGATTGCTGACGCGGTCTCAATACCAGTGATCGCTTCCGGTGGAGGTGGCAAACCAGAACACCTGTATGAAGTTCTGACCCATGGGCATGCTGATGCTGCCCTGATTGCATCAATGCTTCACTACGGAGAATACACAATAAAACAGATCAAAGATTATCTTAAAAAGCGAGGCATCAAAATCCGTTCGATATAAACCTGATTCGAACGATTATCATTGCCGGTCTTCCGGTTCGGTTAAAAACAATCCTTTAAAACAGGAGAACCTCAACCTCCTCTCCTGCTTTAACACCTCACTCATTTATAACATTCTTCCTGCCAACCCTCTCCATTTTAGAGTTGCGCCACCGCTTCCTGAACTGTAGAATAAATTTTAAAAGTACATTATCTCTTTAAATATTAATAACATGCATATAGCTATAGTCAACTCTGAATATCCATCACCAACCGGTTCCGATCAGGGAGGAATCGCCACTTACACTTATACTCTGGCTAATACTCTTGCCAGCCAGGGACATAAAATTGAACTGCTGTTAAGAGCAGGAACCACCTCCGAAAAGCTTCATGATTCTGTAACTATTCACTATTACAAGCATAAAACGCCCGGCAGATTGACCCGGCTTTTAAGATCCCTGAATGACGGCATTACAAACTGGGAAATGGGATGCTCCCAGCATATCCGTGACTTACTGACTAAAATTCATCATGAAGGCAATATTGACATAGCTGAATTTCCGGATTACGGCGGACTCGCATTTGCCTGTATACGCTCTCTTCCTTTTCCGGTAGTCATCAATTTTCACATGCCGTCTGAAATCGTCGATAAGATAAATCAGACTGAACTCACCAGCTCACGCAAATCCTTTCACAGATTTGAAAGGAAAGCAATCGCTAATGGCCAAGGCTTCCGATGCCCCAGCATGGCTCTCAAATCAGAAATATGTAAACTTTACGCTCTGCAGCCATCCGATATAATCACCATCCGCAATCCAGTCTCAACATTGCATTTTGATCGTATAAGTAAAAAGGACAACATGAACCGCTTCGATTTACTTTTCACAGGCAGACTGGAACGCAGAAAAGGAGCCGAAGTGTTGATAAAAGCACTTCCGTCAATATTGCAATTGGATAAAAGAATTCATTTCACTCTGGTCGGAAATTCTGAACCTGATGGCAAACACTGGTACCGTGAAAAGCTGGAAAGATCTCTTTCCGCAGAGCAACGAACCAGAGTATATCTTTCCGGTCCTCTTAATCGTGAAAAATTACCGATATTGTATCGCCGCTCTTCAATATTTCTCTTCCCATCCATATTTGAAAACGCCCCCTACTCTCTTTTGGAAGCAATGGCAGCACGCTTACCGGTTCTGGCCAGTAGTAGCTGCGGAATAGATGAAATAATAAAACACAATGAAAACGGTTTACTTTTTAATCCGCAAAATCCGCAAGACCTCATCGAAAAAGTCAAATATGCTTTAACCAATTATCAGCAATGCTGCATGATGGCAGAAAACGCTTATAATTTTTTAAAGCAACACCACGATCCTCAAAAAATCGGTGCCCAAACACTGGAATTTTATCAAAAGGTAATCAAAAGTAAAAAGCCTTGACCTGCAAAACGGAGATCAGATTGGAAAATGTACCCGGAAAACAACTGATAAAAAACTCGGCACTGATCCTGTTCAACACGGGCTTTATGATGCTCCTATCCTGGGGAATCTCCATCTGGATCGCCCGGAAACTAGGTCCTTCCGACTATGGCATATTCAACCTGGTCCTATGGCTTTCGAATACAGTTACCTGGGCCATCGGTATGGGCCTGATTCATGCTGTCACCAAATTCATCGCTGAATTCAAGGGCAGAAACAACATTAATTCTCTTAAACCTATCATTTTATATGTTCTGAGAATCGAACTTATTGTAACAGGCATTTCAACATTGTTGCTCATTTTCCTCAAATCAGAAATTGCAGATTACTTTTTTTCTCCAGATGAATCGCTCTACTTTTTTATTGCTGCTCTGGGACTGATTCCAGGAATTATCACCGCCGTGTTTTCTGCTGCTATTGAAGGCATACAGAAATTTGAATACTTTACCTACGCAAACCTGGTCATCACCCCTGCCTCTTTTATCTCTAAAATTGTAGTTCTTCTGTTAGACAAAGGCATAACAGGACTTCTGATTGTCATGGTCCTCTTTTCCTGCATCAATGCTTTGTTCTATGGCTATATACTCTATCGTGAAGGTGTTATCAGTGGAAACAATAAAACACTGTCAATGGATATAAAAAAAAGAATCATCTCCTATAACAAAAGCATTCTGGCCATTATACTGTGCGATAAAATCGTATGGGATAAAAGCGAGAACTTCTTTTTAGGCAGATTCTGTAATGCAATCGAAATTGGTTACTACAATCTGGGCTACAATCTTACACAGAAATTCATGTCTATCCTCCCCTCTGCCTTCTGGAAAGTTCTCTTTCCGAAAATGTCCTCATATTGTGGCTCCGGTAACAAAGAGAAAATGAAAAGACTCTTCTACATTTCCACCCGATATCTGGCTTTCTTCTCCTTTCCGGTCGGTACCGCCGGAATAATTCTTTCTCATCAATTAATTCTCTATCTATACGGAACTGAGTTTTACGGAGCTCAACAGGTCCTCCAGATCATTTTTTTCAGCTCCATCATCTCAAGTCTGGCAAATCCAGGCTCCGCTATACTCTATGGCTTCGATAAACAATCATTCATTTATAAATATGGTATGATACTGGCCATTATCAACATAGTGATGGACATCATTCTGATAAAACCCTATGGTGCACTCGGTGCGGCTTTCTGTCATAGCATAACCACTATTCTGGGGTCTGTAGGTGGTCTAATCTATACCTGTAAAATTATGAATCTCACTTTCCCCTTCATCTCAATCCTGAAAATCCTCTGCTCTACCATATTTATGGCTTCTACCATGAAACTATTAATCTTACAAAACGATTCCCTTCCCGGTTTGATTACTTCTATTATAGCTGGTTGCCTGGTCTATGTCACATCTTCCCTCTTTCTTGCGACTTTCGAAACCGAAGACTCTGCTTTATTAAACAGCTTAAAACCGTTCCTTCCTCCCCCACTAAGATCACTGGTCTCCTCTTTTGAAAATCTGATAGTCAAAATTAAGAAAAAATCCCCTGTTCCTATAAGATAGCAGCAACTTTCTTAACTTCTCCATCATTATGGAACGGCTATAAAGTGTTTTAATCGGTAGCAAACATTTCATAACAAGTAAGGCTGAACGTATTTTATGTGTATAATATGAAGCACAGACTCTCAAAGATCATACTGAAAATCATCAGAATTGTTGCGGTCGTACTCCCTTTCATCTGGATCTTATCCAAAATCGAGTTTTCAAAACTCATCGCCGCATTTAATGCTATTCAGGGGTGGACCATTCCTCTGACACTCTCCGTAATCCTGATCACCATGTTTCTGCAAGGCTTACGGTGGTGGCTGCTGCTTCGTGCTTTCGACCAGGATCTGTCATTCACTCAAACTATATCATATCACTTCAAATCCCTGTTCTACTCTCTTGTCCTCCCTACCAGCGCTGCTCAGGAAGTCGTCAGAACACTTCTGATTGTTAAAAAAACCGGTTCCTCAGTAAGCTGGAGCACTGCATGGATATGTAAAATCACAGGACTTGTCGTCTCATTCGCCTTCTCTATTTATGGTCTGATCCTTTTATCCGACTCTGCAGTTTCAGCAACACTTGTTAAAGCTGCATTAATCCTTTTTATAGCAATTTGTATTCTGGTAATCTTCTCCTTTTCCAAAAAGCTGACCAAACCCTTTAGAAACCTGGCCTCAAAAGCCATACCCTCACGCTACCTGTCAAAAGTTGAAAATCTTCGGGAAGCAATTTATCAATTCAGATACAGGAAAAAATGTGTTCTCCTTACCATATTCATAACCACAATCATTCAATTTCTGTTAATAAGTGTCTCTGCGATGATAATTAAAGGAATCACTGGTTCTTTTTTTCCAAAAGAGTGCTTTGCTTATATCCCACTGATTGAAATCATCAGTATGGCGCAACCATTAACTCCAAATGGCATGGGGGTCAGAGAAGCTCTGTCTGCCATGATGTTTAAACACCTTGGACTTTCTTCCGAACAATTAGGAGTTTATATCCTGATTTGTAATCTATTAATATTGATGAAGCTGGCTGGTGCTGTCCCTATACTCTGGGAAATGATCTTTAATTACACCAACAAAAAGAATTATCCTCGGGTTCCGTCATAAAAATTCGTCTCAAAAAAGCGGGAGTTCAGCACTTCTATAAAAGTACCTGATTTCTCGGTTCGCCGAACATCAAAAAAAATTGCGGTGGATAATGAAGGGAACAGTCTGGAAAACAGGCGAGAACAGACTGCCGGAAAAGGATAAAAACCACTGCCCTTAAATTCCGATAGTTTAAAGTAACCATCACATTCTATAAACTTTCTGAATGATGGCACAGTAAAACCCCTGACATGAGGTCCAAGCGTTTTTAAACAGGTTGGTTGTTCACCTAATAAAACCGCCAGCCTGTCATGCCACGCAGCAAGGTTTGGAACACCCACAACCACCATACCATTTGGCTTAATAATCCGGGAAATTTCAGAAAAAACAAAAAATATCTCTTTGAGATGCTCAATAACCTGATTAATAATAATGACATCAAAAAAGGCTTCTTCATAGGGAAGAGCTTCTCGCTCAATATCAACTGAACTGACATCTATCCCCCTCTCACGGCATCTGAGGCAATATGGCTCATAAAACTCAATACCGTAAAGATCACATTCTGCACCACTAACATCACTGACTCTAATCAGATCATCACCGCTGCCACAACCTATATCAAGCACCTTTATTTTTTGTAATCCTAAAGAACGGGTATATTCTTTTATAAAATCTGATACTACATCTCGCCCATAAGACAGATATTCAGTATTTCCTTTTAAACGGATACCCAAACTATACAATTTATTGAATATGCCCATAAATGTGCTTCTTTTTTCTAAAAGTCCATAATCTGTCGTAATTTGCTGCTCTCTGCATGACAAAGTAAAAATGGTATTTCTGCGAAATCAGTATTCAATAAGTACACCGCTTTTTTCTGGCATAGATACATTACTGCTTTTGTTAACAGAAGAAGTCTTTCTTTTTTTCCCATAAGCCATCAAAAAAAGCCAATACATCGAAAGAAGAGACAAAAGTCCAATTGATACTGCAACTGCTTTGCCTATAAATAAAGAATGAGGAATCAGCTCTATCACATGCTTTCCCCCAGTGATCGGTACCGCCATCCAGCAATAATCAGCCTGGTAGTAGTCAGTTCTCTTTCCATCTATCCGTATCTCCCACCCGGGATAATAGATCTCTGAGATTCGAAGAAAACCGTTCCCAGGAACTGAAATTTCTGCTTTCCTATAATTAGGAGAATACTTCTTCCAGAAAACCGACATATTTCCCTTGATTGAATCATCATTAACCTGCTGTATTTCAGGTGCGGTAGTTAAAGCCACAGTATTGCGATAATCATAACTCCCGTCATTAAGCGCACTTAATATCTGTGACGAATCCATTACCACATATCTGGACGCAAAAGATATTCTACCTAATGCACTTTCATTTCTAATCGCCATAAGCTTTCCCTGAGAACGGATAAGATAGTATTGGACATTCGCCAGATTAAGATAAGGGTTGCCATTCTGAAGTTCTTCTGTTTTCAAATAAGCCTGACCATCTCCTGAGAAACCAATCAGGGAAGAGAAAAAGTTTCTATCCTGTTGATCTCCTCTGAAATCCCTGTACCATTTCAATTCATTATCATGAAAACCACCTACTCCTTCGAGGCCATAGATCCCTTCACCATTTTGAACAGGCATCGCTCCAGGAAGAGAAAAACAGCGAAAGGGGGCTACTTTCATTTCATTGCTCAGTCTATTCAGTGCCTCTTCCTGCCTGATTAATCGCGCAGGATCCATAAGCTGAATAAACCCTATTTTCTGCCCATTTGATCGAAGTGACGGCTTTTTTCCAATATCAATCCGCAACACATCCACCAGTCCGAGAATAAATACTGCAATAATAAAAAACGAAGCACTGACTTTACCTTTTATCACACCATAGAGCAATAACAGTGTACCAATTGCAAAAAACATCCAAAGCCACAGATAAGGTACAAATTGCTCTGTGAAATTTATATTAAATATAGCTTGCTTATTCTGATCAGTCAGTACAGATGCAAACAAGCTCTGAACAAAACCCTTGTTTGAAAACAAAAGAGTAACCGCTAAGCAACCACCGATTGCCAGCAATATTCCTTTAATCCACTTTTTCTGAGACACCTCATTCATGCCGGACAGCTTACCTTCTGCAACATCCTTGAGAAACAGCCCTGCCAGTAATACTACACCAAAAGAATTCCAGAAAGTAATCATGGATGCGGCTCGGAATTTACTTACTCCAGGCACAATATGGTATGCAAGCTTGAATATGAAAGAGTGAGCACCCAATGAGTATGAAAGCACAAAAAGGGTAAATCCAGCCCAGAAATAACGATATACCCCAGGTTTCCTTATAACTGCAAGTACTCCCAGCAGTAATGCAATGGCACCAGCATATTCAGTGTTTAGCTTGAAGGGATTCTCCCCCCAGTAATAATCCAGATAATTTACAAATTCAGGAACCCACAAGGAGAATATTTCAGGCCAGTGCATAGACCAGGATGCCGCATACTCAAAACCCCGATCTACTCCACGAACCGAAAATGCATTCTTTACATACATATAAGAAGGGAGAAGCTGTACCAGTCCTATCCCGATACCTATAAATATGCCCAGCCAGAAATACAAGGTAAGAGAAACCGCAGTCCCCTTGCTTTTTTTCTGTACCAGTACAATCCCCATTGAAACCAACCAGTAAAAAAACAATCCCCATAACACAAAGTAAGTCATCTGAATATGAGAGGTTAAAAGCATCATCCCAATTCCCAGCCCCATAAACGATGCGTTACGTATACCAGGGCGCTCCATCAATGCCTTTAACCGCCAGACAACAAAAGGAAGTAATGCAATTACATACATCTTCCCATCGTGCCCACCGTAAATCAAAGAAACAAACTGAGGATTGAGCATGTAAAAGGTTCCGCAGACAAAAGATAGAACCCGGCTGCATCCGAAACCTTTCCGCATCAAGAGGAAAAAGAATACTCCCGCCAGGAAAACATGAAACAACATTTTCATGCCTATCGACCTGGGAATCGAAAAAAGAAGGTGCATAACCATTGATGGCGGATAAATGGCATCTCCAAAAATCGCATCTATCGATGGCATTCCAGATAACCTGGAATTAAACCACACTGGAAATTGTTTAAATTTCAGAATCGAATCCTTCAGGAAATACCTTGCATCCAACCCCCCTAATTGATCCGAGCTGTAAAACATCATATCAGAAAAGATAAACTGACCAAATATTAAAAGCAGCAACACTGCAAAACCTGCATAATAAAACCAGGTCTTGTGAAACAACATTTTTAAAGAAGACTCTCTCTTCTCAGGGGTTTTGTTAGTCACAAACTCCTCCTGTAGGATATTTATAATAGATATTTTGGTTTATATAACTTGCCGCGCTGCTGATAAGGATTTCTTAATTAAGCAGCATCTGATATATTCTCAGCATTAAGCTAACTTTTCGATTCTTTGCAGACTTTATTGTAACTTTTACAATAATCTCTCTACTTCAGCCAGATTCACTACATCATACTTTTCTGCAGAATATTTACTCTTTATAATAACCGACCTGAGCCCGGGAAGTAAAATCCTGTCAGACTCCTTATCCCCAACCATCAGCGACTTACTGATATCAATGTTAAAATCCTTTAACGCCTGAAGAATCATGCCCGGCTTCGGCTTTCGGCAGTCTGAATCTTTCTTGTATCTCTGGACTTTAGCATCAGGATGAAAAGGACAGTAATAAAATGCATCAATCTTTATTCCCTGATCGCTGAACTGCTGCTGCATCCAATCATGAAGTCTCTTTACATCATCTTCAGTGAAGTATCCTTTTGCCACCCCAGCCTGATTCGTAACTACAATAAGCAGATATCCTTTGGATAATGCCTTTTTACATAAACTGAAAATGCCATCCGAAAAAATTATCTGTTCTGGTTTGTGGGGATATGCACAATCGATGTTGATTACTCCATCTCTGTCAAGAAACAATGCTTTTTTCATCTATAGCAACTCTTAACTATCGGTTCATCAATAAAACAGCACGACATCTGCAGGATCAAGGGTAAATGCAGAAGGAAGCGGCTCCTCACCGATCTTTTCAGAAAGCAAACCCATAGCCTTTGTACAGCTCTTAACTTTTTCCGGTATCATCCATTGCTCAACATCAGTCTCTGCAGTCAATCGTTTATTAATACATACATAAACAGGAGGATTTCCACTATCCGAATTTTTCTGAAGAAAAAGAAATGGCAGATGATATTCACACAATGCACACCATTCTCCCTCTTCACCCAGAACCGCTATGTTCTTTTTTAACGCATTAATCTGCTTTATCCACAAGGAAAGATCCCATTGCGGTTTATCTACATCTTCAGGTGTTCCCTTTACTACATCCATCCTGGTGATGGCACCATACTCATACCCCATAGGCATTAGAAGTCCTTTGGAAAACAGGGCGGCAACCGCATATCTGGACTTCTGTACATCCATGGTTCCGGGTTTTACCGAGGCTAACCTTTCTGTATCGTGTGATTCCGGAAATGAAATCGAAGGAGCAATCTTCTTGTTAAGACTGTGCTGTTCAATTGCCCAGGGTTTATCAAAATTCCACCATTTTGAAGAATTAAACAAATAATCAAAACCGACTGAAGAGAGCGCTTCAATCTCTGACATCTGACACCCAAGTGTCTCTGCATAAAATCTGGTCTGAGGATAACGCTTTTTGGATGATGAGATCAGCCTTTGCCATAAAGCTGCAGGAACCTGATAAGCTGCATCACATCGAAACCCTAAAATTCCCATATCCTGATAAAATCTGATAAGCTCATCCCAATAATTCCACAATCCCTCGATATCCTTACTTTTTTCGTTGTCGATTACAGCCAGATCACCCCATACTGTAACATTTGAAGCATCAGCAGGATCAACAGCATAAGGACACATCAGTTTTCCCGAAGCATCCCGTTTATACCACAATGGGTGTGATTGGGTAAGAACCGAATCAAAAGCAGTATGGTTTATTACCAGATCCATAATCAGATCCAGTCCGTTTTCCATACACTTGCCGATAAAATTTTTTAATGGTGAAAAGTCCGAAGGGTTATCCTGTGGATCAAGAAAAGCGGGATTCAGCCGGTAATAATCCTTAACAGCATACAAACTGCCGGAAAAACCGGTCTCATGAAAAGGATTCACATAAATGGCATTAAAACCCATATCTTTAACATGAGAAATTATATCTGCCCATTGATGTATGGTCTTGAAGTGCCTGGGAAAAAGATTGAATATTAAAGGGATATCTTTATTGCTGGTCACAACGAGCCTCCTAAAACTATGTTGTCTATCAGGCGAGTGCCACTCTCTAAAGTCCAACAGGCAATAGCTACAAGCGCAGTAGACTGCAAAATATCTACTGGTTTTAACTCTACAGGATCGACTACATTAATATATTCGGGCTTAAGAAGAGATGATTGTCCTAACTCTTCAGCAATGGCCTCACTTATTACCACCGCCTTTCTCTCTCCCTGGTTAAATAACTGCTCTGCTTTTTTCAAACTCTTATAAATTAGAGGCGCATCCTTTTTTTCTGCAACCGTAAGATAAGAATTCCTCGAGCTCATAGCCAATCCGCTTTCTTCACGGAAGATTGGAGCCGCTTCGATTTTTACTGACAGATTCAAATCTCTGACCATTCTTCGAATAACCAGCAACTGCTGAGCGTCCTTCTGTCCAAAAACTGCAATCTGAGGATTAACAATGTTGAATAATTTTAAAACGACTGTAGCCGCTCCACGGAAAAGATTTGGTCGGCTTATTCCACAAAGACCCTCTGTTATCTTTTCTACCGAAACGTAGGTACTGTAATGAGGAGGGTACATATCCTCGACAGAAGGAGCAAATATGATATCACAACCGGCTTCCTCAGCCAAAACGCAATCCTGCTCGAACACTCTGGGATACTTCTGGTAATCTTCATTGGGACCAAACTGAGTCGGATTTACAAAAATGCTCATTACCGATATATCAGAATTCTCCCGGGCTATTTTAAGCAATGAAAGGTGCCCCTTGTGCAATGCCCCCATTGTAGGTACCAGTGATACAGTCCGTCCACTTGTCTGATAAGTAAGCGAAAGATTTTTCATTTCAGCCGATGACTTTACAATTTTCATATATTTTCCTTTTAATAAACTGTTGAGCACATTTTCCCAAGCTGCCGGCAGCTCTGATTTTAAAGCTGCATATCATTTTTCTTCTTGCCTGCTCTGCGCTCCACAATCAGTGTTTTATCCTTGGAGCCCATCGGCTGATAATAGGAAGTGCCATTTCTGGCCCTCACTATCTGCTCCACGATTTCTTCAAAATCATCACTGTTATTTACAAAATCGATATCATTAGTGTTTATTATCAGTAAGGGTGTGCTGCTGTAATGAAAAAAGAAATGATTATAGGCCTGATTGAGCAGATCAATATAATCCCGATCCATATTGTACTCATAAGCACGCCCCCTTTTTTCGATGCGCTTTAACAGGACATCAGTGGAAGTCTGCAGATATACCACCAGGTCTGGCTGAGCTATTGAGGATTCCATAACCCTGGTAAGATGGTTGTAAAGAATAAGCTCGTCCTCATCCAGATTAATGTTTGCAAATATCCTGTCTTTGGCAAATATATAATCACTGATGGTCACCTGATGAAACAGGTCCTGTTGAGCAACCATCATTGACAACTGCTTGTAACGGGAGACCAGAAACCATAGCTGCGTCTGAAATGCAAACATTCTCCGGTCTGAATAAAACTTGGTAAGAAAAGGATTCTCCTCCGCCTCCTCCAGAATAGTCCTTGCATTAAACCGTTCAGCAAGAAGATAACTCAATGAAGTCTTACCTGCCCCTATTACTCCTTCTATACAAAGGTAATTGAAATGTAACGAACTTCGACTGTCACGGTCTGCCATCTCTGTAATCTGATCCTTTTTCATGAAAATGGAAAATCTTTTGAGCTCTGATTTGTGGCCCCATCTGTCTGTAATGCTCTGAGACTGACATCCCTGTCCCAGGAATAAGCCAATCTGGAACTATCTGATTCATCCCTTCAAGACAAAATCTCCTGAAAAGTATCCTGGGATGGGGTATTACAAGTTCTGAAGTATTAATGATTTGCCCTCCAAATAACAAGATATCAATATCAGCCGTTCTGGGAACCATCTGCTTCTTATTGTCTCGCCCCAGTTTTTTCTCTATCTCTTTGGTGCATTCCAAAAGTTGCTGAGCTGTACCTTCAAAACTACCACTAATAACACGGTTAATAAACCAGGGCTGGCATTCTACCCCAACAGGTTCGGTCCTTAGCAAGTCAGATTTGCGCAGTATCCCCTTCAAAACTGAGAAAAGTGCCTCCTCCATCCGGCTGATATAAATGCACTGATCACCAAGATTACTGCCTAAACTTAATACTACAGATTCCATAATACACTGAAATATAGTTTATGAATAATTCATGCCTTAAGATTTGAAGACCTAAAGCCGGTCTCGATAATGAAAAGAGTTCACTGACCCAAACTCCTTAAGTTGCCTATAAATCTGTGCCTTAGGGCCCACCGCCGCAATGATCACATTTTCAGGAAAAAAACAGTTTCTTATAGTTTCATTGATACTCTCAAGACTGATCTGATCAATCATAGAATCAAAATTCTCTATATATGAATCGGCTCGATCATAAAAACGCAACCATAATAGCTTCTCCGCAATATTACCTATCCCCTCCAACTGAAAAGCCATATTGCCAATCGCAAATTGTTTGGCATTCTCCAGTTCCTTCTGCTCTACTCCATTCTCACAAAACTCTTTGTAAGTATCCAGAATAGATTGGATCACCGTTGCTACCTGACTGTTCTGAGTTGAAGTCTGAATCAGAAAAGCCCCAAAGTATCGCTCCGAAGCTATTTGAGAGCTAATCCCGTATGTACTGCCATCAGTGCTGCGAATCCTGCTCATGAGTCTGGAGGAAAAGTTACCCCCGCCAAAAATGTAATTTGCCAAAATCAATTCAGCTTTCCGAGCGAAAATCTCTCCAGGCGCACTGTGCCCGATTACTATCGAAGATTGGGAAAGGATCGGCTTATCAATTAATCGTACCACTCTGCGAGGCTGCACCACCGTAGATGCTACAACCGATGGAGCATTGTTAATGTTATTAAACTCCTTTAAAAGAGATAAGTTGCTTTCTTTAAATTTTTCAGGATCAAATTTCCCTGCTACTACCAGTATCGCTTTAGTCGGAGAGAAATAATTTTTGTAAAAATCCCTCACCTTCTCTACTGTAATTTTCCTTACAGCCTCTATGGAATAAAATCTTCCGGCCGGATGCTCCTCACCGGCAAGCTCCCGGTAAAAATGACGGTTTACCAGCACTCCTGGCTCAGAAATTTCTGCCTTTAATGCAGTAATCATCTCACGCTGCAACAAGGTAAATTCACGCTGTTCCATCATCGGATCAGAAATCATCTTCCAGAATAAAGGGAAAATCTCCTGTTGCTTCGATGCAAGCATGCGTACTCCCAAAGCCACATGCTCTTCTCCGACATCCGAAAAAAGCGATGCTCCTGCATATTCCATCTTCTCATTGAACTGCTCCGCATTCAACCGGCCACAGCCCTTCTGAAGAAGCCTGGTACACAGCTCTACTGTCCCCTCCATACCCAAAGGATCAGAAAATGTACCCACTGAGAACTGAATGATGGCAATTAATCCATCCTGCTCATCATCAGGAACCATAATAAGGTGTAAACCATTTGAAAGCACAACCTCTTCAATTTTCGGAAATTTATAAATTCCTGCCATCAGTTTCCCCGTCTGAATTTACCAAATAATCTGCGGAAAAGCCCCACTGCATATAGCAGAGGATTGACCTTTGATGGTCGAAGATGGAGTACATGGCATTTTGAATCATCCCAATAGGCTTGCGCCACATCCATCAACCTGCTCCCATCCAGTGTCTTCAATGCATCAAGCCGCCTCACCCACAACCGGTAATCGCCTTCGATACACTCACTGTAACCAATCTTTTGACATATATTATCAACATTGTATAATTCAAAAATTCTATTGGTTAAAATGCTGTTTTTTATCTTCTCCATCTCTGCAATGGTAATTCCCTCAGATTTGATTTTCCTGATCTGCTCAAGAACCGCTTTTTCCACACGGGAAACAGCCATATCAGGAGTGAAAGCAGCAAAAAATAACGACATGCCGGCAAATTTCAACATATGATTTATCCCACCAGACATAACCGCTACCGATTGTTTCCTGACAATCTCCTTGTGCAATCTGCTGCTCTCTCCACCGGAAAGCACCTGCTGCAATATCTCCATCGGAACCGCGTCTTCATGCGAAGAAGAGGGAGCCGGAAAACCGACTATCAATATCGGCACATCAAATTCCACCCTTCGGCTCATCCGGTTAGCCATGTTCCTGATACCCGAACGCACCAAATCCACTCTGCCAGCACCATCTGAAGGCTTCTTCTCCCCAAAATACCTGTTTATCAGCTCAAAAATGTTTCCTTCATCAAAATCACCTACAACCACTAATACTACATTATCAGGTGAATACCATTTTTGATAATAGTCTCTGCACTGTTCAACCGTTAATGACTGAAGATCCTGCAGTTTTCCCAATGGACTTACCTCATAAGGATGTCCCCTGAAAAACTCCTGCCTGAACTCAAGAAACGCTTTAGTCAAAGGGTTATTCATGTACGTATGATACTCTTCAATGATCACCTTCTTCTCTGTTTGAAAAATATCACTTTCTAATCGCAGGGTATCCATGCGATCGGCTTCCAGCTCAAGAACCATCTCCAGTGATTTACATGGAACACTGTTCATATAAACGGTCATATCCTCTGCAGTAAAGGCATTGGAGTGCCCCCCCACAGTATTGATAAGGTTGGCATGCTCCTCAGGCTTGAATTTTGCCGACCCTCTGAACATCATATGCTCAAGGACATGACTTACTCCACGCACCCCGTCATGCTCATTAATACTGCCTGTCTTATACCAGAGCTGTATGGAAACAATGGGTGCACCACTCTTTTTCAAACAAATGGCTTTCAGGCCGTTGTCAAATTTAAATTCTTTTATGTTGTTAAGAAGCATTTTGCGGTACTATCAGAAAAGGTGAATATTCTTCTTCCAGCATCTTCATTATATAATTAAACAGATCTTTTCCAGTTTCAGTACTCTGTTTCCCCGAAATCTCAGAAGTAGATCCATCCGGAAACATCTTTCTGAACAGTTGAGGATCCTTTCCTCTTTTCTTCCAGGTCCGGTATTCTCCGGGTTCCGGCAACCTATGGGCTCCACTGCGATGGCTATCCCTGAGCAGTTCCGGAAACAGAAACCGAACCAGAGAAAGAATCAGGTATTCCGATCTCCCTAACTCTTTTCCAACCCTGTTACGGCTAACCAGATCCGCCACCCTGGTATCCGACAGCAATGAAAAACACTTTACTTTTTCATTGCTGTGGTTCAACCGTTTCAAAACACAATTCAATGCAGTATCATTCTCAGATGAAACACTCAACAGTAATATCCTGCTGAATCCCTGAAATATCCAGTCCCTGCAAATTTCGGTCAACATGTTGGTAAATGTTCTCTCTTTTATTCCGGCACATCCCTCAAATGATTTAAATGTAGTAGTGCAGCTATAATTTATCGACGGAGCCGTAAGCACCTGAAGCTTTGAAGATAATGCTTCCGCAAGCACTTCACCACAACGCGTCAGAACTCCTGTAACGGTATAAAGGCCAATCGGTTCCATAGAGCCAACCGGCACTATCAGCGATGGACAACGATGTAAATGTTTGGAAATCTCGCCAAAATTCATATCGCATAAACGTAAAGGATCCTGGTAGAAACTGGAAAGCTGATTCACAACAAACATCTCACTATGGCAAAGGGTAAAATATTAAAAGATGAACCGGAATGAAAAAACTGAACCTCCAGCACCCTGTCCCCCAAGTAAAAATATTTCATCGCTAATTTGGGCGTTTTCGCACTTTTTTAATTGTTTATGTGAATCTAAAAGAACTGAGAGCTGGTAATACTGCACCAAACAATGGAATCGGTTTAATATACTGAACGCCACATTTAAATGGAGATTTTTGTGTGCTCAAGCATCTCACACCCTCCATCTGTTAGCAATTCATAACTATTATTGTGAAATTATCAATTGAGGGCAATAATTACTTAGTTTTGCCATAGTCTAATTCAATGTCTATGAAATATTGCCATGGAATGGTTTCAATAAATTTGCTGGTAACCTCCTTTTTTTTAGCGAATTTATCATACTTAATCCTTATTTTCAAAATTTCGTCTTTCTTTACCCATATTTTTTTGGTTCCTTTTTCACATCCTTTGATTTTTAATTCTAAATATCCGGCTTCTAACCCATATTTTTCAATTATATAATCTTGCATATCTGCAATATTCGTATTTGGCTTAAAGTTAATGTTTGGTAAAACATAGTTCCATTTTGCTTTTATTTGTCTCTCCTTTTTATCAGAAAGCATAGCCAAGCGAATGACTGCCTTGTCCCCTTTTGCAATTTTGTCAATATCTCCCATGTACTTTTTAATCGATGCATTCGCGTTTCTTATACAGCTTGAGTCACAGATCGAAATTGTATGTACTCCGACAGGAATATTTTTAAAGAAAACCGGAGTTACACCAATTTCAGCATCATCCAGATAGACAGTTATATTTGTATCAGAAGATACCTGAATCGCACCATAACCATCGATACAAGTACCATTAACCGATAACATCGCTAAACAAAACATGATTTCAGCCAGCATATATGTGCACCACTTAAAAAACGATTTTCCCACCTTAATTTTTCGAATCCTTATTACAATCAATTATTTGGTTCGATTAAAAGCAAGAATACTGAACTTAAAAAGAAAATATTACTTTCCCGAATTCACCTAATTTGAATCACTTCAATAATGTTTGTAGGATAAAATAATCAGAAAGCAAATGCTGTCAGTTTGTGGTATTTCAATACCGGTAGACATTATTCAAATAAAAAGGGTCGTGAATCATTCCAATGATTCATGACCCCTAAAACATCAATCGGAGTGACTGGATTTGAACCAGCGACTCCTTGGTCCCGAACCAAGTGCGCTACCAGGCTGCGCTACACTCCGAAAATCCTTGTATCTTGACAAGACGCAAATCTATTGCATATTAAATGTCTCAAAATATCTTATAATACCACGATTAGCAAGACATTTTTCCTCAGATAGAAATACTGTATTATCTCTGCCTGTACTCTACCCTTACCCTGCCAAAAAGCCTTGAAAGCTGAATTGTTTTCTCCCCCGCATCATCGATCACCAATGGAATCCTGTCATGACCTGCTGGAAACACCCCATGTGAGGGATCTGCAAATATCCACTTCCCGGTGTATGCGCTGACCCAGGCATGATAATAATAACCCTTTCCGTATTCCATATAAACCAAACCCATCACCACCCGCGCAGGTATTCCTGCGGCCCGCAGCAGCGCAGCCAATAGCACTGCATGCTCTCCACAATCTCCAAAACCTGCCTTCAATGTCTCCACTGCACTGGAAAAAGTGGTAATGTTTCGTTTTTTGAGAATCCGGTAAACCGAATCGTTGAATACCCTTACCAAAGCACACAGAGAATCTGTGTTTTTCTGTATGGCTTTTGAGAGCTTGATAATGTCGGGATGATCCGACTGCACCGTTGCTGTAGGTAATGTATAGATCTTCAGAGAATCAGCTAGCTTCTCATTCAGTAAACTGTTGCCACATTCTGTCTCCAGATCTTTCAGCAAATATCCGCCTTCAGATTTCTGATAATAATCAATAACAGAGGTATCAAGCTGATATGTAGAATCAAAAGAGATAAATATCCGCTCAGATGCTGCAACCCTTCTCTTTGCCCCGATTTTCAAAGCCTCAATCAAGTCCTTTTGCTTTATCTTGCCATTTTTTGATGAAGTCTCACTGGCTCTGGCAACAAAAGGGTAAATCTCCCGATACACCGTTTTCCCCTTGCGATCTAGCCACCAAACCTCATCTTTATCACTGATATTGTTCCTGCTCACCAATACCCAGTTGTAACCATTTTTTTTATCCGGTTTTTCCCTGCACACGGTTTTGGTAATTAAGTACTCACCAGAAGTCAGCTCAATAACACTATCAGTCCAAGTGCTTCCGATTTCCAGAGATGAATCCAGAATGCCATGATAGATCTCAAAAAGAGAGTTTATTGATTCTTTTACAACTGGCATATCCTTCCGCCGCTCCATTCCACCAACTCTCATAAGAAGGCTCCAGTGCCCTGAATCACAACTAAGCTTCCAGTAATTTTCTCCTGCGGAACTGATCATCTTCTGTTCTGCAGAAATCAAATTGCCATCAAAGCCATATACCCTTTTTTCATGCATTCGACTCTCTATATCCAGAATATTACTAACCTCTACCACCGAATCTCTCACTTTTATCATACTACTAAGAGATCCGGCACGTCTGCCATTTAACAGCACCTCCAGAGAATCATATATCTGAACTGCTTTCCATTTCTCTTTTTCAATACCGGCAAAAAGAAAACAATTGAGAACCGATAATAAGAAAAAGGCCATTTTCATCACAGCAACCCGCCACTCTTGGACCGGTAAGCCTCAAAATCCACTCCGCAAATACTTCGAAATCTGGCCAGGCATTCCTTTTCATCTGCAAATCCGGTTGCTTTCGCTGCTTCTGATAATGACATCTCCGGGTTCTTATTTATCATTATTTTTACTCTGTTTATACGTACCTGATCGATAAAATCTTCCACTCTCATCCCCAGCTCTTTTTTGAAAAGAGCTTCCAGATAAGCCTTTCCGGTTACAAGATCACTGCAGATCTGATCAACGGTTAAATCCACATCTGCATAATTCTTTTCGATGTATCTGCAGGCCTGTCGCACAAAACGGTTCATAACCGACAATCTGGTGGTAGTCATGAATCGATTAACTTTTCCCAATTTTCGAAAATACCTGATAAAAATCAGAACACCTGCAGCAAATACAGACAAGACAAAAAGAACCGTCCGGTTCCTTTTGTTTTTCAAGCCTTTCTGGACTGTTACCTTTGATTTTTGTGCAAATTCTTTAACAGCACTCTTTTGGGCAAATCTGGAGAAGAATACGCCAGGGCGGAATTTTGTGGAAGGGCTTTTTTGTAACTTTTCGCTTCCAGTCACTGTGCTGCGGCTTTGAGCTGAAGACTCAACCTGAACCGCAGTAACTAAATCTTCACCTGAATCATCCGGATCGTTTTTCTCTGCACCAGTTACACTTAAAATCAGCAAAACGGCTAAAATGCAAATTGGGATATTCAGTTTTCTGTACACCGCTTCATCTGTTCCTGCAACATGATTGTGTAATTTAAACCCAGCATATCGATTTTAGCTCGAAGTCTGTTGCTGAAGCGGTCAACCTCATCAATATCCCGATTTTTTACATCCTGCCATAGTTTCTTAAGTGTCCTGGCATTCAAAATTTCGTTAGTCGAAACTTCAAAATGAAGCTTATCACTTTCAGAGATCCGGTTGTGAGCATCCTCGATCATCTTCTGAATCTCAGAATAAATGTTCTGATCAAACCTCTGCCTTAGCAGTTTGACATTCATTGAAAGCTGTTCATAAAAATATCTGCTGTTGAAAATATAATGTCTCTTGTTCTTATAAACACTGCTGTCGTAATAATACTCTCCTATGACTCTTCCCCTGGTGGTCTTAACAACCGATTTTGGAAAAGGTGGAGCCAGAGGTATTACCTCCTTAACAACAGATCCTGATACCACCGTCGATGTCTCAGTGTCGTCTGTGGAAATCTCTGATTGCTGCTCCTTTGCAGCCAGATTTTCCTCTGATTCAATTTGAAATTCCTGTTTCTTTTCAACTTCATCCTGAGCAGGTTTAATTGTATCAAACACACTTTGATAATCTTGGTTCAGGGAGCAGTCCTCCTTCAGAGAATCTTGCTGATTTCTGCTCTGCTGAGAGAGAATAATCTCATAAAGTCCGTTAACAATCTCGTTCTCATTGGAATTAAGCTCCTGTTTTAGCTGCTGTTCGATTAGCGACAACTCCTGCTCTTTGACTTTAAGTTTCTCCAGCTTGGAATTCAGCTCACGAAGCTCATTGTTACAATCGATTATCTGTTGCTTTATAGAAGCAAACTCCTCATCCCTTCTGCGTTTCTCCTCCAGAAGATCCCGGGAATCCCGACTGACCTTTTTTATATGCTCCTCTTTAGTACGCAGTATATCCATCTTATCCTGATAGAAATTAATAAGAAGATCTATTGTGCTGTTAGGCTCGGTTATCAGGTTTTTCTTCAGATTCCAAAGTTGTTCAAGTGCAATTTTGGCATTTTCCTTTTCACCCGAAAGCAACTTCTCTGCAATATCACACATGTTTTCAGACACATTAGCCGCCTTGGCATCCAGAAGAATTGTATAAAAACGGTTTGCATCTACCGAACTGTTTTCCATACCAAAAATGGATTCAGGGATCCGTTCAATTCTTCTCATTTTGATTTCCTTTCAAACAATAATATTGTAATTAATCTGCCTGCCCTCCATACAATTACCCGGCTCTCGTTAATTAAACCTGAACCGAACCGATTCTTTTGAGATGAATCGCATAGCAATCTTTAGATAAAAAGGGGTGCGGTTTTGTTCACATATCAGCAAGCGAATATGATCAACCAAGCCACCGAGCCCTGTAATAAAAGGGAGCGATACGAGTGTCGCTCCATAAGAATCGTCTGATTTTAGACTAAAATAAATTAACCAACACATCAATAGTAATTTTTTTCTCTGTCTTTGTCAATACCATTTTAGCGCTTCGTAAGATTCATTGCGGAGCCAGCGTTTCAAAAATCTGCTTCAGATGGCTGTATTGATTGAGCTCTTCCATATTTGTAAAACCATTTTCCAGCGCCTTTATCAGAAACCGCTCAGCACGAATCCGATTTCCCCTGGATGCCTCAATAACAGCCAGTATAAACCAACTGTCAAAATAATCAGGATCTTCTTTTATATGAAGCTGTACAAGTTGCTTTACCTTCCTGTCCTCTTTTCTGGCAAGCAGCGCACGCCACAGGATGCTCTGGGATGGACTGTCCGATTCTGTCATCTTTTCTATGTGAGCTATTACAGTGTCATAGTCTTTGTTGTGCAAAGCATAACGGGCCAGCCCCTTGCGAATCTGATCTGTAAGTACAGGCTTCTCTGAGAGACGTTTATAAATGCCTTCAGCTTTCTTTGAATTATTCTTTTTACGCTGATAAATCAAAAGCCTCTGAAGATCCAAAGCATCCCCTCTGCGACCCAGTCTGTCTGCTTGTGCAAGTATTTCTTCAGCTTTTTCAATCTGGTTATGCTCAAAGAGGATCTCTATACTCTGAGCTAAAACATCTTCATCCAGCCTGGGAAGGATGGCCAGAGTCGCACGAATAAAAGTATTTAAATCCCCCTTGGCCAAAGAGAGATGACGTAGCCCCATCCAGCCAGGAAGCATATGCGGAGCCAGTCTTACTGCCTTGAGATAACATTTTTTCGCCTCATCATATTTTTTCTGCTTCAAATAAAGGTTTCCCAGATTCACCCTCAGCGAAAAATCCGCCTTGTTCAATTCGATGGCCTGAAGGTAGCATTGTTCCGCATTTTCATATTTACCACTTTTCTCACAGGCATAGCCCATATTCTTTAAAGCAGATGAGAAATCTTCCTGATACTTCAACGCCTTCTCAAATGCTGCTCTGGCTCCCTCATAATCCTCCTGTGCAAGGAGCACATTTCCCAGATTATACCAGGCATCGGTAAAATCCGGACGTACCTGAAGCGCATGCTCAAAATAGGCTCTGGCCTTTGAAAGCTCCCCTTTATTGGTATGATGGTTACCCATATTCACCAGAGCACCAGGGTTATCCGGCTCTATAGAAAGCACTTTTGCAAATGCCTCTCCCGCTTTCTCCATCTCCGATAACTGTACCCGTACAATCCCCAGGTTGTTCCATCCCTCAATCCTGTCTGGTTTCAACCTGGTAAGTCGGAGAAATGCCTGTTCTGCCTCCTTCAGATCATTTTTCCTGAAACAGGTATTACCATACTCCAGCACCAAAGTATAGTTCTGCCCGTCTTTTTCCATTGCAGCTCTGGCTATATCTATCGCTTCGTTATACCATCCCTGATCCGACAAATACTGAATCAGCCGGATAGTATTCTCCATGTTCAGAGGGTCAGCTTTATACTCCTGACGAAGTTTCTCCAATACCGGATCGCAATTTTCCTTTAATTCCATAATTGAACTAAAACTATTTTCTGCCATAACCATTTTAAAAGTGTTCCCCACACTGCAAGACCAGCCGTTTAACCGGTTTTTGAAAATATTTATCAAAAATTTACAATCAATTATAAGCATAAGGTATGATTGAAAATAGTGCAAGAGGGTAATGTAACTGCTCAAGTATCTGAGGGCAAAAAAAATAACGTAATAATCAATAGTGTCAGGCCAAATCACAAATCACAAAATCCAAAATTCCAAACAAATTCCAAATTACAATACCTAAATTCGAAACAGGAACAGGAGTAGGAAAATTCGAAATTCGAAACAGGATAGGGACTTCCGTTCCAGTTCTTTTTTTGTTTGAATGGTTGGTTATTGGGATTTGTTTAGTATTTGTTTCTTGTTATTTGGAATTTATTTGCTCCTTATTATTCATAGCTTATCTGATTACAAGAGTATTTAGAGATAGCATTCAGGACAAAAGATTATTGCCCGCAAAACAAAAAAGGAGGTTTCATTTCTGAAACCTCCTGCGTATGTCCCTACCTTTAGCTGTCAAGCAATTAACTGATAAAAAGCATCTCTCTGTATTTCGGCAATACCCACATGGAATCTGGCATTACACTCTCCAGAGCATCCACATGCCTGCGGATATGAAGCATGTGCGGTTTAAGCTCTGAATAATACATAGCCGCTTTTGCCTCAGGATCCAGCGTATCAGCCTTTTTCAGCAACTCCTCCATCTGCTTCAGATTTTTTCTGATGTAAAAAATATCGGCAGTCAGTCCAGCCAGCAATTGTTTACGATCCTCAATAGCCTCATCCACCAGCTCAACAGCTTTGGAATCAACAAGATCCTTAAGGATCTCCAGACCTCCCGCTATTTCAGCCTGATATTCAATAGCAGCAGGTATGACCTGAGTTCTAACCATCTCTGCCAATGCTTTAGCCTCAATATCCAGGACCTTCTCATAGATTTCAAGCCAGATATTATATCGGGCATGAAGCTCAACTTTTGTGAAAACTCCATGACGTTCAAAAAGATCGATAGACTTCGGTTTTATGAATGCCTTAAGCGCCTCTGCAGTTGATGCCTCATTAGGAAGCCCCCGTTTCTGGGCTTCTTTTACCCACTCCTCAGAGTAGTTGTTTCCCTCAAAAAGAATCGCTTTGGATTCCTTGACCAAACCGGAAAGCACCTTGAGAACCGCTTCTCTGAAATTGGAGGTACTGGCCTGTTCAGCTTTTATCCTCTCAACCACTATCGACAGTGAATCGGCCACCGCAGTGTTTATGACTGCAATAGGAGTGGAGATATTCATAGAGCTTCCTACCGCTCTGAATTCAAACTTCGCTCCGGTAAATGCAAACGGAGAAGTGCGGTTACGATCGGTTGAATCCCTCAGAAATTTGGGAAGTAACTTTACGCCCAGATCGATGAGGTTCTGACGATGACCTTTCTCAATTTTTCCGTTTTCCAGCATTGAAATAATCTTGCTCAACTGTTCACCAAGAAAAACACTCACTATTGCCGGAGGCGCTTCATTGGCACCAAGCCGATGCTCATTACCCGCAGAAGCAACAGAGGCCAGAAGCAGGTCTGCATGAGTGTAAACAGCATGAATAACCGCTGTGAGTATTGTCAGAAACTGAAGATTCTCCTCCGGTGTATCTCCCGGGTTAAGCAGATTGTTTCCCTTATCATCGGACATTGACCAGTTAAGATGCTTTCCGCTTCCATTTACTCCTGCAAATGGCTTCTCATGAAGCAGGCAAACCAGCCTGTGACGATGCGCAACTCGTTTCATAATATCCATAAGAAGCTGGTTGTGATCGGCTGCCAGATTTGCCCTCTCAAAAATCGGCGCAAACTCAAACTGATGAGGAGCAACTTCGTTATGACGGGTGGTTACCGGAATGCCAAGTCTGTAAGCTTCCTCTGCCACATCATGCATATAATTGAGCACCCTGTCTTTAATCGATCCGAAATACTGATCCTCAAGCTGCTGCCCCTTTGGTGATGAAGCTCCTATCAAAGTGCGACCGGCCAGAAGAAGATCATTTCTCATCCGGTAATAAGCTTCATCTATGAGAAAATACTCCTGCTCCGGTCCGCAGGTCGAATAAACCTGTTTTACATCTGTATGCCCGAAAAGTTTGAGAAGTTCTATCGCTGCCTTGCAGATTGCTGCATCACTTCTTAAAAGTGGAAGCTTCTTGTCAAGAGCCTCACCATTATAGGAAACAAAAATGGTGGGTATACACAGAGTCTTGCCTTTATCTACCTCTTTTATGAATGCCGGTGAAGAGGGATCCCATGCTGTGTATCCTCTGGCTTCAAATGTTGCCCGAATCCCTCCGGAGGGAAATGATGAAGCATCCGGTTCTCCCTGAATCAGCTTACTCCCGGTAAACTTTTCCATCACTATCCCGGTGGTTCCTATATTTATAAATGAATCATGCTTCTCCGCAGTCAGGCCAGTCATAGGATGAAACCAATGCGTATAAGAGCAGGCCCCTTTGGAAATCGCCCACTCTTTCATGCAATGAGCAATCTCATCCGCCTCAGCCATACTTATCACTTCTCCCTCTTCCTGCCACTTTTTGAATGCCTTGAAAGTCCTCTCGGAAAGCATCTTCTGCATTATCATTTCGCTGAAAGTGTTTTCACCAAAATAGCTGGATACCTTTTTTGGCAGTTCTACTTTTCCAACCACGATCGGTTCAATCATTTGAGTTACTTCATTTCGACTGCTCATAGAAACCTTTCTGAATCATCTGCTGATTTAAATAAGTTAAGCTATTCTTTTCTTCAGGGTATCCTTCAGAAACCGCTGGGAAAAAAATAGATTACGACCAAATCCGGAAAACTGGTCATATTTCTTTCGCTGCCAGTATTGTGCAATATTAATGCCAGAAATATCCCCCAAAACCACCTCAATTTAAACATTTTTTGACCATTCTGTTCCTCTATCTCATCCACTCCAGCACATTTTTGTACCACCACCCTCTTTTTTAGCACACTTTTGTACCATCGAAAACAGCTTAAAAACAATGAAATATCATCAATTATCAGAGAAAACCCCGTTTTTTGCTTCCCAAACCACATTTTGAACAAACCTGAATCTCGCTTTTTTGAACTGGAACAATAGTAGCTTAGATTTTATGCAGTTTTGTGTTATTAAAGAAATCCTGGTCTCCTGAGATCAGGAAAAATTAAAAAGGGTTCTTATAATATATGGAAATCTATCCTCAGAAATATTTCAACTTTACTGCACGCATCATGTTCAGCTTCCTGGCTTTTCATCTGCAGATCTGACCGCTCTTAAAAGTATCAGAGTACCGGTGTTTTTGAAAATTACATAACTAGTCACTTTTATCAGAGGTCTTAATATTAATGAAAAAACAGGGGCTTTATGATCCGTTCTACGAGCATGACAGTTGTGGTGTCGGTTTCGTAGTAAATATCAATGGACAACCTAGTCATCAAATCGTTACCGATGGAATTACAATATTAAAAAACCTGGCTCACAGAGGAGCCCTGGGTGGAGATTCAAAAACAGGTGATGGCGCTGGAATGCTGATGCAGATCCCACATGCTTTTTTTGTGAAAGAATGTTCCAGATCTGGAATCACTCTTGCACAGGAAGGTTTCTATGGAGTAGGCATGCTGTATTTGCCACAGGATCGCGCCAAACGCAGTTCTTCCATAAAACTGATCGAAGAAACAATCTCCGAAGAGGGTGGATCGGTCCTGGGATGGCGTGATGTCCCGGTCTCTCCAGAGTGCCTGGGTGACATGGCTGTCTCCTCCATGCCTTTTATCAGCCAGATCTTTGTATCGTTTGGATCGCTTTGCGGACCAGCTCTGGAAAGAAAACTCTATATAACACGTAAATGCATGGAAAAAAAGGCTCAATTAAACCAGTTGACCCTTGAGGAATTTTATATCTGTTCTTTAAGCAGTAAAACAATCGTGTATAAGGGAATGTTTGTTGCACCTCAGTTCGAATATTTCTATCCAGATCTTACCGATGCCGATATGCAAAGTGCAATGGTCCTGGTTCACCAGCGCTATAGCACCAATACTTTCCCATCATGGCCATTGTCTCAACCTTTCCGTTACCTTGCTCATAACGGCGAAATAAACACCCTCAGAGGAAATGTCAACAAGATGATCGCCAGGGAAAAAACTCTCTCATCCCCTCTTTTTGCAGATGAGATCTCAAAACTGTTCCCTGTAATCAATCTGGAAATGAGTGATTCCGGAATTTTTGACAATGTCTTTGAACTGATTACCTCCACCGGTCGCACCATCGAGCACACCATGGCCATGATGATACCGGAAGCTTTCGGGGCAAAATATTATATCAGTGAAGACAAAAGGGCTTTCTATGATTATCACGCATCAATAATGGAACCCTGGGATGGGCCGGCAGCCATCGCTTTTACTGATGGTGTAAAGATAGGAGCAACACTGGACCGCAACGGTCTTCGCCCGGCCCGGTATCTGATTACCACAAGTGGAAAGGTAGTCATGGCTTCTGAAACCGGTGTCCTGGATATCCCCCCGGAAGAGGTACTGCAGAAAGGACGATTGGCACCAGGAAAAATGTTTTTAGTAGACACCGAAAAAAAACGGGTCCTCTTCGATAACGAAATCAAGGCTTCCATCTCCCGTCGTAAACCATACCGGCGATGGCTGCAGAATAATCGGATCGATCTTAAAGGACTTTTCCAGGTCCCGGGACCGGTCAATATCGAACACCAGTCACTATCAATACGTAAATGGATCTTCGGATACACATTGGAAGATATCAAAACAGTGCTTGTCTCCATGGCCGAAAATGCACAGGAACCAGTTCACTCCATGGGAAACGACGCTACTCTTGCAGTGCTGTCTGAAAGACCACAACTGCTCTTCAATTATTTCAAACAACTCTTTGCTCAGGTTACCAATCCGCCTATAGATCCCTATCGGGAAAATCTGGTAATGTCTCTTATGAGTCTTATCGGCAAAGAAGGTAATCTGCTGGATGAAACTCCCGAACATTGTCATCAGCTAAAACTCCCTCATCCGGTCCTTTCCAATGATGATATGCTTAAGTTAAGAAATCTTGACCTTGATGGCTATCGAGCATGCGTTCTGCCAATCACTTTTAATATCAATCAGGCCGAAAAAGGACTTGAACCTGCAATAGAAGCCCTTTGTAAGGAAGCAGAAAAAAAAGTGGATGAAGGATATTCTTTAATCATCCTTTCCGATCGCAATGTCAGTGAATCGCAGGCTCCGATTCCTTCTCTTCTGGCAACTTCTGCCGTACACCACCATCTTATCAGGGTGCAGAAACGGCAGCTTACCGGACTTATTGTCGAGACAGGAGAGGCTCGTGATGTAATGCACTTTGCCACACTGATAAGCTTCGGTGCAAGCGCCATCAACCCCTATCTGGCTTTCGAGATTCTTGCAGAGCTTAAAGAACAGGGTAAATTAAGTATCACACAGGAAATGATTATTGAACATTATATAACCGCCATTAAAAAAGGCCTGCTTAAAGTAATGTCCAAAATGGGCGTCTCCACCATTCGAAGCTACCGGGGCGCACAGATCATGGAGGCTGTAGGACTGGACCAGGAGTTTATAGATAAATATTTCCCTGGAACCTCATCCCGTATCGGTGGCATCGGCATAGAGGCTGTTGCCAAAGAAACTCTTAAACGTCACCAGACTGCATTCAGCAAAGATCTCTCTGAACTGCAAACTCTTGATTCCGGTGGGAACATTCACTTCCGCAGGAATTCGGAGAAACATCTTTACAGTCCTGAAGCGATCACCCTTATTCACCGGGCGATTCGTCAGAACGACTACAGTCTTTACAGGCAGTATGCCTCTAAAATCAATGATATCAGTACTAATCTCTGTACCCTGCGGGGGCTTTTCACTTTCAGGCAACAGACACCAATTCCACTGGAGGAAGTGGAACCGGTTCAGAATATTGTCAAAAGATTCGTGAGCTCAGCCATGTCCTTTGGCTCGATAAGTAAAGAAGCTCACGAAACCATTGCCATTGCAATGAACCGGCTCGGTGCATCAAGCAATTCAGGTGAAGGGGGCGAAGATGAAGAACGCTATATCCCTCTTCCCAATGGAGATTCCAGAAAAAGCATGATCAAGCAGGTCGCCTCAGCTCGATTCGGGGTTACCAGCTACTATCTGGTCAACTCCGGAGAACTCCAGATAAAAATAGCCCAGGGTGCCAAACCCGGAGAAGGTGGCCAATTAACCGGACTCAAGGTGGATAGTATCATTGCAAAGGTTCGCCACTCCACTCCTGGAGTCACCCTTATTTCACCTCCGCCACATCACGATATCTATTCCATTGAAGATCTGGCTCAGTTGATTTTCGATCTTAAAAACGCCAATCCTCTGGCCAGAATATCTGTCAAACTGGTAGCAGAAGTCGGAGTGGGTACTATTGCTGCAGGTGTCGCCAAGGGAAAGGCAGACATGGTGCTTATCAGCGGTCATGATGGTGGAACCGGTAACTCTCCAATCTCCTCTATCAAACATGCAGGAATTCCCTGGGAAATTGGTCTTGCAGAAACCCAGCAGACACTTGTGATGAACCGGCTGAGAGACCGCATAAGAGTTCAAACCGATGGTCAGATGAGAACCGGGCGCGATGTGGTGATAGCAGCTTTACTTGGTGCAGAAGAATACGGTTTCGGAACCGCTTCTCTGGTTGCCATGGGATGTATCATGATGCGTAAATGTCATCTCAACACCTGTCCGGTTGGGGTTGCCACCCAGGATCCCCAGCTTCGGAAAAATTTCATGGGCAAACCCGAACATCTCATCAATTTTATGACCTTTGTGGCTCAGGATGTACGGGAAATAATGGCTTCTCTGGGCTTTCGCACCATGGATGAAATGATCGGCAGAGTTGACATTCTTGAAGTAAACAAGGCTATTGATCATTATAAAGCAAAAGGACTGGATTTCTCCAGATTACTTATGATGCCACAGCCGCATCAGGGATGCTCGCTGCGCTGCACCTCTTCACAACAGCATGATTTCTCCCTGAGTATCGATGACAAACTCATCAGGGATGCAAAAGTTGCCCTGGAAAACCAGATTCCAGTCAAACTGAATATGCCCATTAAAAACTTCAACCGCACTATCGGTACCACCCTCTCCAGTGTAGTCTCCAGACGCTATGGTGCCAAAGGACTTCCTGAAGATACCATAACAGTGAAATTTACCGGTTCTGCAGGGCAAAGTTATGCGGCATTCCTGGCTCCGGGTATAACCTTCGAGCTTGAAGGAGATGCTAACGATTACTTCGGAAAAGGACTATCCGGCGGTAAACTTATCATCTATCCACCCAAAAACGCTACCTATCGCGCCGAAAACAACATCATCACCGGAAACGTAAACCTTTTCGGTGCTACCAGCGGCAAGGCTTTCATTAACGGTATGGCTGGTGAACGTTTCGCAGTGCGCAACAGTGGAGCCATTGCGGTGGTAGAGGGAGTTGGTGATCACGGTTGCGAATACATGACCGGGGGTGTAGTAGTCTGCCTCGGACGAACAGGTGTAAATTTCGCAGCAGGTATGAGCGGTGGAATCGCATTCATCCTCGATGAAGACCAGCTCTTTGACACCAAATGTAACCTGGAAATGGTTGACATCGAACCGGTTGCCGACCCGCAGGATGTAGAACTTCTGTACTCCCTGATAGAGGAGCATGTCAAATATACCGGAAGTGAACATGCTGCAAGAATAATCCGCGACTGGGCCGGGATGCTACCGCTATTCGTCAAAGTAATGCCCATGGATTACCGTTATGCCCTGGAGCGGATGAGAAGAGAAGAATCAAAAGAAACAGACAATGTAGCTTTGACTGAGGAGGTTTTCAGATAATGGGAAAAGTAACTGGTTTTCTTGACTACAATCGGGTCACTTCAAAATACAGACCGGTAGAGGAAAGACTTGGTGATCATAAAGAATTTCTGATTCCGCTGCCTGAGAGTGAAATTAAAAATCAGGGTGCCCGCTGTATGGATTGTGGTATTCCTTATTGTCATGCCATGGGATGTCCCCTGGAGAATCTTATTCCGGAATGGAATGACTGCATTTACAAAGGTGACTGGCATGAGGCTCTCTTGAGACTGGAAGCCACTAACAATCTGCCGGAAATTACCGGCAGAATCTGTCCCGCACCCTGCGAAACCGCATGTACATTGTCGATCAGTCATGCTCCGGTCACTATCAAGCAGATCGAACTGGCTATAATCGAATATGGTTTTAAACAGGGTTGGGTGAGACCGCGTCCACCCCGATATGAAAGCGGAAGATCGGTGGCGATTATCGGAAGCGGTCCTTCGGGTCTTGCCGCAGCCCAGCAGCTCCGCAGAGCGGGTCACAGGGTGACTGTCTTCGAGAAAGCAGCCAAAGCCGGCGGTCTTCTCCGTTATGGAATACCTAATTACAAGCTGGAAAAGTGGGTAATAGACAGAAGAATTAAACAGATGCAGGCTGAAGGTGTTACATTTGAGACAAACGTCTGTATCGGTGAGGATATCAGTGCCCGATATCTCAAAAGGGCATTCGATGTGGTGTTATTGACATTGGGAGCAGAACAGCCACGTGATCTGACCGTGCCGGGACGAAATCTCAAAGGGATACATCTGGCGATGGATTACCTCAGCGAATCCAATAAAGCAGTCACCGGAGAAATCCCGGAAAGCAAAAGATCGATATTTGCCAAAGATAAAGTGGTCCTGGTAATCGGTGGTGGTGATACTGGAGCCGATTGCGTGGGTACAGCAAACCGTCAGGGCGCCAGAAAAGTCTATCAATTCGAAATCATGCCAAAACCGATGGTTTGGGAGAGTGCAACCAATCCAAATTGGCCCTACTGGCCTAATATCCTGAGGACTTCATCGTCGCATGAAGAGGGATGTGAAAGAGAGTGGTCTATTCTGACCAAAGGTTTCAGTGGAGAAGATGGGGTTGTAAAACAGGGGACTTTCTCCAGAGTTAACTGGAATAATTCTGAGACTCCTTCTGTACCTCCGAAAATGGAAGAGATTTCAGGTACTGAATTCAACATGAAAGTAGATCTGGTGCTTCTGGCAATGGGTTTTTTGCATGTTAAGCATAGCAGATTAATTGAAGATCTGGGTGTGGAGTTCGACCAGAGGGGAAATATCCGTTATAATAAGGATTATCAGACCTCGATGGAAGGGGTGTTTACTGCGGGTGATGCAGGCACCGGAGCTTCACTGGTAGTCAGAAGTATTTACCATGGCCGCCAGGCAGCCCAGGCTATTAATCAGTATTTGAAATAGTTTTAATCTGCTATTGCAAAACTCCTCCTTTTATGCCCCCTTTTAATAAGGGGGCTCTTCACAAAGGGGGCTCTTCACAAATCTCCCGCCCCCTAAATCTGGCCCCTAAATCCCACAGCCACAAGGTTAATATTTGTAACACATTGAATCGAAGGGAGTAACGTATTCCCGCCCCCTAAATCCCCCAAAGGGGGACTTAAGAGCGTCCAAAGCAACATTTTATAAAACCTTAGGGTCAAGTTCACAGTTACATCATGAGATCTTAAAGTCCCCCATCGGGGGATTAGGGGGCAGATTTAGGGGGCAAGTCAGTCCCCCATCTCACACTCTCAGTGGGCAAATCCTCCCCCATTGGGCAGAAGAACCTCACTATTCTGACTCCAGAACAACCAAAATCCTGATATTTGAACCCTGAAGGCTTAAAAGTATCTAATCCAATCTGCCCGCACTCCAATCCTATTTGCCCGCATTCTAATCCAATCTGCCCGC
>JAAYPC010000186.1 GCA_012519985.1 Fibrobacter sp.
AATTCCAAATCACAAGCACCAAATCCTAAACAAATCCCAATAACCAATCATTCAAAACCCAAACAAGAAAAGAACAGAAATGGGAGGTGTCTATTCTATTTCAAATTTCGAGTTTTCCATTCCTACTCCTGTTCCCGTTTCGGATTTCGGATTTCAAATTTTCCTACCTATGGTCGTGTTTTTTACACAAAGAATCGAAGCCCACCGAAGCGTTTACGCCCACCGAAGCGTCTACGCATAGGCGGGTAAAATGTCAGTCACAGAACAAGCAAAAGTCTATTCTACACGGTATCTTTTTATACTCTCCGGTGTAACTACCAGAAGCACCCGTTCTGTGGGTGAAAAAGTTACACACACGGCAGAGTTGCTGTGTTTGCCAAGAATTGTCCAGTCTGAAGTTAAGTAAACCTGCCCGCCTGCGGAAAACAGACTGCCATCAGGGGAGAAAGCGTGACAATACCCCTTGAATTCCCTGATCAGTGCACCATCGTTGCTTTTTACCAGTAAGATTTTTCCACCCAGTGGCTTTTCCAGTGTCACGGCAATTGCAGAATCTTTTGGTGAATAGGAGAGAAGCGGGTAGTGATTTCCCGGAGTGCTGCTGATTTTTTCTGCAAAGTAGGGCAGATTACGATCGTGATTCCCGGTACTGCTTTGGTAAATAGAAATTCTGGAGGTGTGGTCAAGAGTGACAGTCTGGTACTCATATACTGCGAACTTTTCGCCACTTCTGGAAAACGCAATGTCGGCTAACTGATGATCTTTTTCTGCTGAAATGGTGTAAAGTAAAGAGTAGTTACGGGTTTCCATCATAAAAAGCTTCCCTCCGGCAATTACCCCCAAAAGCTGTCCATCCGGAGAGAAAACGGCTCTGGTGGTGTTATTACCGATGGTAATGGATTTGATTTGTCTCCAGGTATTTGAATCGAACAGAAGGATTTTGTCGTTTCCTGCAACTGCCAAGGTATCCCCGCTGGGACTGTATGAAACGGAATAGCCGCTTAAGAGTTCCTGAAGAGGCAAGAATGCCATGGATGGGAACTGCTCTTTTCGAGGGTAATAGTAGAAAACTCCAGAAGTGTGCACAAAATCTCTGAGTGAGAAACGTGAAGGAACCGAACCAACCATCCCCTGCTCTGATACAAAAAAGATAGCTACACTTCCGGCTGTAACAAAATTGGGGATTGCAAAGGATTTACCGCTGGATGCATAAGCGACATTTTTAATATTGACCGGACGCAGTTGTATGGTCTTTCCGACCTGCTTTATTTTGGCATCGCTCGTGACGGATAATCCCACACAGGCCAACAGAACCATAGAAAGCTTTTTCATATTTACAAAAACCACTTTGCCAGCTCCTTGCAATTAGTCATTACTTATAGATTTGGTAAGTTCCTGACTTCGTTTGATTGCAAAAACGCACTCCGGTTCCTGGGATTTGGGGTCACATTTTGCGAATTCCCGGTAAAAATCCCATGCCTTGATTGCTTCGACCAAAAGCGCCTGATTCTGCTCTTCTTTCGAGAAACGGGCATCGATTGCGCATGCACTGTAGTAGAGGATTTCCCTTTTAAACTCATTAGAAGAAGAGATGACCGATCCGGCAGTGGACTTTAATGAACTTTCGAAACGTTCCTGCGCTTCTTTGTAAAGGCCCAGGTGATAATATGCTCTTCCCAGAAATGCATCTATTGCAGGATCGGAATACTGAGTCTTTAAGGCTTCCAGCACTTTTCTGGCCTTGTTAAAATCGTTCTGTCGCCTGATCATGATAGCAGCCATTCTTATTCTGGCCTCAAGATATTCGTTTGCCAGTCCCCCTTTCTCTATGGGAGGAACCATATTATAGGAATTAATGGCTGCAGTCCACTGTTCCTTGCGTTCTGAAATGCGGCCCTGTTCCAGAAGAGGAGTGGAAGCCGATTCTGTAAAGCGGGGAGCAGGCAGCTCTGCCTTTATGCTTTTGTGAAGAGAAATCCCGCTTAAAAAACAAGCGATTACTGCTATGATAAGTGAAATGGTAGGGAAATGGCGTCGGATGGAGAAGGGAACGATAACCTTTTTACTGGTGCCCCAGGTATTAAAAGAATGGATACAGTGTTGAAGCATGTCATTTATCTCTTTTGCCGTTGCCGGACGATGGGATTGTTCCCGGGTCAACAGCTTGTCGATAAGCTCCTCGGTCAATGGAGAGATGGAGGGACGGATAGAACGGATTCTGGTGTATTTACAGCTTTTAATCTTGTCGATAAGCTCGGTCAGATTTTCAGCAGCAAAGGGACGCTGCCCTGTGGCCATCTCGTAAAGCACGATACCCATGGAAAAAAAATCGCTGCGTGCATCCAGTGTTGTCCCGGCCAACTGCTCCGGCGACATATAATGAAATGTCCCTACAATCATCCCCTGCATGGTATTGGAGTTTATGTTAAGAGGCTTTGCAGCTCCGAAATCCATGAGCTTGATAAGCTTCCCGGGAGTGATCATGATATTCTCAGGTTTGATATCACGGTGAAGTATTCCATGGATCTCGGTTTCTCCCTGCCCCTGAATCCGCACATTGTGAGCATAATCGAGAGCACTGAGCAACTGGGTGGCTATGGAGAGAAGTTCTCTTTCATTGATCTTGTTGTTGGAATTGATATATTCCCGAAGAGTTTCCCCGACAATGTACTCCATTTCTATATAGAAATAGCCATTGACATGTCCTGTATCAAAAACCCTGAGGATATTGGGATGATCGAACCGGGCCACCAGTTGCGCTTCCTGCCTGAAACGCACAAAGAAATCTTCTTCATCGGTAAGAGAGGGTTTGAGTATCTTGACCACTCTATCCAGGTCAAAACGGGTATTGTGAGCACGATAGATCAATGCCGTGCCACCCTCGTTAAGCTTCTCCAGAATCTCACAGTTTCCTATGGTTTTTCCAACGAAAGGATCCACAGGGGTGGGCATGGATACCGTTTCCATCTCGGAACTTCCTGATGGCAGACCATCTCCATAGAAGGTTTTTTTCCCTGTCATTCTTAATCTCCGATCAGGTTTTTCAAAGCCTCCCGGATAGCAGCAATTTTCTTTTGAACCCGGGCCTGTGCACTTTCAAGCTCCTCGCCTGGGTCACTGCTGCAGGAAGCATAGAATTTAATCTTTGGCTCGGTGCCCGATGGCCTGGCAGTGACTACGCTGCGATCTGCCAGAATAAACTGCACCACATTTGATGATGGAAGATCGATCTCTTTTCTTATCGATTTTTCCTTGACATAATTAATCGTTCCCCCGCGATAGTCTTTTACCATAATAACATCCTGATCCCCAAAAGTACAAGGAGGATTGTTACGGATTTTTTCCATAAGATCGTTCATCTGGCGAAGGCCGGATTCGCCTTTAAAAGTATTGGAGATAAGAACTTCTTCGAAATAACCATATTTTTTCCAGATCGTTCTGAGCTGGTCCCAGAGAGTTTTGCCCTGACTTAGAAAATAGAGTGCCATTTCTGCTGTCATAGTGGCTGCGGAAACTGCATCCTTGTCTCTGACCTCAGTGTTAACCAGATATCCATAACTTTCTTCGCCACCACCGATATACTCGGGCCCATCAGCGGACTGCTCAAACTGACGAATCTTCTCGCCGATCCATTTGAACCCGGTGAGGGTGTTGAAGCATTTTACTCCGAAATCCTGGGCAATAAGGCACTGAAGTTCAGTAGTGACAATTGTCTTAATGAATGCAGCATTGGATGGCAGTTTTCCCAGCTCTTTACGGGTACTGATAATATAGTAAGCCAGAAGCGATCCCAACTGATTTCCGGTAATCAGCTTAAATTCACCATTGTCTGGTGCCGCTATTCCCAGCCGGTCTGCATCCGGGTCGGTACCCATCACCAGATCAGCACCGACTTTTTTTGCCAGATCCAGCGCCAGTTTCATTGCTGAAGCTTCTTCGGGGTTTGGATAGCTGACTGTTGGAAAGTTTCCATCTGGATTTTTCTGTTCAGGAACAAAAATCACCTCTATTCCCATTTCACTTAGAGCTCTGGAAACCGGCATAGCCCCTGTGCCATTGAGTGGAGTAAAAACCACCTTAAGATCTTTTCCTTTTTCTCTGATAAGCTCCGGACGAAGCGCACAGTTTTTAACCATAGAGATGAAAGCGTCATCTACTTCTTTATCGATCATAATCAGGAGCTTACGGTTTATAGCTTCCTCTTTGGAGAGAGGTGGAGCGAGTTCTTTAACCGCTCTTACTTCCTGAATAATCCCTTTATCATGTGGGGGAACCACCTGCGCTCCATCATTCCAGTACACCTTATAACCATTATACTCGGGTGGATTGTGACTGGCAGTTACTACAATCCCTGCAGTCGCTTTCAGGTGACGTACTGCAAAGGAAAGTTCAGGAGTAGGACGCAATCCGGTGAACAGATAAGTGCGTATTCCATTAGCGCAAAGTACCAGAGCCGCTTCCAGTGCAAAAAGATCAGAAAAGTTTCTGGAATCGAATGCAATAACCGCCGAAGCCTCCTCTGCAGGAACCGATTTTTTGATATAGTTGGCTAATCCCTGGGTGGATTTGCGCACCACAAAGGGATTCATCCGATTATAACCACCACCGATTACTCCCCGCAGGCCACCGGTTCCAAATTCCAGCTCAGTGTAAAAACGATCGCTTAATTCTGTAAAATTTTTTTCTTCAACCAGTTTAACAACCTGATCTCTAAAAAAAGGGTCCTGCTCAAAACCGATATATTCCTGCGCCTTCTGCAGGAACACTTCCTTATTCATATAAAGAACTCCTCTTGGTACAATGCAATATTACTGCCAGATTAGCGGGCATGTTTCTGATGGGGTTGGAAATTAATAAAAATGGAAAAATGAGCCCATTCTGGAGCTGACTGACTTTTTTAGTACCTGTCCAGACACTGTTTTTTCTGCCCTTGGCAGTATCGGTCAGACACTCTCTAAGAAAATAGTTTCATGAATAGAAAGATACTTTAAAAATGTCATGGCGACTAAATTGGGTATGGTCCCCTAAATCACCTGTGGCCCCCTAAATCCCCCGAGCTCTCAATCCCTAAATCCCATAGCCGTAAGGCTCGGATGAGTTCTCAGAGCGGAAGCGAAAATACTGACCCGGAAATAAAAAGGCCGTTTTTGTTTCAGGTGAATATGCCTTAGAGTTAAAAATGTTGCCTCTTCAGAAAAATTTAAGGGTAGTTACCGGTAAAGGTAACTACCCAGGTCGATTAAACTAGACATATTTCATCGTTTCAAAGCGTCTAAAAACATTGCGCGGTTCTTATAATCATTTTCGAGGAGCTAACAGAAAGCTTATTGCTGATACTCCATGATTAATCTTTAAAATCAGGCAGAAACCGTTTCCTCCTCTTTCTCGTTTTCGGTACTTGCAGTACCGGAACCAGGGATTAAAGCTTCAAAAAGAGGAACGAGTTCCGGTTTAGAGGAACGGAATACCTTTATCCCAACTACGCTTATCATTGTAATAAGCTGTTCTAATCTTGACTGCAAAGTGTTTTTTTCTACGGTGCCCAGTTTGCGAATCAGTTTTACATTTTCCTGGATCTTGTCGGCATCGATAAGCTGATCGCGAAGTTCTTCCACTTTTACTATGTCCTCTTCCAGTATCTTTGCATCCTTCTGGGCCCATTCGCTGTATTTGTTATAACCTGAAATAATCAGATTTGCACCTGCGATAGTTTTAGGCTGGCCTTTTTTATCAGTCAGGGTTCCAACACCAAAAGCTTTCAGTATTTCCTGTTTAACGTTAGGTGCAGCCTTGATCATCTCGCGGAGATCTACCACCTCGTAGTGAAGTTCTTCGGTAATTGCATCTTTGCTTTTAGTTGCACTTTTCTGCCCCTGCAGATTCCCTTTCTGGCCGGCTCTGCTAAATTCAAGTTTCCTTAGCCCAGTTTCCAGTTCCATCACTTCTTCGGCTTTTATTCTGGCCTGTAAACCAGACTGATATTGGTAGAAAAGCCCGCAAGCCTGATGCCCTTTTACAGATACTTCCTCGATTGTCCATTTGAGATTGATTGTGCCCATAACAGGTGCCTCCTGAAATGTGTGATTAAAAAACAGTATCGCAGCGCTTTCTTTAAGTAGCGACTTATGCGTGTACCTTTTACTTTTATCGGGACTCTATTACCGCAAATCCTGTAAATCGATCAGGTGCTATGCGGCCGTTATTACCAGAGAATTGTTCAAATCAGAGAAAAACTTTATGCGAAATTTTGCTGAACGAAAACCACAACCGTCATTATTACCAGCCGTTAACAGAACATTATGTCAGTACGGGCCTTAAGGGAACGAATGCCGGCTAAAAAAGATCGTGATAGCTAAGAGATTGCCGCCTTATTGCCGGCAGGGCGACGTTTTAATAATCATGGGCGAAAAAGTAAAATCTATCAATAATAATTATAAATAGATATAGGAAGAGGTTAATGTCAATAAAAAAATGAATTTTTATTGAAGAAAAACAGCTCCACAGTTATCTTATGCCTGAAAAGGGCTAATGCTTGCAAACAAATTCCACATCTCAAGCGCCAAATCCCAATAGACCAATTATTCATATTTCCCCTGTTGGAGAAACATTTCTATCTGGATTTCACATGGTTTATGGTAAGCAGTATCCGGTTTAAGGCAGGGGAAAAATGGTTAAAAACAGGTAAAACATCATTGTTAACTGATAAAAAGCTTTTTTTAGCCACTAAAATACTCTTTCAGCTCTTAATACATCATTTTTAACGAGAAAAACACTGTTTTAAACAAGTATAGTATTGTTTTTAGAGAGCGAAATGTTGTTTTTGGAAAGAAAATAATTGTATATGGAAAGCGAAAAATGCTTTTTGGAAAGCATATAATTGTTTTAGACAAGCGTTTTATTGGATTTGGAAAGCCAGATATAGATTTTGGAAAGCATTTAAATAGTTTTGGAAAGCCAGAAATTGTTTTTGGAAAGTCAGAAATAGTTTTTGGTAAGTCAGAAATTGTTTTTGGTAAGCCAGAAATTGTTTTTGGTAAGCCAGAAATTGTTTTTGGTAAGTCAGAAATTGTTTTTGGTAAGTCAGATACTGTTTTTGGTAAGTCAGATACTGTTTTTGGTAAGTCAGATACTGTTTTTAGTAAGTCAGATACTGTTTTTAGTAAGTCAGAAATTACTTTTAGTGGCCAATACATTGTTTTAAATAAGCCGGAAGAGTGTGGCTGACTAAAATAACCGATTTTATGGATGTCTGCTAGAGGATTTCTGACTGAGGTTGCACTCATTATTGGGATTTAGGATTTGCTGCTTGATTTGGAATTTCAGAGCAGAGAGCACCAAATCACAAATCTTAAATTCCAAATAACAATACCAAAATCCTAAACAGGACAGGAGTAGGGATGGAAAATTCGAAATTCGAAATCCGAAATTCGGAATCTGAAATCAGGATAGGTATCTACCATCTAAACACTGTGCGCACTGTCGTCCTTCCACTCTCCGATATGCGCAATATCAGTGATTGATTAGGAAATCTTTTCAGGTTAATAGAGGTTCCATTCAGTATGAAGACCAGTTATGTTTATGCTGGTGTCAGGCAGTGGAGATCGTGAAATGATCTTGTGAAGATGATCTGCGGTATCGTTTTTGCCCAAATAATAGTAAATAGCTTCTCCTGCGATATAAACACTTTCTGAATCGTCGAGGGTTATAGCACTAACCTCGGCAAAACGTTCGTCATTGGGAAGCTCGCTCACGTTCCCTCCGTAAATCAATAGTATTACCATCATTGATCCGGTTCGGTAGTTCGTTAATCCACGGTGCGTAGGTAATTTTTGGGTCAAATATTGGACCTGTAAGATAGAAACTGGGACTGGCTGTGGTTCTATTAATCAGGACAGATTGGGCAGGTTTAATTACCGGCAGATCTTTATGGTACTGTCCTGCTTTAGGAATCGCACCAAGATCTGCAGGAGAACCGTCAGGGTCCAAAATTCCAACAGCCAGATAACCCTGGTCAACGATATAGAGATTTACCAGAGAATCATCCCAGTCTGGTACCAGAAACAGCGAATCAGTTGGATCTATAGATTTGAATTGAGTCTCCAGCCATCTGATATTGTTAGAAGCGCTATACCCTCCAAGTGTTGGGTTATCGATTATGATCCGTTTCCACTAAGAACGATCCTCCTTTCTCCAAAAAAAACGCAAAGCGTTTTAACTCGGCGCACTCTGAGCACTCTGCGTTAAAATTCCTGATTCTTTCTCATTTCTCATTTCTCTCTGCGAGAAAATCCTCTCCTCATTCAAGAAATAAAACGCAGAGCATGCCCGGATATCCGCTTATTATTGCCGCAGTACTGAAAATATCTCCGGATAATATTGCTGCGATAAAAACACTGAATGGGATATTTTTCTATGGCTCTTTAGTGTTGCTGTTTTTTCTTTTGAAACAGTTTTGCAGCACAATCTGGATACCTTCAATAACGGTAATGATAGTTTCCTTCAATGCGCATCTGTTACGATTTTCCACAATAATGATGAGTGAGATTCCATTTCTCTTTTTCTCAATCCTGTCCTTGTATCTTTTTCTAAAGGTAGATTTCTCCAAAAATGTGGCAAAAACGTATCAGTTTTATCTGTTTCTTTTCTGTGTAGTTTTCAGCTATTACATCAAAGCTCTTGGACTGGCACTGATGACTGGCTTTCTGTTATATCTTCTTTTTCGAAAAAACGTAAAGAGCATGGTGCTGGTTTTAACCGGGTTCGTTATAGGAATTTTGCCCTGGTTTATTCGCGGGCAAAGAATGGGAGGCAATTCCTATCTTTACCAGTTATTTCAAATTAATGTATACAGACCGGAACTGGGAAATGCAGGAATTGTTGATTTTGTCATCCGTTTCATAAATAACACCATGCGCTACATTACCAGGGAAATTCCTTATGCACTGTTTCCTTCTATACCTGTGGATTATGGGAAGAATTATTTTGCCCATGAATGGATTACAGGCCTCCTTCTTCTTGCCTTAATAATCTATGGTATCAAAGCCCTCGTTATTTTACTTGTTTGCAGAACGCAGGGCAGCTTCTTATAAATTTCTTGAGGATGATAAGGCACTGATCGATGATCTCAAGGCGCGTAAGTTTGATTATGTGGTAGCTGCAGATCTGGATTTCAGTTCAGAGGAGTTGTATCTGGTTCCAGCAATACAGAAAAATGAAGAGCATTTTACAAGAATTGCATATTTCGAAAACCCTCCAGCATATCTTTTGAAATTAAACCGGTGAAGGTTCCAGATAACATGCGCCCTATTTGCCGGTAGTGGAATTCTTTAGAATTGTATAGACTACTTTGGGGCCAGGATATTCTGTCCTTTTCCCAGTAATCCTTGGCCTTTTTTTTGCACACCATCTTCTGAAAACTCCTTACCTGTACCGGCTTTCAGTTAACCGGAAAAAAAGAGAGCCGTTTTTTATGAGGATCTTCCATGGAAAGCGATCCAGGCAGAGAAAACAAAAAAGAGCTACAGAATAATAACGAATTGACCAAACAAAACCAGATTCAATTCGCCAGCTCTCTTTTTCAGGAAAATATCACTATTCACACTCTTCTTGAGTCCCTGGCTCAGGGGGTCATTGTCATCGATAAGTCACTAAACATTCTGCTGGTTAACTCTCGCGCCGAACAGATGTTCGGATATTCCGCCAGTGAAGTTTTGGGCAAACCCCATGATCTGCTGGTTCCTCATCGATTCCGGGGAAATCATCAAAATCTGATGCTGCAATATTTCGAAGCACCAAAGATGCGTCCCATAGGAATCGGGATGGATCTTTTTGGACTCCGTAAAGACGGTACCGAATTCCCGGTCGAAATAAGTTTAAGCTTTGTAAATACTCCCAACGGTCTTCTGGTGATGTCTCTGGTAAGTGATATCACAATACGAAAACAGATAGAGCAAACCCTCAGGGAGCGGGCTGATGAACTCGCCAGAGTCAATAAGGACCTGGAATCCTTCTCCTATTCCGTTTCGCACGATCTTAAGGCACCATTGAATACTTTACTGGGGTTTGGAAGATTAATCAGGGAAGAATACCAGGGGAAACTGGACGCCACCTTAAATGATTACCTTAAAAGAATAGAACACAGCGCCACACAGATGAAATCCCTTATCGATGACATTCTTAATCTGTCAAAAATCAGTCGTCAGGAGATGAAAAAGCAGCAGACAAATCTTTCGCAAATAGCCTTTTCAATCATAAGTGAATTGCAGGCATCCCAGCCACAGCGGTCTGTCAAAATTAACATTCAGGACAATGTTACTGCAAATGTTGATAAAAACCTCATCCGGATCGCTCTTTCCAATTTAATAGGGAATGCCTGGAAATTTACCGAAAAGACTTCCGATGCACGGATAGAGTTCAATAGGCAAATTATAAACGGGAAAAGTATCTATTCCATTAAGGATAATGGAGCCGGATTTGACATGAAAAGATCAGGATTGCTTTTCACCCCTTTCAGACGATTGCATTCTGACCAGGAATTTCAGGGAACAGGCATCGGTCTGGCCATTGTCGAAAGAGTAATCGAAAGACATGGCGGCAGAATCTGGGCAGAAAGTGAAATCAACAAAGGAGCAACATTTTATTTTACTCTCGACGACCAAGGTTAATAGAGATGTACGAAGGGACGGATTCAGCCAGAGGGCGATGAGATAGCTGATTTTCACCGCTGGTCGTTTGGGGAAGTTTATCCTGGTGCGGTTTTCCCTAAAAATTCAGGATTATTAAAAAAAAGCATTTGCTTCCCGCCGTTTTATGATTTATTATCCTGATATGAAAAAATCCATGACATCAACAGTAGTAGTGGTGAGCGTAGTCGTACGGTGTACACCGTAGGGGCTTTCATCTATTACTATGGTAAAAAGCCCCTGCCGGTGAATGACTGACAGGGGCTTTTTATTTGTGTGTTTTTGCATAAAAAGAAACGGTATGTAACCTGGACTAAAGAAACGAAATACAGATAAAGAAAATCATGAGAACTGGAATTTCAATGAAATTTACAATCAAAAACATTTTTACAACTCTGATTATGGTCACCATGGTGGTGGTGGCAGTAGTAGTAGTCGTGGTGAACATACATTCTCCACCGTCAGGGTTATAATATAGTATAGCAAAAAACAGTAAAACCCCTGCCGGTGAGAAACCAGCAGGGGTTTTTTAATTTAAACCAGGAGGATTAATTATGAAGTATTCAGGAGCAGAGCTAATTACCCATCTGCTCGAAAGACAAGGAATCGATACCGTTTTCGGTATCCCCGGAGGGGCAAACCTGCCTCTTTATAATGCAATATATAAAAGTAAACTAAGACACATTCTTGCCAGGCATGAGCAGGGAGCAGGTTTCATGGCTCAGGGAGTTGCCCGTTCGACTGGAAAAGCGGCAGTCTGCCTTGCCACCTCAGGGCCTGGTGCCACTAACCTCCTTACTGCCATTGCCGATGCCAAGCTTGATTCCATACCGGTGATAGCCATAACCGGGCAGGTCTCATCCGGATTGATAGGTACCGATGCTTTTCAGGAGATAGACACTTATGGAATGTCTATGCCGATTACCAAGCATAATTTTCTGATCCGATCTGCAGCAGAACTTCTGGAAGTGATCCCGGAAGCCTTCCGTATAGCGGTCTCAGGGCGGCCAGGTCCGGTTCTCATTGACGTACCTAAAGATGTTCAGCAACAACAAATTGAGTTTTCATCCTGGCCGCAACCCGGATCAAAGATACCTCCAATCAAACCTGACATTTCAGGTATAAAGGAAGCTGCCAGAATGCTCTCTGAAGCCAGGCGTCCTGTTCTTTACATTGGCGGAGGAATAATTCATGGGAATGCATCAGAGCTTGCTGTAAGACTTTCTCATTACAGTTCGGTTCCGGCAGTTTGCACACTCATGGGAATGGGTGTGTTTAAATCTGGGGATCCCCATTATCTGGGAATGTTAGGGATGCATGGGGCCCGCTCCACAAACGAGATACTTCATAATTGCGATCTGCTTCTTGCATTCGGGACACGATTTGATGATCGGGCTACGGGGAAAGTAAGCGAATTCTGCCCTGGTGCCAGAATAGTACACGCTGACATTGACGATTCTGAATTTGGTAAGATAAGAAAGCCGCATCTTGCACTGCACGGAGATATAAGAGAGATTCTGTCCTTGCTTTTAAACCATGTTGAAAAAAAGGAGCGCAAGGACTGGATGGATCAGATAGCGCAGATAAAGCAGAAGTGTCCCTCCAGAGAGATTTCTGATGATATGTTCAGTCCTGCCAATCTTATCAGAAGTGTAGCAGCTCTGGTTGATTCTGATACTATTGTTTGCACAGATGTAGGGCAGCATCAGATGTGGGTTGCACAATACTATCCGTTTTCCAGACCCAGAACCTTGTTGAGCTCCGGTGGACTGGGTACCATGGGTTTTGGTCTGCCGGCAGCAATCGGCGCAGCACTGGCCAATCCTGAAAGAAAAGTCATACTTTTCACCGGTGATGGTTCTTTGCTGATGAACATTCAGGAGCTGGCTACTCTGGCAGATCTGAACCTTAATCTGACAATTATCCTTTTTAATAACGGCCACCTTGGTCTGGTTCGTCAACAGCAGGAACTTTTCTATGATAAAAACTACATTGCATCACGCTTTGTCACCAATCCGGATTTCAACGCGATTGCAGAGGGATTCGGAATAACCAGTTATAATCTTGAAGACTATAATTTGCCGGTACATATACTTTCCAGAGCGCTTAACGAACCAAAGTCGTGTCTGATAAATGTCCCGATCGATTATAGTCATAATGTAATGCCAATAGTTCCTCCTGGTGCGGCTAACATTGAATCCGTAGAGGGATAACATACATGAGCAGAAATATTTTAATTGAATTGATTGTAAAAAACCATGCTGGAGTCATGTCTCACATAACGGGGCTTTTCTCCCGCAGAGGTTTCAATTTGGAAGGGATTCTCTGTGCCAAAACAGGCGATGGCTCCAGAAGCAGAGTTTATCTGTTGGTAAGAAATGATAAACAACTGGAGCAAATCAAGAAACAACTGGAAAAACTATACGATGTTTTGTTGGTCAAGATCATAGAAAAATTTGATGAGAGTGTTTTTGACAGACTGCGGGAATATGCTGGTGTTTATGAAAATTAGGGGCAGATTGCAGTCTGTTTTGGGTATAGACCGGATCTGACAGGGTCAACTCATTTCTGCTGATTGTTCTTCAATTGCTGGGATATACAAAGTAATTGAAGGAGTCAGAGAGTTGTCGGTTTCCAGTACTGCACCTGTTTTTTTCAGCAGAGTATAGGATAAGGCCATTGTAGAAATTTTCTGAAGTGTATCATTGCATCCTTCATAAGACGGGGAGCTACTTTGATAACCGCTCAAGCCACATAGAGGAAGCATGATGTGGACTTTCAAGTACCGACAATCAAAACGGGGCAGGTTATGATTATCCTGCAGATTAGACAAGTTTATGATCAACCGCCCCGGATCACCGATATTGTTGTGTATGTGATAAAAAACAGACCTTAATATGTGTCTTATATAATCAGGGTCCGGTTCCATATTTCTTAAATTCGACTCGGCAATAAGCTTATACTCCAGTTTCGATTCTGAAAAGACTTCGTCTGCGACCTGCTGAATAAGTGCACTTAAATTGTTTTCATTTTCTGTGACATGGGAGATGGTTTTTTTCATTTTGTTTATCAGGACTAAAGCTTTTTCCACACTGTTTTTAATGGCATCAATATTGGAAACGACTTCTTCTTTACCCTCGAGGTGCATCTCTATTAACTGCAGATTTCCATAAATTCCGGTAAACACGTTACTGAAAGCATGGGAGAGTGCCTGTGATAACAGATCAAGAACATTATATCTTTTATGAATGTTGACAGTAGCAGGAGCATATTGATCCAGGGTGATATCATAGATTATTCCAATAGTGCCATCGAATTCCATGTTACCTTCGTTTCTGGATTTATATCTTCCGGCTGCATTTACTTTACACAGCAGGATCTGATCCGATCCGTCATTTTGCATTGAACGTGCGCGAAGCCGCAATCTCAGCTCGGATGTTTTTCTGGCATTGGATCTTCTTTCATCGAATAGTTTGGGAGCTTTTTCACTTCCGGTAGGAATACCTGCAAAGCGGGGCAGTACATGTTTACGGCTGACGATGTTTACGTCTTCAGGATGTATGATGGTGCTAAAATGAGTTCCCAGCAGGTCGTTTTGAGAGTATCCCAGTATGGATTGCATAACCTCGCTTATAAAGGTAAATTTCCCCTCCTTATCAAGAACATATACAATACCTGGCACTGTAGCGAGCAATGTTTGGCAATGATCATCCATTCTAAGAGTGTCTCCGGAAATTTAATTTATCACGAGTCTGAGTGTTTATCATCGGTGTGTTTAACATCATAACATGTACGCCAATCATAATACCATTTCACTTTTACAAACCACAGGTAATGACAGTTTGCTCTAACCAATAGAATATCATAACATTATGATAATAAAATGTCAGCAAAAAAAAACAGGACAGCCACACCATGTGAGGGGGTGTGAAAAGAATAGGCAAATATTAACGGTACATCTTGACAAAGAGTGGACCTTTTGTCTTGTTCTCCTGAATCATCTTATCAAGAGAGTAGATCGAATCACTTCTCATGTCAATTTTGGTAACCACTTCACCACGAGCATTAAAAAGGACTGCTTTTTGAAAGCCTTGCAGTTTTTTAGCATCGGGCCGGCTGCCCCAGATAGAGACAAAGGCCATATCGCGGTTAGAGGAGTATGGTTGAGGTTTAAAAGCACCCTTTTGCACGGGTGCTTTTTTCACAGAATCATTATTTTCAGAACCAAAAGCATTAAAAGCACCGGCCAGATTCATTAAAGAAGCTACTAAAAGAATAAGATACCATTTCTTCATAAACCTGCTCCATTTAAGTGACCTTATATATAATACAATATAATCACTTAAGCAATTAAAGCCCAGTTCTTTTTAGAGGCATCTAAGGTCTTTAGGAACGGAAAGCCAAAAGTCTTTTGCTTCTGGAAGAGTGCTTCAGCCGCCTTAAAGCCTTTTCTTTGATTTGGCGAGCTCTTTCTCTGGTAAGATTGAAACGCTGTCCAATCTCTTCGAGAGTATGAGAGGTCTCTTCCCCGATACCAAAATACAATCGGACTACTTCTTTTTCGCGTTCGCTCAGAGTTTCCAGAGTATTTGTAATCTCTTCCTGTAATGAGACTTCCATCAAACCATTATCTGGTTGAACCTGATCATCATCCTGCAGGATATCCATCAGTCTGGAATCTTCGCCATGCTGCAAAGGAGCATCCAGAGACATGTGGCTGTTACCGATTTTTATGGTTTCCTGCACTTCACTTTCATCGATGTTGAGTTCAGCAGCCAGTTCTTCAACATTAGGCAAGCGCCTGAATTTCTGCTCCAGCTTACTTTGCATTTTTCCGATTTTGTGAATAGTTCCCACTCTGTTGAGGGGGAGTTTAATAATGCGGGACTGCTCAGCCAAGGCCTGCAGTATAGCCTGGCGAATCCACCAGACCGCATAAGAGATGAATTTGAAATTTTTTTTCTCATCAAAACGTCTGGCTGCACGAATAAGCCCCAGATTTCCTTCGTTAATTAGATCGCTTAAAGGAAGTCCCTGATTTTGATAGTTTCTGGCGACACTGACTACAAATCTAAGGTTAGCCTTAACCAACGTCTCAAGTGCTCTACGATCCCCCTTACGAATTTTAACCGCCAGTTTCGCCTCTTCTTCAACGGTTAAGCTTCTGTTTTTTCCGATCTCTTTAAGATAAAGCGCAAGTGACCCCTCCTCAGGGAGAAATTGTGTTCTTTCCATACTTTCCGTTTCACCTCATGTAATCATCCAGCTACGATTTACTATATGCCCTGGAAAATGTTTTAAATATAGCAAATTACTTCTTGGTAGTGCAATAAATCGTGCCGATGGTCTGCACCTGAAATAAGTATATAATTATGGCAGACTGGTAAAAAACAACTCCTAAAGAAATTATTTTAAAGTGATACTGGAAAAAAATTAAGCTGATAAGGCGTTCCCATAAAATTTTGCTGGTATATCATCGGCACACGGATTTATATTTGTGCATCATTTTTGATTTATCCTCTGGAGGAATTATGTCCAAAACATGCGAAATATGCGGTAAACATCCACAATCTGGAAATACTATCTCTCATGCACATAACGTAAGCAAGAGAATTTTTTACCCTAATATCCGCACAATAAAAGCGGTTGTGGATGGCACACCTAAAAAGATTAAAATCTGCATGAAGTGTCTTAAAGCCATGGGCAAAAACAGATAAGTGTGAGGTTCCGTTACTTGCGGAGCCTTTTTTACTATCTTACCCTGATTCTTTTTTCCCACTTCCCACCATTCTTTATTTCTAAAAACCCTTTTGAGGGTAATGTTATCTCTTTAAGCGGAATAGATCTTCCTAACAAATCAATCCTTAGGGGACTTTTTTCCACAAGCCGTATTCCAGAATCTCTTTTGATGATTTTCCCATTTGATGTCTGTAGGCCTATATTCATGATTTGAAATTTATCAAATGCGACGTTCAATTTGGAAGAAACAAATAGCCCTGCACCGTTTATTACTCCACTGATTTCTGAGCATTCTCCAAGCTTTGTACCATTTACGATAAAAGTGAAGACATCGTTGTCTCTAATGAGCTCAAGCGTGTCGTAATCAAGTGCAGTCACTTTTGTGGAATTCTTAATAGGAACCGGTTCCAGAAGACTGTCTCTGCTACTGCTGATCACAAATTTTTTATCTGCAGAAACAGCAAAATGGTAAAAATGATCATTGGTATCACTTTCAGTCATTTTCTTTATAAAAAAGCCGTAAAAGGAGCTACTGTCCCCCTGGTTATATTGTACCACTGTTTTCATGGCAAAAGAGTTCAATGGGACCTCAACACAGTTGTAAAATTTCTGGTAATTGCCGGTCTGAACTTGCAGATTGCTGTTTAAATAATCGGTTATGGCATTACCATATCTGGTCCACCCAAAAAAATTCTTTTCCAGGAAGTCATCGATAAAGGTTTCAAAATGTGAAGTATCGGCAATGCGATTCTCAATAAGAACATCATCGAAAAATGCTTCCGAGACCGGTGGTACGATAAGCGCAAAATCACCGCTGTGGAATTCATCATCTGCAACAGTGAAGATGTAGTAACCATTGCAGAATACTCTGATTTTATCATCAAATCTGCTTATCTTAAGGTAGTTCTCTACAGGTTTTACGAATGCACTTGTCTGGCTTCCAATTACACTGACACTTTCAGGATAGAACTTATAGATATAAATTCTGTCATCACCCAGTAAAACAGCATATCCCCGGTAACCATTACGCATGTCATCAAAACAGAAATACAGGCCTGAGCCTGGAAATTCAGAGGATACTTTTGCACAGACTGTAAAGGAAGAAAGTTCTTCATTCAGGCTGTGAACAGCCAGAGCAGAGTAGGTTTCATCGTTGTTTATAATAGTTGCTTTGCTATCTACGAATTGAAGTTTGTTCCCATCGGTGCTGACAAGTGTCCAGTTTTGGGCTGAATAACCGGGGTTGCCAAAATCATCCTGAAAAAGGACTGCAGCCCAGGTATCAACTATCAGCAGTAATAACGTTAAGCCGCAGAATTTACAGTATGAGTACATCAGTTTAGCCTTTAAAAAGGTTATACCACCATACTTTAATTATAGGCTGAGGTTTTGGGAAATCCAACAGGTAAGAGAAACAAAATAATAGATCATTTTTCAGTATCAGAAATGGAGAGTCAGACTAACGTCGGTTATAACTTGGCTCTACCAGTTTACCTATCTCATAAGAACCCAAAAAGCGATAAAGAACGGTGAGTTCCTGTAAATGACCTATGGCGTTTCTGACTGAATCAAGTCGCATGTCACCTTCCAGGTCAAGATAAAACAGGTATTGAAATCCCTGTCCGTGAGTGGGCCTGGATTCTATCTTATAAAGATTTATGTCTCGTAAGGCAAATACTGCAAGGCATTTAAAGAGGGCTCCGGGAATGTTCTTGGTAGAAAATACGATTGAAGTTTTTACATTTTTCACATCGGTCCGGGGATTATCCTCCCGGGCAGAGATGATAAGGAATCTGGTGATATTGGAGTTATGGTCTTCAATATTTGATTCCAGTATATCCATATTGAAATCGATTGCTGCCTGCATGGAAGCAATTGCGGCAGCATCTGCAATTTTTTCATCTTTGATTTTTTTGACTGCCGCTGCGGTATTTGAAAATGGTACTATCTGAAGCTCTTTATGTTTGCGAAGGTAATTCTTGCATTGAGCCAGTGCCTGAGGATGAGAAAAAACACTTCTTAGGTCTTTATGCTTTACATTTTTATTGGCAATCAGGTGATGCCCTACTTTCAGAAGAATTTCACCGACAATTTTAGTATCACTTTCCAGCAGAAGGTCATAATTCTGATGAATAGAACCAGCCAGAGAATTTTCAATGGGAATAACACCGAAATCACAGCTTCCGTCCACTACTGATTCAAATACCATTGCAAAATCACTTACCGCTGTGTATTGACATTTCTTGCCGAAATATTCCAATGCTGCCAGTTCGGCGAACGCACCACGTTCTCCAGCATAGGCTATTTTCATTTAAAAATCCTCCGTATCATTGCCAGACGTTCCTGATAATAAGGCTCATTGAGGTTACTGTAAGTAACCCCATGTTTAACGCTTGCGTGAGCGAAACGCCCTTCTCCCATATAAATTCCCACATGGTTTATCCGACCGATTCTATGATTTCGAAAAAAAACCAGATCACCTGCAGAAGCACTTCTGAGAGTAATTCTCCTTCCGCAGTTTTTCATTTGCGAGGAAGAACGGGGGAGTTCAATATTGAAAACCTCTTTAAAAATTTTACAGACAAATCCTGAACAATCAAACCCTCTTCGGGACATACCTCCTGCCTTGTATGGAGAACCTATATAAGATGCCACAGCCGCTTCCAGAGGATCTGCCCGAGTGTTGCCAAGGGCTTTTTTATCTATCATTATTTCATCAAACCGTACTGAAGTATTTTCAGAAGGTTGCGTTTTTTTAATGTAGCTTCTTTTTGACTTGATATCACGGGTATAGCGAATTGAGGATGCACACCCGGTAATTATCATCAGTGCAATGCCCAGGAAACAGCTTAATAAAATTTTTTTACTGGCACCTTTTTTATAGATCATTTCTCAGCCATACAGTGAGCAGCATATCCGGCTTTAAGTATTCTCTCTTCCTGCCAGGCCGGAGCCATAAACTGCACACCAACCGGTAACCCATCCACAGAAGCACATGGTACACTGATACCGGGAATTCCGGCAAGATTTGCAGATACAGTGTAGATATCGGTCAGATACATCTGTAGCGGGTCTTCAGTCTTTTCTCCGATTTTAAAAGCCGGAGCAGGAGTTACAGGTGACATTATCACATCACATTTCTGGAAGGCATCATCAAAATCCTTCTTAATAAGGGTTCTCACCTTTGCAGCTTTCAGATAATAAGCATCATAATAACCGGAACTGAGCACATAGGTTCCCAACATGATTCTTCGTTTCACCTCAGCTCCAAAACCTTTCTGTCTGGTTTCAGTATACATATCCATCAGATTTTTGGCGGACATCTCCCTGAATCCATACTTGACTCCATCGTATCGGGCAAGGTTTGAGGATGCCTCTGCTGTACAGATAATGTAATAGGTGGCGATTGCATATTGAACATGAGGCAGGGAGATCTCTATTGCCTGAGCGCCTGCGCTTTTCATCTTTTGCAGAAGTTCATCCAGGTGCTTGCGTACTGCATCGGAAAGACCCTCACCAAAGTATTCTGCAGGAAGCCCGATCCGCATTCCCCTTATATCTTTGTTGTAAATGGAATGATCATCGGAAAAAGGTTTGCCGGCACAGGTAGAGTCACGTTTGTCTTTTCCGGAAAGTACAGAGAGCAACAGACCGGCATCCCTGACATCAGAAGTAACAGGACCGATCTGATCAAGTGAGGAAGCAAAGGCAACCAAACCATATCTGGACACTCTTCCGTATGTTGGTTTAAGACCAACCACACCGCAATGGCTGCTGGGCTGACGAATTGAGCCACCAGTATCCGATCCCAGTGCTGCAGGCACATACCCGGCACTCACTGCAGCAGCACTTCCTCCGCTAGAGCCTCCGGGAATCCTTTGTGGATCCACAGGATTGCGGGTTATTCCTGAAAAGGAGGTTTCAGTGCTTGAACCCATGGCAAATTCATCCATGTTCGTTTTGCCAACAATCACCGCACCAGCATTATTGAGCATCTCCACCACTGCTGCATCGTAGGGTGGGATAAAGTTCTGAAGCATACGAGAACCACAGGTGGTTTTTATTCCCATGGTACAGATATTATCTTTGACAGCCACCGGAATTCCCAACAGTGGCATCTGCTCTTTCTTCTCCCCGGGCAGTTTGTCAAGAATCTGGGCCCGTTCCATGGCTTTCTGCCGCTCTACAGAAACAAAAGAATTGATACTTTTGTCTTCGTTTTCAATAAGCTTCAACGAGCGCTCGACCAGATCACAACAGGAACACTCTCCGGCCCGGACCTGCTTTACTAATTCGGCAATTGTGACACCGAAGAATTTCATGGGAATTATATCCTTTCTTTATAAATCAATCTCAAATACCAAATTCAAAATTCGAAATACGAAATTCGAAACAGAGCAAAAAAGTCAGATTAAAATTTAATCTTTTTCTGTCCTGTTTGGAATTTCGTATTTAGAATTTCGTGCTTTCCCTTTTTATCCGAAAATCAAATCTCCTGTCCTCTAAATCTGAAATTCCTGTTTCTTGAAATCTGAAATCTCATATCCGAAATCTCATATTCCCTTTTTCATCTGTACCAGCGGAAAAAGTATAAACTGATAAAAATGCCGATAATCGACAACAAGCTGAACTCTATCATGAATCCGAACTGGAATCTGATAGCATGGAGATTAATAAGGATTGGCTTATTGTTGACGAAATCACCGACACCGAAAGGTATGCTATAGGTAAAGAATGTTTTGACCACACTTTCTCCACCAGGCAGCATTTTTACGATGCTGTTAAGGTATGAACCGATAAGAATTCCTATCAGCACGACAATTATCAATGTTGAGATTCTTTTTTCTTTCAAAGGGACCGCCATATATCTGTCCTTTCTCCGATCTGATAAATTTTATTTGGCATATTCTTTTAGTATCAAATTCATCTTCATTTGTTTTGATTTTCTTACAATAACCAGATTCACACTGTCACCCACGAAGTAATCCAGAAAAAAGCCATCAATATCGGCATGCGTCTGGATCATGCGGTTACCCATCTTTTTAATTATATCACCGGGTTTAAGGCCTGCCTTTTCACCCGGACTTCCCGGTTGCACACTGACAATCACTACTCCATCGGTGCTCTCATAATCCAAAGCAAGGGCAATAGATCTGTTAAGATCCTGCACAGAGATGCCGGTCCAGACCTGACGGCGTTTCCCATAAGTTATCAGTTCCTCAGCCACTCTTCGTGCACGTTCGATGGGAATGGCAAAGCCGATTCCTATAGAACCCTTGTTGGAGTTAGAGCCGGTAAAGATAAATGTATTGATACCTATCACTTCGCCCAGGGCATTTACTAATGGCCCACCGCTGTTGCCGGGATTAATAGCTGCATCGGTCTGGATCATACCCTGATAATATACAACGCCTTCAGAGGGTGCGAAATTCCGGTTCAAAGCACTGACCACACCTACAGTAACGGTTGGATGAGCATCATTGATAAAATTAAGGAAAGGATTTCCGATAGCAATGGCCCATTCACCAATCATGACATCCCTGGAGTTCCCAAATTGCACGCATTTAAACCCGTTGCCTTTCACAGAAATCACTGCCAGATCCGATCTTTCGTCAACTCCAACTATTTTCCCCTCTATCCTGCGTCCATCGGAGAAATTCACATACAGTTTTGCGGCATTCTGAACAACATGATAATTGGTCAAAATCATTCCGTCATTACTGATAATAAAACCGGATCCCATGCTTTCAACTTCACGATATCTGGGCATAAGTTCAGGCCCGAAAAAGAAATCAAAGAAGTCATTGGTCTGATAGTTGTTCTTTACAACCTGAATCTGGGTTACCACAATGCCAACTACACAGGGAGCGACTTTTCTGGTGGCATTTACGATAGCATTTCTCCTGGTATCCAGAATATTTTCCTGAACTCCTTTTGTGTATTGAACAGTATCAGAAGATTGAACCGGGATGGTATTGATAAGAGTGTCAGAACTGTGAGACTTTGCACCGAAGAGGTTATTAAACTGTCCGTTTGATAAACGGCGCATAAATTCTCCACCGGCTATTAGTCCAAAACCGATACCAAGTACAAGAAAAAGCAGGTATACCGCAATCTTGCCATCAGAATTTCTTTTCATATAATCCCCGGATAAAAAACATTCTCCAGAAACAGACCGAAGGGGGGGGCTGTTTCGCCTGCCAGCACTCTATTTTTAGCGGCGATTATGTCCTTTATGGATAATTTTAATTTTCCCCGTCCGATTTCTATTAATGTTCCGACTATCGTTCTTACCATTTTATAGATAAACCTGTCGGCTTCAATAGTAAATTGAATAAATCCTTGTTCATCTTCCAGAGAAACTTTTTTAATAGTACAAATATTGTTAGGTGTTTCACTTCCAGATGCGCAAAATGAGGTGAAATCATGAGTCCCTTCCAGAAATTGAAGATTGTCTCTGACCAGGTCCCAATTCACATCATAGAATAAAAACCATGCCCTTTGGAAGCTCAAAGGTCTTTTCCTGGTGCACATCCGATATACATAGCGACGGCTGATAGCCGAATAACGGGCATGAAAAGAGTCATTAACCTGCTGTAAATTATAGATGGCGATTTCCCGGGGCAGAAGTGCATTGATTGAACACTCACAACGCCTTATGTCCACAGGTTTTTCAACATCCAGATGTGCACCCTGCCCTTTTGCGTGGACTCCTGCATCAGTGCGCCCAGCGCCGGTAATGGAAACCGGCACCCGTAATGCAGTCTCAAATGCATTTTCCAGCAATTCCTGAATGGTCACTGCATTAGGCTGACGCTGCCATCCTCCGTATTTACTTCCATCATATTCGACTCTGAAAAAATATCTCAACCTGCAATCCCATCCCTGAGCAGTTCTGTGACTCTAGTGATTCTAAAGCAAAGCATCTGTAAATCCTGTTGTGATCCTTCAATTTTTCCGGTTTTTATCCCATAATCAAATTCCAGAAGCCACTTGAAAATCAGCTTAAGTTCCTGATCGGTGAATTTTCTGGCTTGTGATACGATCCCGGATGCGATAATTACCGGGTATACTTTTCTCTGTTCACCATTCCCCAGAAGCCCGGCAGCCCTCCCTATGGCATAACCGCATTCGTTCTGATCGGGGTTGTTAAATCCCTTTGCATTTTCGAATCGTTTTATTATCTGAGGATTGGCACTGCCAAAGCATCGGATTCGAAACATGGCCCAGAAATGTCTGTAAATGGCAGATACGATCGCAGGTGCGAAGGCACTGGTGCTAAAGAGCGAATCTATTATCTGCAAAACCCGGGGAAACTGCCGTTGAGCAAGGGCTGTGGCCAGTTCAAAAGCAGTCATCTGTCGGGAAGCGCCAACGATCTTTTCGATTATCTGACGATCGACTGGTTCTCCTGCAGATAGATGAGTATCTATTTTCTGCAATTCTGAGTAAAGTATGTTCAGGTCATTACCAACCAGGTCAACTAAAAAGTCTGCATCCGCTTTTGAAATAGATCTCTTGAAAAGCCGGGGCAACTGTTCAACCAGCCAGGCCCCGATCCGGTATTCGGCTGGTTTGGGGAACTCCAGAAAGACATAATCACTTTCTTTAGACTCGCACCTTTTTTCGATTTTAAATCTCTTAACGGCCTTATAATCCGCTTTCCCTTTTTTCTCCTCATCGATTTCTATGATAATGTATGTGTCAGGTGGAGGAGCATCTAACAGATGATTAAGGCTCTTTACTTCATTATCACTGAGTCGCTGGGCACGATGAATCTGAAACACACGTGTGTCCTGAAAAAGTGAAGGAGTAAGAACGCTTTCCATAAATGCAAAGAAATCATCCGTCTCCATATCGAAGCTTTCGGTGGTGATGTTGCCGTGAAGCTCTTTGACACTGTTAATCAGTCTCAATTTAGCCCGCTCTCTGCCCACAGTTTCATCACCGCATAAAAAATGCACATGAGAGATCATGGTAATAACTGCCCCAGCACCGATTGACTCTTATTGATCGTTTCCATAAAAAGCAACTGCGCCTGTATAAACCTTTCAGGCTCCCGTTTCATTACATCTATTATCAATTCAGCCAGTTCCACACCATCCTGAGCTTTGAATCCCACCCCGTTTTTTATCAGTTTTTCACATCCATCAACTTGTGTGCGATAGTCAGGTCCAAAAAATACCGGAATTGCAAAACGGGCTGCATCCCAGACATTATGACCGCCGATATCCGAGAAGGTGCCACCGATAATAGCTGCATCTGCAATCAGATACATGTCATCAAGGATTCCCATCTTTTCAATCACACACATTTGCCATTTGCACATGGTGTTGATGTCGTAAAGATGGAGCAGGTCATCACCGATCTCCCGGATCAGATCCTTAACTTCGTAAAGATATCTGGGCACTATGATCATTTTACAGTTAATGCCATAGCTCTTCAATGTATCATAGCATTGCCGAATTACCACACCTTCTCCGGCATGAATACATCCCCAACTTATCACCAGGTCGTCTTCTGTCAATCCCAGTCCCTGACGTATGTTTATCCAGTCATGAGACTGTGGTCGCTTTATAATAACATGACCTTTAATATTTCCGGTAACATGAATGCACTCATCTCTTACCCCCAGCATCCTGAACCGATCTGCATATGTCTCATTCTGAACCATTACAGTATCAAAGTTTTCGAAAAAATATTTCAGAAGAAATCTGAAACGGCGATATCTTACAAATGAATTCTCTTCGATACGACCGTTGACTATACCCACCGGTATTGAGAGATGCTTAAGCGTCAAAAGCATTGATGGCCACAGTTCGGTTTCCAGAAGCCAAACCCGGGAGATATTATAATGAGTGATGATTTTTTTCATAAGCGGGATTGTGTCTAAAGGGAAAAAACCGATAGCACACACGGTATGCGGTGAGTTCTTTTCCAGATATTGGACACCGGTTCTGGTAACCGCTGTCACTACATACATATCATCCGGGTTGCGCTCTTCGAGTATTGACAAGAATTTGCATAGCAGTTTTGCTTCCCCCAGCGATGCAGCGTGAACCCAAACCACTTTTTTATGGCGGTAATCTCTTATGGCAGCGGGTATTTTCAGGCGTCCTGCAAGATCCCAATTTCTTTTGCGGTCCATGTTTTTAAGAAAAGGGAAAACTGTAAGGCGGATCAGTGTTAATAGTGTACTGTATCCGTATGTTACCAGTGAGATAATTCCATCAGAAAATTTCATACCGCAAGATGACCCAGTGATACTCTGTTTTTACCATTTCGTTTCGAATCATACAATGCAGTATCAGCAACAGCGATCAGTTTATCTTTTTTTACCGGTTCAGAGCCATTGTAAACCACAAATCCAATGCTCACTGTGTAACTGATCTTGAATTGAGAATAGATCAGAGGGCTGGATGAGACTGAGGTAAGAACCCTGCCAGCTAAAGTTTCGGCTCCGAACAGATCGGTATCCGGAAGAATAATTCCAAACTCTTCTCCTCCATAGCGTGCAAGTACATCACCGGTACGGATAATAGCGGAGATGCGTCTGGTCAGATCAATTATCACCGCATCACCTACCTGATGCCCGTAAGTGTCATTTATCTTTTTAAAATCATCGATATCGATTAAGATTAAAGAGAAGTTGCCTTTCTTTCGATTGGCACGGGCGATCTCCCGCTCCAGAGTCTGATGAAATAGCCGGTGATTAGCAATACCTGTCAGGCTGTCAGTTTTAGCCTGCTGCCTGGCCAGCAAAGCAGAATAGCCATGTTCCACTATTGAGGAAACTATAGAAGAAAAGACATAGAGGAAAAGATTCTGATCCTTGGGGCAGGTGGCAGAATCTTCAAAAAAGACGGTTAAAGTTCCTATGGGCCGGTCAGTAACCATCATGGGGACATGCACTGGCACTAATGAGCCTGTATCAATTGACTCACCTTGTTTTCCTTTAAACAGGTACAAGGGAATCTCTCTGTTGGCAAATTTATTCCAATCGATTTGCTGTTCACCCTGTTTATAAACCCTGGAAAGCAGTTTCCATAACAGTTTCTCATCCAAATCCCCTGTAGCCGGCATGGAGAAAAGCTCGGAGAATCCCAGCAGATTTACACAAATAACAGAAAGTCTGGCACCGGTTTTCTGATTAACCTCTTCCAGGGTAATCCGCATTATCTCAGAGACTTCCAGTGAAAGCATGAGCTTGCGCAGGAAAAAATAAAGCGAGGTGATATCAGAGAGGTGTCCTTTGGATTCCGGTCCCATCATATCAGACTGCTGCATAAGCCTGAGGCTTTTCAGATGAAACAATCTGGTGGCAACGGCACGTTCGACCTGTATCATAAAAACCGGAAGAGACAGCGGTTTCATGAGGTAGGAATACACTCCCAGATTAATTGCCAAAGTGGCAGAATCGAGTGAGGCAAATCCGGTTATTACAATTACTTCGGTGTACTCATCCTTAGTTTTGGCATAACGGAGCACTTCAATTCCGGAGATATCAGGAAGTTTCAAATCAGTGACTATAACATCGAAATCTATGGCATCGATCAGTGCAAACGCTTCTTTGCCACTCTGACAAGTTCTTACCTTATACCTGGTTTTCAGCACATCTCTGAGCATGTTACTGATTAACACTTCATCATCAACAATCAGTATATTACATTCGGAAGGCAGTTTATTTGCTATGTTTTGCATAAAAAACCAGAAAAAATGACTCTTAGTAACTTATACTAATGCTGGAACTGTTCTGATTTAACCTGAATCATCTGATTCAGATTTAAATAATCATTGAAATTCCTGTCGTGCTGAAACTACATTAATACCTGTAATTTATATTGTGGGAAAAATACTTAATGAGTATGCTTAACTAAAAGGCGATTTATATAATTATATAATTATTGTAGCTACTCAGGTATCTGATGACAAAAAAATAACGCTATAATACCAAATCTGAAAAAAATAGGAATTAATATCAAAACAATCTCTAATCAGAAGAAATCAGAATAAAATATCTAAACTAAAAACCGGAAATGTTAAAAACTGCTTATTCTTTAAGGCTTATCTGGTTAAGGTTTCAATACTTGAGTAGCTACTAAGATATTTAAGCTCAGACAATCCCAAAGAGTGGTTTCCGGCTGAATAATTGCTATAAATTTGAAGAAATTAAATAAAGATCAGAATCTTTTGACTTCTTTGAAATCGCGATTCTATTTTTTCTTTCACAATTATATGCTGGTGCTGATCCGCTGTACCAGAAATATTTCCTAAACCACCAGTTATTCCTCGGCAGGTGTCATGTTAAAAAAAATCAGTTGTTCAGTTTCAATACTGCTATCATTAACCCTTCTACTTTTCTGCTCACGGTTTGATGAAACAACCGGTCTGGGGAAAGATATTATCCAGGATATTGACCCCGCATTAACCAATGTGAACCAGAATTTTATATCTTTGGATTCGATGATTGTAGTCAGTGCATTTAGTATTCCTGGCCAAAATGGCTCTGATTTCGGAATCCATAGATCGACAATTTCAGTGGGAACCAAAAACAATGTAACCGCTTCCGGATTTGTTGAATTTGAAGCCAATGCGGACTTTTTAAACAAATTTGGAATTGAAATCGATGATAATTCCACATTTAAACTCGATTCCATCGGTATGCAGGTGTATACCTACAGAGATACCGGTGAAAATGCTGGAATTCCAGAAAAATTGGATCTGTACGCATGTTTTACTGCAGACAGTGTTTCACGTACCCCTTTGGCCAGACAATTCCCGATTACCTCTCTTTATCTTAGCGAAGACTCAACTAATTATTATGGGTCATACCATGATACTGCAATGCTGAATTCTATAGAAAATTTTATCTACGGCATAAAAGAACAACTAAAAATCTGTGCCACTGATTCCTGCAAAAATTTACTCAAGACTTACCTCCGGTTCTATCTTTTTAGCGATGATTCCAACAGTGTGGCACATCTGTCGACCGAACCTACAATGAAATTCTTTGCCAGAAAAAATCTTGACTCCATCAGAGTCAGCATCACTCCCAGATACACCAATTATGTGGCAATCGATCACAATATCGATTCAATTTCTAAAATACCGGTTTCAGCATTTGCCACCCAGCGAACTGCTGTATTTAAGCTGGATATAAGCAACTTGTGGAAGAACCTGGACTCAATTAAGTCGGCTCAGATTATTTCTGCTGGTTTCTCAATAACCCCGAAAGCTTATAAGGAAGTTTTTGATAGCAGTAATGATGAAGCAGCAAAGAAACTCGATGTGCTTTATTACTTATCGGATAAATTATATGACAACAATTCCACATTTCATGAGCAGACTCTGAGAAGAGTAGAAAAATCGGTTTCTGTAGATTCGACCGGTAACCCGTCAGATACATTTATTCTCAGAAATCTGGAAGACATAATCCACAAATTATCATCTTCACGTCCATCAACGGTTTATCTCTACCTGCAGCTTACTGATAAAGAATACAGATGGAAAGAAGTTTTGTGGAACAACCCGGAATTCAAAGCGATCTTAACCACTTTAGAATAGAATGAATGACATGATAAGAAAGTATTCTCTTTATTCCATTATAATAATCGGCCTGGTAACTGTTGCTTCGGCTTATTCTCAATCAATTTTGGGGCTGCGTTTCCCTTATGGCATTCCTTTGCAGACCGGCACTGGCTTGTCTTTATCCATGGGGGGAGCCGGTATTGGAGTCCGCAATGAATATCTGGGCATGGCAGATAACGTGGCAAACCTTGGAACAATTAATAGTGCAATATTTACAGCGCACGCCTCTCTTGATTTTACCAATATTAAAGAAGCTGGTAAAGAAACCAATCATCTGGCATTCAATCCGCATCTGCTTTCTTTCTGTTTTCCCCTAAAAAAATGGGGTACATTAGGCCTTTCTGTTACCCAGACCACAAATGCCAATTCAAAGTATATGATAGAAAATGACACTGCCAAGGTCGGTTTGTACCGCACAGGAAGTTCAACTCTATGGCGTGTAGGGTGGGGATACGACATAATGAAAGTTGCTAAAATTGGTATCGCTTACCAGCGATTCTATTTCAATCCTGTCACCGAAAAGTTAAGAGTGATGAGTGGCACTTTCCCTGGTCAGCTTTTAGATTCCACTTCTATGTCATTTGCCGGGAACAGCTTCTCTGGAGGCATTCAGGTACCTGTTAAAAACCTTACCCTGGGGATGTCTGGGCAATACTTCTTTGAGAATGATGCCCGAGTGGTTCAAAAAATCAATAACACTGTCTTAAGTGATTCACTGGAGGGAAGATCTAATAGCTATAGCTATACTATGAGACCTGCCCCATCCATCGGTTTCGGCCTCTCTTATCAGATATCACCAGAATGGTTATGTGCAGCAGATTTTGAAACCGAAATCTGGAATAAACATATCTCTAAGAGCGATATCGAAGTAGACAATGCATTTGGCTTTTCTATAGGAGCACAGTATATTCCAGCACCAAATCTCCTTACCCCCAAATATTATGAAACCATGCAATACCGGGCAGGATTCCGATTCAATCAACTTCCTGTACCAACTGCATCAGAGTTCGGAATTACATTGGGACTTGGTTTGCCTTTGCGACAGGGTGGAGGTTTGTTTGATATTTTCTTTGAATATGGACAAAGATGGGACAGTTCTTACAAAGACAGCAAAGAGGAATTCTTTAAAATTCAGTTAGGCATAAACGCTGGTCGAAAATGGTATCAATCAACTGACACCAACTATTGACATCTCTTGTATCAGGTTCTTTTTGCATCTTTTCCGGATTTACAATGGCCAGAAAGTCAGGTAGAAATTCTCCAAAAAAAACCATCCACAGGGGTGTAGCTTCAAAGGATTTCTACCGAAAAGACAAAAACCAGTTGCGTAGAAGGCATAAGTTTAAGTCTCATTCCCATAGATTGGCTCTACAAAAAAAGTATTTTCTCGAATCAGAAACCGGAAGTGATAGTCAGGATACTAAGAGAAATTCTCCTATATACAGTTTCAGCACCGATATTCCGGAGTATTATCAGGAATCCTATATCTGTGCTCTCCCGATCAATCCCGATTTCTTGTTTACATATTGGGAAATCTCTCCCGATTATGTGGCTCAAAAGATCAAAGAGGCAGAAACTGACCTGAATCTATTTCTTAGAATCAGAAAAAAGGCTTCTCTGGAAAATGACCATCAGACAGATCTGTCGGATGATGGTGATGACGCCTCTCCTTTTGTTAAGCCTGAGGAGGATATTAAGTATCTGATCAGTAATACAATTGGAGATATGGTTATTGAGATTCCGGATACAGAAGATTCTTATGTCATGGAGATAGTTCATGCGAGTGAAAGTGGAGATGACATCCTTTTAGCATCTCATGAGATCATTGATACTTTTTCCCAGGACTCCGAAGTTGTTCTTTATTGTAATGATGATCTGGTCGATGCCAATGAGTATTTTGATGATAAAGAGCAATGCAGCCAGGAGAAAAAAACAAAAGAGTCGATTGGGGAGTTAGATTATAAGTTATGCACCAAAGATTACAGGCAGTATCTTGGTTCAGCATCCTATGAAAATTAATCCAGAAGAAAGCGTCTCTCATCTGGTCACTTTTTCTGTGAGACTATGACTAACCTCAGGGCATCATCTGCTCCAGGGAACTAAGGATATTATCTATGAATAGATACGAAAGTAATCCTAAAGGTTATCTGTGTCTGGTTCTTCATGCACATTTACCTTTTGTCCGGCATCCTGAATGTGATTACATGATGGAAGAGAACTGGCTTTATGAGGCACTGACCGAGACTTATCTGCCGCTGTTATCCCTTTTTGACAACCTCATCGATGATGGAGTTCCTTTTCGGCTCACAATGTCTCTCACTCCTCCGCTCTGTTCGATGTTAAGTGATTCACTGCTTCAAGAGCGATATTTGCGCCACATTAACAAACTGATCGAACTTGCAGAAAAAGAGATCGAACGCACCGCCAACCAGCCGGAATTTCACAGTACAGCTCAGTTCTATTTAGGCAGATTTTTAATGTGCAGAAATCTCTTTGAGAACGTTTATGGAGGAGATGTACTGCGCGGTTTCAAAAAATTTCAGGATTCAGGACACCTTGAGATAATTACCTGTGGCGCAACTCATGGGTTTTTGCCAAACATGCAGCTTAATCCCAATG
>JAAYPC010000187.1 GCA_012519985.1 Fibrobacter sp.
AATCTCCCTATGCCCCTAAATCTCCCGATGCACATCGGGAGACTTTATGATCTCATGATGTAACTGTGAATTTGATTCAAGAGCCTTTTCCGTTCTTAAGTCCCCCAGAATGGAGCCCCCTAACCCCCAAAGGGGGAACTAAGACCCACAAATCAAGCACATAGTCACATGCGATCCTAAAGTCCCCCTTTGGGAGATTTTGGGGGCTGGAGCATTTCTATGTTTAGCTTCACTTGTCTATCTTTACCTAATCCTCTGAATTTTTGAGCCTTACCTAAACTCATTTTGTCAATTTTATTTTAATCCTGTGAGATTTCGGATAGATACTAATAGAGGCAATAGCAACAATAAAGCCTGTTTTCGGCCATATCTCTCATGCTGCAGAAGCAACTTCAAACTACACCATTAAAGACTTATTTTGAAGTGAATGCATTTATTGCTATTTTGTAGGTTATTCACTTCAAAACGGAAACAAAAACTTATGAGACAATACAAATGGGGTATAATCGGAACCGGTTCTATTTCTCACCTTTTTGCACAAGGCCTCAAGGATGCTTCCGGTGCCAATCTGTATTGCATTGCTTCCCGATCGAAGCAAAAGGCAGATGCTTTTGCCAGGAATTACAACATACCCGTAGCATACGGAAGTTATGAAGAACTGGCTGATGATCCGCATGTGGAGATTGTTTATATTGGCACCCCCAACTCTCTTCATTGTGATAATTCATTGCTTTGCCTGCAGAAAAAAAAGGCAGTCCTATGTGAAAAGCCTTTTGCCATGAACACCGATCAGGTGGAAAAAATGATCCATTATGCCCAAAAAAACAATTGCTTCCTTATGGAGGCTTTGTGGAGCCGATTCTTGCCATCCATTCAGAAAGTCCAATGGCTTATCGATAACAAAGTGGTTGGAGACCCTATATGTATAAAAGCAGATTTTGGTTTCCTGGCCGATTACAAAGAAGAGAGTCGTCTTTTTAACCCCCTGCTTGGTGGGGGCTCACTTCTGGATATTGGTATATATCCGGTTTTTCTCTCTTTTCTGCTTTTTGGTTATCCTGATGAGATAAGTTCACATGCGGTGATGGCGCCTACAGGGGTTGATCTCTCCACAGGAGTATTTCTTTCCTGGAAATCGGGTCAATTTGCACAACTGGCATCTTCATTCGATGTGGATTTAGATACCGAAGCAGTAATCTATTGCACAAAGGGCAAAATCACCCTTCACCGCAGATTCCACATGCCCACAAGACTCTCAATCAGTACTGCAGATGGATGCAAAGAAATACCTCTGGACTGGAAGGGTAACGGATACAACTACGAAGCCGAAGAGGTTATGCGTTGTATATCGGAGGGCAGACTGGAAAGCCAGCTTCTGCCACTAAGCTTCAGCCTTCAATTAATGAAACTGCTGCAAACTATTCTGGAATTAGCCAAAAAAGTGCCTTCAGCAAAAGAAAAATCGCTGTCTTCAGAGCACATTCATCAAACAGTCTGAAGAGTGTAGAGGATTGAGGGGACTTTTAATTGGTGATCAACTCCCAGGCAAAGATTATTTTCTGAAGACTTGCGAAGCAACTGTGTTGAATCTGAAACAACACCGGTTCCAGGTTCGGTAGACTCCTAACCTGATTGGAAATAATCGATCAATTCTTTAAAATAGAACAGAAGTCAGCATGAACAACACAAGTATCGAAAACATTGAAACAATCGTTCCTTCAGCATCGGTAATTGCACAGTTCTACTTCTCCAAAGACAAAGAAAAGGAGATTTTTAATAAGATCCGGCGTTTTTACACTCTTAATGGTACCAGGATCAAAAAAATCTATGAAGATAACCGGATGGCGGTTCACAACCAGGGGCATTATCGTTCTGTAGCATCTCCCCAGGCAATCGCCAAAGAGGGTACTCTTACTTTATCACTGATTGTTTCTCATCATGGTACAGTCACCGGGATTATCGATTCGGGTTCTCTAATTTTTCTGAACGATAACCCTTTACGGATGGCTTCCATACCATTTGTCTGCATAGACAACAATACTCCGGTCATGTTGACATCTTATGAGGCGGAAAACTTCACCAGTGCGGATGATTTCCCTTTGCCTCAGAACTATTACTATGATTTCATTGCACAGAAAAATATTTCCATATCACTGGCAACCCCCCTGGCACAACTGAGTTACCGGATTGGGAAGACAGAGATAACACGCAGGATCATCCCTCCCCTGCTCTCTTCCAGGGATCAATTTACTCCTGTCACTGTGGAACAGTACATTCTTCACAACAGAAGCAACTCTTCACAACAGATCACCCTTGTGGTCCCCATGCCATCATTGGTTAATCTCAGCAGAAAAAACAGCCGCCCCTGCGAACAGGATTACACGTTTCTGGGATACGCTGCCATCAATGGCCAGGTTCACAGTAAATTCAACTACCAGGGTATTACCGGTGTGGAAATGAGCGGCGAGCAAAGTTCTGACCGTATGGTGATTGCGGTACCGGTTTCCGAAGAGGTTAAAATTGATATTAAGGAAGCATTCAAACTGCGCACCTACAAACAGGACCTGGTTCTTAATTCCGATGGAAGTTTCCACCATCCCAATGCTATTGAACCAGGAAACGATTATGGTTCAGCAATCAGTATTACTGTCAATGTGGAACCAGGTCAGGTGGCTTCTGTTCCTGTGGTAAAAGCGTTTGATTTTCCGTTTCAAAAGTACGCCGATGGTGTATCAATACAAAGAAGATATGCTACGGATTACCTCTGTGAAGAGAATCGCGCAAAGGATATGGCTGTTAATGCACTCAACAATTATCCGGAATGGCTTGAGCGTACGATAACAGTTCAGGAGCACATTTACAGTTCGCTTCAGAGTATGCCCATGTATAAAAATGATACTGAAGGTGCACTCAGAGCAGCAAGACTTCTGTTTAATGAACTCAGTTATTTACTGTCAAACGCATCGGTTCTTGATCAGAAAGATCAGGCCCGTTTTCTGGAGTGTTTCGATTACCCTTTCAACAACTCGGCGGATGTAGATTTCTATTCCAAGCTGCTTCTGTCCATTTTTCCTCAGTTTGAACTGGAGTTGTGCGAAAAATTCATCGACTCCATTAACAAAAAGGATGAGAAATTCCGTTTCTACAATCAATATTTCTATGACCCGGTCCTGCAGAGAAATTATCTCCAGCAGTTGGAGCGTGAGAATCGTCAGCCAGGAACCGATATCCATATATACGCATCCAAGAAAGAGGAAGGTTCGGTATTTCATGATCTTGGATCTTTAACTTTTGGCAATCCTCTGCGAAACATCTCTGAATATACCTGGTTTAATACATCCTACTGGATCGACCTGTTTCCCAAACTGGCACTGCGAACTCTTAGAAATGTAAAATATACCGGAAAAACGGATGTGGTAAGTGACAACTGGATCACCCTAAAAAAAGGTTTCAACTACCTGATGAGTATGGATTATGATCACGATGGCATACCAGAAGGAAGGCCTGGGGAAGTAAGGAATACTTATGATAATATCCCTTTTGCCGGAGTCGGAGCTTATGATGCCAATCTGTTTGTTGCATCCTTAAAGGCGATGACCAGAATGGCCGATATGGTCGGCGATATCAGCGAAAAAAACAGATATATCGAATTATACCAGAAAGCTTTTTCTGTGTACGATTCACTCTGGTACGAAACAACTGATGCACAGGGAAATGAGATGGCCTACTATATCACCTGCAGTGGTGTAAACGGTCAGGGAAAGTGTACAGATGTTTTTACAGACCAGATTGTGGGCTTGTGGCAGTGGATTGCCATGGGAGAAAAACCCTTTCTGCCGGAAAACCGGGTAAAACGGTTACTGAAAACCATATATATTAACAACCGCACTCCTATGGGTTGGGCTACAGCACGTAAACAGGATGGTTCTGCGGTTGACTCGGATCAGGGAAAAGATGTCTGGATCGCCTCAAATTATGTTCTGGCGCAGATGCTCTCATATTATGAGATGTATGAAGAGAGTAAAGAGATCTATAAAAAAATGGACGAGATAATTTTCGAGCACGGTAATTCTTTGAATACAGCAGAAAGCGTTCGCCCGGAATACGAAAAACAACCGGGAGAGAAAAAGACACAGCCACATTATATAGTAGCAAGCTACCCCCGTCCGGGTGCAGTATATGATATTCTCTACCTTGAGGCGATAAAAAGAGAGTGGGAAAAGACTCCTGATGTTGAATATATCGATTCGCAGAGATTGCAATCGATACGGAAATCCATATTTCAGTCTTAGCTTGCCAGGGCTCGGGCTGGCTTATGAATGCCTTTCCTGGAACCACTTAGCATCTGCTGTACATATTTTGAAACGGTTTTAATGGCATTCGCAAACTCCTTTTGTTCTTCAGCAGACAGGGTGGAAACCAGGGATCTGAAATGTTCATTCCAGTCATTTTTAATCAATCTTACAGCTTTTAGTCCTTTTTCGGTAAATGAAATGGTGATTTTACGTCTGTCTTCACTTGAGTAGTTTCTCTTTATAAATTCTTTTTCCACAAGATAATCGACCGACCGGGTGAATGAGCTTTTCTCCAATCCAACCATCTTACTCAACTCTGACATCGATTTGTTTTTATTTGAGTCAAGAAACATAAGAATAGTAGTCTGAGTCAGATTGATATCGAGATTGAGTTTAGATATATCTTTTTCGTAAAACAGTTTTCTTACAAACTGGGGAAGGTCTTTAAGACTCTCTATTAGCTGCCTTTCTGACATGGAAATGCCTTTCTGTGGCTGAGTTCAGAATTACTGAAAATCAGTGAACATGCTGCATGCAACTCTTTATTCCTGAGCAAAAACTTTGGCACAGCGGTTTATTTTAAAAAATGATACATACCCGTACCATCTCCCTGGTTTCCTTTTGATCCAATTTAGCACCATGCTGCAGAATAATTTCAGCAGTCCGGTGGCTGAAATTTCCTGATCTCCCATATGCGCTCTGTTTTTCAGATTTTTTCAGGTAGTATGAAATATTTATTGTGCAATCATCGAGTCCTTCATACCTGATAGAAATATTTACAGGCTTTTCCCGGTTACTTCTCTTGTCTGCATTTTTTATGATATCGATTAATGCTTCACTGAACAGTTTTTTATCGAGCCACAATCTGGGACTCTTCAATGCCAGTTTATCCCAATCACTCGTTTCATCCATTGCTACATTGAAACCTTCCTTGGTGCATTGATCAATCACCTTAGAAAATAAGGAAAGCACTTGCACTTTTTTCAGAACAACTGCTACCGGAGAATCATCTCTTTTAATTACTCTGGTTGTATTGGTTGTCTGAAGCTTTTCTTTACCTGAATTCATTTCTCTTCAGCCTTTTCTATATTTAAAAGAAAAACACAACTATCATGTGATCCGGTTTTTTCCATTCTGCAGCGTTTAATTTCTGTAATTGCATGTACATAGATTTCCTGCTAGTCTTGCTGTTTTGATGATTTCAGTGCCTCAATCTTCCAGTCTGCCAGATTAAATCCTTATCCATTACCACATTTATAAATCTCCGATTTTCTACAGGAGAAATCTATTTATCCGAAAATTCATTCTCATGCAGTAATTCCATTCAAAACACCAGAAATCAGCCCTTTTTTTACTGATAAGAAACCTTTGGCTCATGCCAGAGGAAATGACAGTAGAACAATCTGGAAGAATGTATTCAACCATTTCCTTTAACCAATGGTTGAAAAATCAATAGTTGCAAAAACAACTATCTAATATACTATAACTAATAATTAATAACAAGCTGAAATATTGTGGCCGGTGATGCGCATGCTTTACCTGGCATAAAATTTACAGTTTATGGTTCCGGATTGAAATCGTTTTTTGAAACGGAAACGGGATAAAATTCCCTGTCATAAACAAATTCATTTTTTTTGGGCAAAAAATAAGCAAATATAGCCATCACCATAAAAACCAGACCTGTGGCAATAAATGTAAATTTGTAGCTGAACTGCACTGCCAGAAGCGATCCGGCAATAGGAGCTACAGCTCTTCCCGCAGCTACAATAGAATTATCAAAACCATAAATACTGCCCTCTGTACCCCGATCCGAACTCTGAACCAATAATGCACTCAATGAGGGAGTTAATGCGCCTGAGCATAATCCAGCAAACAAACTGAGGGCAACAAACTGCCACATTTTCCCCACTAATCCCTGAGGAATAAAAAATAGTGCCGTAAAAGCCGATGCCAGAATTACTACTTTTTTATGCCCGAACTTGTCACTGCTTCGAGCCATCACAAAGCCCCCCACTATGGTTGAAACCGACATCACGCCAATTACCGTTCCAGTCAAGGTTCCAAGGTTCTCTTTGACGCCAACCATTGCTGCCAGAAAAAAAGGTAATACAGGGTAGAGCATATTATTGGCCATACTGCTAAGAAAACGCAGCACATAAACTACCATAACTTTTTTATTGGTGAATAAACTTTTCCAATCAGAAAACAGATTTGAATTTTTCTTTTCTTTTTTCTGTTTTACATCTGCCTTTTCATGAACAAAGAGCAAAACCGATACACCTGACAGGAATAAAAGAGTACCAGTGATTACAAAGGTGGTTCTGATTCCTGAAATGTCCGCCAGGATTCCTCCAATAAACGGTCCAGTTGCTACTCCGGACCAAACAGCTACCTGCAAAGATCCCATCACATAGCCGCTTTTTTCTCTGGGAGCAAATGAGGCAGTCAGAGCGCTGGTAGCCGAGATTACACCACTGAGAAGTCCCTGACAAATCCTTAGAAAGATAAGCTGCTCGGCAGTCTTCACAAACCCCATCAAAAAGACAGTGACCGCCCCACCTATCATTGCCCTGACCACCATCGGTTTCTTGCCATATCGATCTGCAATCGCACCCCACAGAGGGGATACCAGTGCCATTGCCAGAGCCTGGGAAGAGAACACCAGTCCCGAAAGGACCTCTGTACCCAGTCCCAGAGCAGTATCCAGTTCTTTAATGTAAAAGGGCAGAAAAGGAAATATCAGCGAAAAGCCCATAGATGTAAACATCTGAGCCACTAAAATGATGTAAAAGCTGCGTTTCCAATTCATAAGTCAACCAATACTTTCTTTCCGGCTTCAACTCTAATTGCTTTGAAATCAGGGATACTGCAGATTCCAGGATTACAAGAGGAGAAAGATTTTCTGTTCCCGCCAAGACGGGAGTGACGTAGCCATTAAATCAAAGCACGCTTTGTGATCTGTTTCCTACTCTTCCATAATGTGGAAAGGCCAATCCATCACAGTATTTTACAGATAAAAACGTATGTCGTAGATAGTTGCCAGACCCAAAGAATCAGCCATCTGTATATTCATTTTTCTTTTCACTTTATTAAAGGATTACTAATCAATTCTCTTTTTATTTATTCAAAAACATCACTTCCAGAGAATCGAAATATGCTCTTATTGCATCACGGTAGCTTTCGGGGAAATTGCCCATCAGAGCCTTACGTCTGAGCAAATAAAAAGTGTCCGGATCATCCAGTACAGGACTCTTACCAACGCTGTTATTGGGAGAGAACACCATTTCAGCGGTTTTAGATTTCCGTTCCTCTTTACCTTCATCCTGACGATTCATGGAAAGGGTGGTCTGAAGCATTCTTGAGAGAAAACGATCCTGATGCCTGGAGATCTCAGGTTTGGGCTGATCAAGCATTTTTGCCAGTCTCTGAGCTTCTTTTTCCAACTCCTCGACTCTCTCTTTCATTGCATCACCGGTCTCTTTGCCATACTTTTCAGCAAGTTTTTTTAGCTCTTCAGCAATCGCTTTCTGAGCTTTCTGTGCAGCCTCACGTGCACTCTGGTCACCCTGACCGGGTTGCTGTCCGCTTTCTCCTTTTGATCCCATCATAAGTGATTTGAGCAGATCCGCAGTAGCGGCATTGATCGCAGCCTGACGCCCAGAGAGATTTCGCATGGCATCCATAAAGCCACTGTTGCAACTGCTCTGACTCTGACTCTGCTGTTTCATACTCTTCAATGTTTTAATCAAAGTACTGGCCAAAGAGTTGAGGGCAAACTTATTCTCTCTCATGGCCCACATGGCATTGTTTTCTCCCAGCGCCAGCACAGCCTCGCGGGAATTGTCGAGTGCAAATGTATACTGCTGACTGATGCTATTTTTTATCATTGGAGGAATCGTTTTGAGACTGTCGGTTTTAACAGATGATTTGGCTAATGCATCTCGTAAAGCCTGTTGTGAAACAACCACATTTTTTCGTTCTTTCAGGTCAAATTCTGTAATTATCTTCTCCTGCCATTCGATCAGGTTTAAAGCATCATGAGCCATCTCCATAATCATTTTCTGCTCAGCAAGCATCTGTTTCATCCTGCTGGCACTCATCATATCCCGAAGCTGTTGCGATGCAGAAAGTAAAGCTGCACTCATCTGGTTCATCTGTTCTGCCGAAGGACTCTGTTTTTGTGAAAGGGAAGACTGCATCTGATTATGTAAAGAATCCATCTGATCTGAAGTCGATGAAAGATTTTTTTCATCCGAATGATTCTTTTTCAGATCGTGATTGAAGTTCTCAATTCTGTTCAGAAGGTCCTTCTGTTGATCCATAGTACGTAGAGACTGTTTCTGATCTGCAATGGTCTTCTGTTCCTGAGCCAGTTTTTCCGCACGCATAGCCATTGAAGCCAATTCGCGATCCTTACGCAGCATCTGCAGAAATTGCAGAGTGTTATCTAAACGTTCATCCAACTCAGGCAGCATTTTCTGAAGATTCTCCACAGCTTCCCGCATTTCCTCAAAAGAGATCTGCTGAGAATCTTCAATTTTTGGAAACAGACTGTCGCCAAATTGCTTTATCAGTTCTTTGAGTTCATTTTGTATCTGTTCCATTTTTTCACTGATCTCTTCACCAATATCACCCTGCTCTTTAAGCTTTTGAATGTTTTCCTGCAAGGAATTCAGTGCATTCTGCAAAGAATCGGTCTGAGCCTGAATCGATTTCTGAACATCCTGCAGAATCTGTTTCTGATCCCAGGAAAGCTCCTCTGATCCAGTAGCGGACTTAATTAACTGTTCCAGCATGTCTTTGAGATTTTCCTGTTCTTTACGCACTCCTTCGATTTTCTGATCCGCATAGCTTTCCTTTTCCATGATAGCCTGGTGAATCTCTTCAAAAGAGGGCACCCTGAACCAGAAAATATCGCTGGTAGTAATTCCTGGTGGAGAAAATGGACGGTTATCCCGGATTTTTGCCCAATAAAAGAGTGTATCTCCAGGATAGAGAGTGTATTTACGCAAATTCCAGATGACCTGTTTTCTAACGGTTTGAGGGTTTCCTTTAGGGGAAATATTCCAGGCAGAAACACTATCCTGACAGTCTCCATTTCGGCAACTTAAGATCTCTAAGGATCTTATTCCGATATCATCGATTCCCTGAACCCACAAAGTCTCCATCATCTCTGGTTGAAGCGCAATATTATAACCGGGTTTAAGAAAATGAACCATGGGTAGTTCATCAGGAATAATATCTATGCGGAATTGTGGAAGTGAATCGCTTTTCTGACCCCGCTGATCTATCAGTTCAAATGTATATTCCATTGGTTTTTTCACAACAATTTCACCATACGCTCTGCTTTTATCCACGTTAAAGCTTGTGGAATCATTGCCACTTATCAGATACGCTCTGGAGAGCTCTTCTGATTCGATGGTAAAGTTCACTTTTGTTCCTGCATAAGCCCTGAAATCCCCCTGGCCTTCTGGTAAAACTCTAGCAGAATCACCAATATAGGAAGGTGGAGTAAGCCTTATTTGCATACTGTAGAGAGCTGGCGGTGGTACAACAATAATCGTTTCCGGTGCAAACTGATGCCCCCCATAAACAAACTGATAGACAAACGACTGTTTTACACTATCCATTCTGAAAATGAATACTTCTGAGCTATCAGATCGCAGGTGAATCTTTTCCGATCTTTTTTCACTCAACCGGTTTATGACTACCTTGCAGGAGGGCAATCTGGTCTGAAGCGGTTGAAATTTCAATGTCACCGAATCGTTTAGTCCAATCTTTACAGTCCCCGGACTGATTATTGCACCGGAAGAACTGATTGAAAGAAATGGCGCATTCCAGAACCGTAACAGCGATGGATTAAAAAAATTTACAGTAAAAAGCCAGGCAGGAACCAGAATGATGTTCAACCACAATGTAATTGGTAATTTCAGAGAAATTGGTGTTAATTCACCAATCTGCTGTGCCGCCAGATTGAAAGTGCAATCGATAAACGGGCTGTTTCGCTTTGCTTTATGAAATTCAAGTGCAATGGCAATTAATGGATGAGCACAGTTTGAGCTCTGCTCAATTCTTAAAGCCACTTTGCTATAATCAGGGGCATGGAAAAAAACAGAATCCAAAAGCCACCCAAAAAGAAACAGTACAAGAGAGCAGACAAATATGTCCCATAAGAACGGCAGAAAAGTCCATGGATACAGAGCAAAACTGAGATTGAGAACTGCAGAAACCAAAGAGAATGCGAAAATGGCAGGAGCAAATCCCTGGATAATTCTGAACCAGATGATTTTTCTTCGAACTCCAGCGACATATTTTTTTACACTTAAGAGATCTTTATTCATTGATTCAGAAACCAGTGGATAACATTTATGCCCATCTGAAGTGCAAGCTCATGACGCTTCTCACCAACATTATGAACATGCAAATCTTCCATACCATCACCAATATCAGTGTTATAGGTATAAAAGATCACCATTCTGCCTTCAAAAAACACTCCCAAACCCTGTGCGGGTATTCCGTCATGCTCATGAATCTTTGGTAATCCAGGCAACTGGTAAAAACTGCTGTAAATGGGGTGGTCAGAAGGAATAAGAGTCAAAGGATTTTCCGGAAAAAGCTGTGCGACCTGCTGGCGAAACGATCTATCAAGTCCATAATTATCATCAGCCCAGAGAAATCCCCCCCCTATCAGGTATTTTCTTAATCTCAGCTTTTCGGCATCGGTTAATTTGAAATCCCCATGTCCGGTCATGTAAATAAAAGGGAAAAGGAAAAGCTCTCTATCCATAATTTGGACGGTTTTTATGGTGTCACAGACCTGGATAGATGTCCGTTGCTTCAGGGCTTTTACCAGATTTGGTAAAGAAGAGGGGTTGGCATACCAGTCGCCGCCACCACCATATTTGAGCCGGGCTATTGTCAATTGACAGTCATCTGCTGAAACGGTAGTCAAAAATGCTGCAATCAATATCAGAAAATGTCTCATGTACTTTCCCTTCCCTGATGTATCAGCATAGTTGAAAAATAACTCCAGCTATCTATGAAAGAAAAAAAAAGGCGGGTTCAGTACAAACCCGCCCTTCTTTTAAGAATGATGAAATTCTTTATTTTACTATAGGTTTTTTATTATGCCAGGCAACCAGTATCGAAGTGGCGATAAAGATACTGGAATAAGTACCTACCACAACACCCACAGTCAGAGCAAGAGCGAAATCCTTAATCGCATCGCTTCCCAGAAGATAAAGTGCAAAAGAGACAAATAAAGTGGTCAGTGAAGTGATAAATGTGCGAGACAGAGTCTGATTTATACTGCCGTTTACCACATCGGTGAAACTTTTGCCCTTTAAACCATTTTTTAAATTCTCTCTGATACGATCAAAGATCACAATGGTATCATTGAGCGAATATCCCACGATAGTAAGCAGCGCTGCAATAAAAGTTAATGACACCTCAAGATTCAGTAAAGAGAAAACAGTGAGCGTAACCAGTACATCGTGAAACAGTGGTATAACCGAAGCGACTCCGAAAGGCAGGTTAAAACGAAATCCTACATAAATGAGAATGGCAATCAGAGAGAGTATTGTAGCAACGATTGCATCTCTTTTAAGTTCCCCCCCGATTTTTGGACCAACGGTTTCCACTCTTCGAACTTCAAAGGAATTTTCCGGGTATTTCTCGGTCAGAGCATTTTTTATGGATTTGGAGACTATATCCCCTTCCGCCTGTTTCCCCACTGTGACCTGTAACTCGTTGTTTACAACCTGGCCGATAGTTTTCACCTCAGGTGAACCGAAACCCAGCTCAGAAATAATATCTCTGATTTTTCCAAGATCATCGTGAAAAGGTTTCTCAAATTTCATCTGCATGGTGGTACCACCAATAAAGTCTACAGAAAGGTTGAAGCCCCGATGCATTATAACTGAGACTACACCAATAAGTATTACCAGGATTGAAGCACTGTAAGCAATTTTCTGGCAACGAATAAAATCGAATTTTGTGTTTTTAAAAACCTGCAACATAGTGATTAATTCCCCATAGAAGAAGTTAGATGCTCAATGTGTTTTTGTTTTTCTGAAACAGCATATCCATCAGTACTTTGGACACAAACAGTGCTGTAAACAATGAAGCCACGATACCGAGAATCATAGTGACCGCGAAACCCCTGATTGGACCGGTACCTTTCCACAACAGAATGAAAGCAGTGATCAAAGTGGTAAGGTTGGAATCCATAATGGTAACAAAAGCAGTCTCATAACCCGATTTGATGGCATTAGTAGCAGTCTTGCCCAGCCTCAGCTCTTCTCTGATTCTTTCAAAGATGATCACATTGGCATCCACATTCATACCGATCAGAAGTATTATTGCAGCAATACCCGGCAAGGTGAGAGTGGCATGTATTCCTGCCATAACTGCAAGAATAATCAGAATATTGATAGCCAGAGCGATAAGAGCAATAAGGCCACTCATTCTATAGTATATCAGAATAAAAAGCACTACCAGAACAGCTCCGATTAACCCTGCAAACAGTCCCTTTTCAATTGAATCCTGTCCCAGGGATGGTCCTACGACCTGTTCCTGAATGATTTTCACCGGAGCAGGAAGTGCACCGGCCCGTAAAACGATAGCCAGATTCTTGGCTTCTTCCATGGTGAAATTTCCAGTAATTTCAGCTTTTCCAAATGGAATCTTCTGAATAATTCTGGGAGCAGAATAAACTGTGCTGTCCAGGACAATTGCCAGAAATTTGTCCCGGTTTGCAGCGGTAACCGAAGAGAAGGTGCGAGCGCCTTTTGCGTTCATCTCTATATCTACTTTAGCACCGCTTCCCCGCATTTCACTCTGACCGATTGTAGCCTGTGCGTTTTTGATGACATCACCGCGCATCTCCGGAGTGCCTTTTACATAGTAGAGAACCCGGTAACCACTGTTACCCAGATTTGTGGTGTCATGGTCCCAAAGAAAAGAGTTATTTCCCAGACCGGCTCTTTTCAGTGCCTGTTGCACATCATCCCTGGTCAGAATCGCATTTACTTTCCCTACATGATCCATGCGGGCGGCTACCTGGTCTCCCATCTGAACCAGCAAATCTTTGAGTTTTGCGGCACTGGTTGCTGCATCAGTAGCGCTGCTGTCTGCTGCAGAATCATTAGATTTTTCACTTTTAAAGAGCCTGTTTGCTATCGCTTCCTGCTCTTTTTTATCCAGGCTGTCTGCCTTTTCACTGCTGTCAGCAGTAGCGGGTCCCTCTTTACCTGTAAGCACATTGTCAATAACACTGAGTGCACGTCTGAGCTGATCAGGCTCTCTTACCAGGTTAAATTCAAGCTGAGCAGTCTTTCCTATAACACTTTTTGCGGCCGCTTCATCTTTAAGCCCGGGCAACTCGACAATAATCCTGTCATTTCCCTGCTTTTGAATGATAGGTTCGGCAACACCTAAAGCATTTATTCGGTTTTCGATAACGGTATATGCACGATCCAGAACATCTTTGTCATCACGATTCTCCAGCTTAGACCTGTCTATCTCCAGAACCAGACGCATTCCTCCCTGCAGATCAAGACCTAAGTTGAGGATTTTTTTGAGAATGTTAGGCTGGTTCTGACGTATCAGTTCACGCTGTTCCGGAGTTTTGGAGTAGTAGGTTACTGAAGGGATCAGAAAATAAATGGCAACGATAACGGTTGCCAGAACAAGCAAAATCCTTATCGGAGTATTTTTTTTCATGTGACCGGGAATATCCTTTCTGAATTTCTAAAAAAGCCGCTAACAGAAAACAGCCGGCCTAAAGCTGACATTTTTCGTGGTTTGGTTGCTCATCATATTTCAGGTGTAAATATTCGTTTACTTTTTCTACGATATCTTTAGGGTTTTGCGGTTTTGTCAGATAAAGATCACAGCCCACCCGCTGACCTTCACGATAATCATGTTCCTGATTCAAAGCAGTAAAAAGAAAGATTATTACGTCTTTAGTCTCAGGATTATTTTTAACCCATTCACATACATCAAAGCCCGTCTGTCCACAGAGGATCACATCCAGTATGGCCAGATGAGGTTTTTCCTTCTGGATTACAGATATTGCCTGAGTAGCATTAATGGCTTCAAAAACAGTAAAGCCCTCCAGCTCAAGGAATAGACGCAATATCTTGCGAATTCCAGGCTCATCATCGACCAGCAATATCCTGTAAGGTTTGTTTTTCATCGCTGTGTGCTATCCATGGAAAAGGTATCAGACACTGCATCGGCCGGCATTAAAGTAAGCAGAGAAGATACATTTTTTTTGAAACTAAAAGCAACGATCTTGATAATGTTCCTCTCTTATTTTAAAAATTTGAGCCTTTCTGCGGCCGCATCTGGTTTAATAATTATCAAACGTATCCATATTTCGATTTAGTACAAAAAATCTTGATTTTCCGGGTGTGTCTGCAAGATCAGCAGCTTCTCTTCAATTCCTGCCTGAACCACCTCTAAATATTAATAAGTTATTGCCCCGATTGAGTATATGTACTATTATTATAAAATTGAATTCTGTTAATTACATAAAAGAATGTTTTTAATATAATTGTGTGACGATAAACCCAGAAAATCTCCGAAAAGCAGTAGAAAGAAACCGACTTAATGAATCCAGCAAATTCTGCTGTTTCGAATCCGGAAGACCCCTTTGTTGAATTTCACCCTTTCTTATGGACTCCTCAACGAAACAGTTCCGAGGATACCATCTATTCTATTAAAAGAAATCATGGAGTCCAGAGTTCATTTAAACTCCATAACCCTAATGATCCTATCAACAGTTCCCTTCCAAAGTACGAAAAGATTCTTGTGGAGTACAAAATTAATGACTACAGCTACCCCATTATCACTATTTCCGACCTGATCAACTCTTCATTTGTTTACGATGCCCAGGCTGAAGGTAATATTCTGGGGGATCTTGCAGAAAGGATCTCCAGGCGAATAACGAAATACTTTCTAAAACATTGGGATAAAAATGGTAAAACCGGGGGAATATTCGAACCAGGCTTTGATGTGCGAAATTGCAGAGATTTCATAGTAGCACATAGCAGCGATTACATTTTAAAAATCAAACAATACCCTAATCTCATCATTTTAAAGAAAACCGGCAAAGGTAAATACGGTTACGAAAATATTAAAGAAATCGATGGTTTTTTTGATTACCGCTATTATGGGAAACGACACATTCTTGTGCTGGAGAGTAAACTGGAGCGAATAAATGTGGATTGTGACTTTTTGATCGAAAATCTTTTCAACCCCTTACGCATTCTTTTCCCGGATGCCCGCTTTCATTACATCCTTTTCACCGACAAACATTCCATCTTTACTGCAAACAATTATGAACGGCTCAGACAGATAAAACCATTTCCTGCAAAAATCTATGAAAGGCTATCCTCAGAGCAGATTGGCACACTTTTTTTCACCTTTAATGAAAGCAGACAGGATTTTGAACGTATTAAAGATTTCCTTATGCTGCAATATAAAGCCCTCAACAATGAGGTCCTTACAATAATTGGGAAAACCGTTCTGTCTGAAAAAGAGATAACCGTGTACGATGGAGGTGAATCTCCTCATATAAGACTTGTTAAAGATAAAAAAAGTGGTCTGTGGCACGAAGTAAAAATTCAAAACCCATTATGACCGCAGTCGTATATGTGTTTCTGACAGGATCAGAACAATCCAACACTTTCAGGAAAAAATGTTTATATTTATAGCTGATCGATTTTAAATAAACGACTCAATTATTAATTGCCTGGTTCGTTTCTAAAAAAATTTACTATACCTGAGCCATTTTAAATTCAATTCCGGAGGAGGTTTCATGTTAAATAATAGACGTATACTCTTTGTACTCTCAATTATTGCTTTTTCTGTCACAGCCTGTTTCGCCCGCAATATTCTGCAAAAAAAGATGTTCTATCTTAGCAGCGACAACAAACAGGGCCAGGCTCTTTACTGGGTCGTTTATCTGGGGAATTATGATTGTAAACTGACCAGAAAGTTTCCCGGTGAACAGCCACAGCCAATCGATGCCAGCATGAATTTTCAGTACATTTCCAGTGGTTACATCGAAGGAAACGGCTACTCCGCAAAGGGAAAAGTGGACTGCCTGCCCACCATGATGATCAGCAACGCTAATGGAGAACGCCAGATTACCTCCGACAGTATCGATTTTATTTATGACTACGGTCAGAAAGTTCAGCTTTTAAACGGAGAGAACGGTGAGTTGATAATCAATGCAGAAGGTGAAAAAAAACTGGCCAAGAAATTTCTTATGAGAGAATATAAACTGACTGAGTACTTTGGCGAACAAATACTTAAAGAAGGTTCAACAGAGACTCCACTGGCAGCTTTTGCCTACTCTAAAGAAGGATTGGCGAGAGCAGTTAAAGCACAAGCGGCATTGGGGAATAATTAATAAAATAAAAATGGCTGGTATTTCTCTATGCCAGCCATGTTAAATAAACCCAAATTGTCCATTAAACAGTTTTGATTTGGAAAGACCAAGAAAACTACTCTATAAATTCTAAATCCATAGTGGGTTCTTCTTAATCTGAATTGCAGTCTTTATTATTGATGATTTTTTAATGACCCCTTCTCTCCTCAATATGGAGATCCCATTGCCCAAAAAAAAGAGATTTATTTGCAGGACAGAAAAAGTCCTTTTATCTTCGAGGTAGATCTGCTGCTTCAAATTATCGAATTACTATCTCGCTGCACTGAAAATATCTACTACCGAACAAAAGGCACCTTTAAGAAAAACTGACTGCATCATCAAAAAAACTTTTGGTGCCTTCGAAAAAACTTTTGGGGCCTTCGAAAAAACTTTTGGGGCCTTCGAAAAAACTTTTGGGGCCTTCGAAAAAACTTTTGGGGCCTTCGAAAAAACTTTTG
>JAAYPC010000188.1 GCA_012519985.1 Fibrobacter sp.
AAAATGAATGGCAGATGGTTGTGCTGCAATGAACCAGGTATACGACTTCAGAAAAATAGGCTCTTTTTAGAAATCGGGAATGGAGAGTGCCTAAGGTGAAAAGGTTCCTCCGTCCCTAAGCACTCTCCGGAGGCCATTTCAGTTAATCGATCAAATAAGGAATGCAAATCATTTGCATCATTTTATTTTCATAATATCACATTTTTTCGTAGTTTCGATTCATCATCAAAATTTCTCCTTGCAAGCCATTTGTAAGATAAAAAGCACTCTTTTCAGTGCCACTTTCTTCAAAATCGCATTTCAAAATCTTCTTTAGACTGCCCTTTCATAATGGCCGTATCCCTGATTGGAAATAATATTGTTAATAACCGGACGTGTGGAGAACTATTCCCACCCTAATTATGACATATTTACCTCTCCACCATCATCCTGAACCGCACCGATTCATTACCTGCATTTACTTTGGCTACATATGTCCCCCGCGCTATCTTTCCGACATTTTTCAATCGCAATGTACTATTCCCTTTATTCATGAGTTTTGATCCATGAAAGACCTGTCTGCCATCAAGGGTAAATATGCTGCAATGCACTTCTGTGGCCGACTGCAGAGATAAACGAAGCAGGCAGGTGCGGGAATCGAAGGTAATGGAAGGCCTGGATTGATTACCTGTTAGCTGTGGTCGTATCGGGATGTTATTAAGCTTACACTGGGCTACATGGGCTGATACTTTACCACCGGCCATGGTAAATGACCCACCTGCATAAAGATTATCGAAACGATCGACTATCATGGCAAATACGTTGCCATTCATTCCACCTGCTTTACTCCATTCCTTGCTGTCCCATTTGACTAAATAGTTCACAGTTTCTCCATCTTTAAATTCTCCGCCTGCGTAAAGGTTTCCCATACGATCAAATACCATAGCATCCAATGATCGAATTTTCAGGTTTCCAATGCTGCTCCATGAATTTCCATCCCACTTGACTATCCCACTAGAATTATTAACGTAGATGTTTCCAAAGCGATCTATTGCTATGGCCTTTACTCCTTCATCAGTTCCGTTACCAAGGGCCTTCCAGGAATTACCGTCCCATTTGGCTATATTTTTCACGGAAATTCCACCTGCCGACTTAATAATCCCGCCAGCGTAAAGATTATTGGAATTGTCAACTGCAAGGGCTTGAACAAACCCATCCGTTCCACTTCCGAGTGATTTCCATACGCTCCCATCCCATTTTGCAATATGGTTCACTGCAATTCCGTCTGCAGAACCAAACATGCCGCCAGCGTAAAGATTATTGGAATCGTCAACTGCAAGGGCTTGAACAAACCCATCCACTCCACTTCCGAGTGATTTCCAGGCACTCCCATCCCATTTTGCGACATAGTTCATTGCTTCTCCACCTGCAGTATCAAACATACCGCCAACGTAAAGATTCCCCAATTTATCCAGAGCAATAGCATCAACATTTTTATTTGTTCCACTACCCAGAGCGTGCCAATCACTGCCATCCCACTTTGCTATATGATTTGCAGCCGTCCCACCAATAGATCTGAATTTTCCACCAGCATAAAGATTGCCGGAATCGTCTTCAGCAAATGCAAATACAAGTTCATTGGTTCCCTTTCCCATTGTAATCCATTCACTGCCATTCCATCTGGATATGCTATTAGCTGCTATTCCACCTATATTTCTAAATGCACCGCCTATGTAAAAATTACCGGTACTGTCAAATTTTACTAGACCAATGCTACCTTCTGCTTCAAGTGGAGCGCCATCTACTTTACTTCCAAAAGCGCCCCATTTACTTCCATCCCATTTGGCTATTTCGCCGGTTATTATTTCACCTGATTTAGTAAATAATCCATTTGCATAAACATTTCCGCTTTTGTCTATAGTTATCTTTCGGACCACCCAATTCAAACCACTTCCCAATGCACTCCAGGTGTCACCATCCCATTTAGCAATATTTTCTACTGTAATTCCACCTGCAGTGTCGAATAATCCACCGACATAAACATTGCCTCTTTTGTCAACTTCTGCTGTTATTATTCCACCATTAACTCCACTGCCAAGCGATTTCCAGACATTACCATTCCATCTGGCTATATGATTTACTTCTATATCACCTGCACTATCGAAATCTCCACCTGCATAGATATCTCCATTTTCGTCAACCACCAATGTATACACATCACCATTCAACCCATTTCCAAGTGAACTCCATCTCATTCCATCCCATCTGGCTATGTGATTCGTCTCTATTCCGCCTGCACTGTCGAAAATTCCGCCTGTATAGATATCGCCGTTTTCACCAATCACTAATGCATATACATCTCCGTTTAATCCATCGCCAAGTGAACTCCATCTCATTCCGTCCCATCTGGCTATGTGGTTCGTCTCTATTCCGCCTGCACTGTCGAATAATCCACATGCATACAAATTGCAAGAACTATCAAAATTCAACGCCAGGATTTCACCATTTACACCACTGCCCAAAGGGCTCCAGGTATTTCCATCCCATTTAGCAATATTGCTTACGATCAAATCACCAGCTATTGTAAATTCACCGCCGGCATAAATGTTACCAGAAGAATCGATTGCCATGGCATTAACTATTCCATCGATTCCCTGAACACCACCCATGCTCACCCAATCAGCATCCGAAATAGTAGGATCAATACGGAGAGGGTATTTCGCGCCTCTGTCATCAACAGAAACCTTAATACATTTTTTTCCAGCCATTTCGAATTTTGCTGCAACTGTTTTACCATCTGCATCAAAAACCCTCAGATTGTGGTACATAAAAACTCTGCCACTACTTAATTGGATTTTTATCGCTTCGTTTTTCAGTGACAAATTCGAAGCTGCTCCAGTAGCTGTAAGTTCAAGCTGCAATTTTCCTTTTCCACCGGGTCTGTTAACGATTATAAAATCCTGTCTTATCCCATCTCCTGAGCTGCTGTATTCCTCCACCACGTTCCCTTGTTTGCTGCTTACTATATTGCCACTTACTCTTACCCAATCAGCTTTGTAAGGAATCTCTTTCATTAACTGCTCTCTTCCAATCCGCGAAGCCCTGATACTGAAAAACCCTTCTCCTTCACTCTTTGAAGTTGACCGGAAAATGCAACCGTTCATAGTTATCTCGGCCTGTAAAGATTGCATCCGGCAGTCAAGAAGATAGCCATTCCAAAGTTCAGTTATGGAATGTCCTTTCTCAGTGGACTTCTTTTCTGATTTGCTGATTGTTTTGTCAAAAGCGTTAGATACTCTCGAATAGGCCAGGGAAGAGCAGATCAAAATATGACCGGCCAGGATGAGCATTGAATAATGAGAAACTCTTTTCAACATGTAGACCTCCCTGATGAATGGTCTTAATAGCATCTCGGTATATAATCGGATCTTTAGAAGTCCGACCACTCTTTGTAACGCAGAAGTTTAAAACAGTCGGTGTTTTTCTTTTCTATTCAAAGATAAGCAGCAGGTAATTCTCTATCTCAACCCGGAATAGAATTTCTGCCTAAGTTACAGTCACTTTACAGTCTCTTCCCGTGCATGATACTTGTTTACTGCTTACTTATACAATTGCCATGGATTTATACTGTCTCAGCAGATCACCAGTTTATATCATACCCGATAATGCATCTATAAATCCGATTCTCCACATTGTTTTGTAACTTCAATAAACCCTCATCATAGTGCCATGTTTCATATTGTATGTAGAAAACGGCCTGCCTTTTGTTCAAATTTGGTACAATTCCCGGTGAAGGAGTATATGTTTCATACAAACATTCCGTGCCTGTAAATGTAAAATGCTCTGATACAGTCGAATCAATGCTGTACCAGTTCCATTTTCCTATCATGTTCCCTTTTTTGTATTGCATGGCCAGTGTACGAATTCGGTATTGATCAGTTAATAAATGCCGAAATTTACGAATTCCTTTATAACTTAAATCCTTTTTAATTCATTATCAATTCATTTGATTAAGATGAGTGAGATTGTGTCGTCCAAAAGCATCCGGAGAGCCGGTCATGGGAATCGAAATTTTTTATGGAACAAGAACCACAGGCCATTTCTTTGGATCCCGGATTTATGATATTGTCGTAGTCTGTGCTTGAAAATATTTTAACCACCTATAGCTCTTTTTTAGGTGATAATTGGAAAAACAGTTAATAGAAACCGTTGTTATGAGTAATACTGTAGCGATTGAGATTATTACGGAAAAAATCTTCGAGATTCGTGGTCAGAAAGTCATGGTTGACGTTGATCTTGCAAATCTCTACGGAGTGCCCACTAAACGTCTAAATGAAGCGGTAAAAAGAAATATTCAAAGATTCCCTCCCGATCTTATGTTTCAGTTAGAAAAAAAGGAATGGATTGAACTGGTCGCAAATTGCGACCGCTTTGCAAATATGAAACATTCATCCGCTCTGCCACACGTATTCACCGAAACCGGTGTAGCAATGCTTTCAAGTGTTCTGAATTCAGAAACAGCTATTCAGATAAATCTCCAGATCATTCGCGCCTTTATCCGCTTGCGCCGAATGCTCACCGATCATGAAGCCCTCAGGCTTGCTATCGAAGGTCTCGAGATGCGGATGAGTAAAAACGAACGGGACATTCAAATAGCCATTAAAGCGATTCAAGCCATTCTTGCTCCGCCACAACCGAAATCGAAAAAACTACGCATGGGCTTTGCCCCACCTGAAAAGGCAGTCGTTAAAAAAATATCGAATGTCGAAGTAACAGAAAAAGAAAAACCGAATAAAAAAAGATCAGATCTCAATATATGAACACAGAACACACTAATTGGCAATTCCCACCTTTTCCCCACTTATTAAGAGGGGCGCTTCCAGTTGGGGATTTTAAATTTTTCCGATAAAAGAGGGAAAATGCAAAAAGAAGCATTTATTAACTTTCTAAAAGAAACATTTCCGGATAAACACCCGGAGCTGATCAAAAGCTTTGAAAGCTATTTTAACTGGATCATTGAAGAGAACAGAAAAATCAACCTGATTTCCCGCCAGACCGACCCTGAAGATATCTGGACACAACACTTCCTGGATTCACTGCTGTCGGTTAAGCATGTAAATTATTCCGGTAAAGCCATTCTTGATTTCGGCACAGGCGGCGGATTACCCGGAATCCCTCTGGCAATCGCTTACCCCAATGCATCTGTCACCCTGCTGGATTCCAGGAAAAAAAAGATTCAGGCACTCAGATCGGCTGCAAATGTTTTACACCTGACAAACTGCTCTTTTCTGGACATAAGAATAGAAGAGGTACCGGTCAGGCTGTATCGCACATTCGATATAATAATCTCCCGATCGGTCAGGATACTTCCTGAATTCCGCAAACCATTAATGAATCTGTTGAAAAGTGGTGGCAAGCTGGTCTTATATAAGAGCCGTATTCTGGATGATGTGGCTCAGTTTGATTCGGCGCAGATTTTTGACGTCAGCAATTCACTTATAGGAGAGAGAAAAATTGTCGTTGTTGTAAAAGAAGAGGAAGGGAAGTAGAAAATATCGAATATCGAATAGCGAATATCAAAATATTAAATATCAAATATCGAAGTAAGGGGAAAAGAAATATTGAATTTGAAAGTGTGAGCGCTGAATCTCACTGATTGGGAAAAGCCCCCTTGTCAGGGGGTGTTTCCTGGGGAGATCTTTCAGGCATTCTTTTTCTTGAACATGGAAAACATCTTGAAAAGCGAACCCATAAGACCTATTTCATCCTCTGGATCTTCAGCTTCCTCGTATGGAAACGGATAGGTTTTATATCCTGCCTTTTTCTTCATAAAATAATCCCGATCCTTTTTGATGTGCTGACGCACCATGCCCCGGTCTCTCATAAATGGTTCCACCTCTTTTCCCTCATACTTGTTATCCCAGATATGAAGATCATTGATCTGATCAGGGGCAGGATATTTGGTAGATGCATCCCTGAATGAACGGTAATTTTCCAATACAATTGGATAATCGAATTTGCCGGAAAATTCATTATCGTAAATAACTCCGGTTCCACCACGGATATACATCCCCTGATAGCTTCCCCCTGATTTGATCTTGTTTCCATAGATCTCATATTTGCGACTTCCCCGGCCATAGAAAAAATTCCCATGCGCATCTATTGGATTAGTGTTGAGGTTGCCATCATCGATGGTATTATACCTGAATACATAATTTGAGCCACGGTTGGAGGAGATGGAGTGAATAGCCCCTTTCACATTCTTATGCTCGAATTGGTTCTTTTCCACATAAACAGCATCATCGGAACCCAGCTTCACCGGCCGTTTCCAGGCCCCATCATTATCACCATAGATAACTATATCGGTCACACTGTTTTCCTGAAACTGATTATTATCGATCACCCCTTTTATGTTCCCGTTGGTTTCTATGGCTCTTTTTTTGAAGTTTTTAAAGGTACTGTTGTCGATTCTCATCTCCAGGCTGTCACTGGCAATCTTGATGCCATTTCCATTTCTTCTCCCATCCAGTACCAGATTTGTCAGTCTGAAGTAACTGTCAGAAACTACCCTGAAAAACCAGTCCAAAGCAGAAGTCTGCTTGAGCACAGTCTTTTTCTCCCCTGATCCTGAGATGGTTATGTTTTTTTTGACCTCGATTTTCGGGCCTTTGAAATCGAAGTTTCCTTCCGGAATCACAACAGTGGCATTCTCAGGGGCATTGTCAATAGCTGACTGAATATCTTCCCTGCTGCCACTTTTTGCATTTATGGTAACCGCTGATGAATTTAGCGCATTCAGTAAGAATGTGGTAATCGCCACAGTCGCCATCACATGCTTTTTCATAATACCTCCTTGCTCTAAAACATCTGTAATCATCCGATATACAGGTCAGCCACAGAGCGGTTGTTTAGAAAAGGAGTTATTTCGCATGAAAATATTCCATTATTGTTTTAAATAGAGAATTAAATCGGCAGCCTCCCAATGTAACCTGTTACCTGACCTCTAAATCCCATAGCCGTAAGGCTAAGATTTGTAACACATTGAATCGAAGGAAGTAACGCATTCCCGCCCCCTAATCCCCCAAAGGGGGACTTTAGGATCTCATAACGCCACAGTAGATCTTAACCACAATCTTAGTTCTCTTACAAATATCAGGTCCCTACGGGACTTCTTAGTCCCCTTCCGGTCCTAGGGTCCCCCTTTGGAGGATTTATAGGGCTAAGTTTGGGGGCTTGTTTAGAGGGCAGGCAGGCTTTTTGCACTTCTTTATTGGTAAATAATCTATTGACTTTACCCAATCAGGAATTTACGTTTAATGCCCAGTTCACAGAAAATTCATGATTTCGATTTCCATACCGATCAGAGTTTTAAAAAAAAGGCTGTCCGAAGCGGCGGCATTACCATGCTCACCCACTTTCTGGATTATGGAATTCAGGTTGGCAGTACCGCAATCATAGCACGGATTCTTGAGCCTTCCGATTACGGATTGGTAGCTATAGCCTTGGCTGCCACCGGATTTTTTTTCATATTCAAGACATTGGGGCTCAGTGATGCAACAGTGCAAAGAGAGCATATAACTCATCAACAAGTCAGTAACCTCTTCTGGATAAATGTAACAGCCGGATTATTGCTCACCCTGATCTTATTTCTTGGAGCATCTTTAATAGCCGCAATATTTAATGACAACAGACTGATTGACATCATCAGGGTATCCTCAATAACCTTCTTAATTTCCGGTTTTTACACTCAACATCAGGCATTACTGAAACGATCCATGAAATTTTCCGCTCTTGCTGTAAACGAGGTAACAGGTATCAGTCTCAGTGTAATTGCAGCCATTGCCATGGCTTTTTCCGGAATGGGGTATTGGGTTCTTGTAATCCGTCCCATCATCTATACAGCCAGTATAGCAATCGGCTGCTGGGTATTGTGCAGTTGGCGTCCGGGACTTCCCTGCAGAAATAGTAATGTCAAGCCTATGCTCAGATTTGGCCTGAATACAATCGCCTATTATATAGTCGATTATTTAGCCAGAAATTCAGATAAGGCCTTGATAGGCTGGAAAGAGGGGCCCGGGCCGCTGGGATTTTACTCCAAGGCATTTCAGCTTTTTCTGGCACCGGTCAGTCAATTGACAATACCTCTTTCCGGAGTTGCAGTATCCACCCTGAGCAAGCTTTGCAGAGAGCCTTCAAAATATCATTCGTATTATCTTAACGCAGTACATGCAATTGCATTTATGGGATTTCCAAGCAGCATGTTCCTGGTTGCTAACAGTAAACACCTGATCCTTTTTTTATTGGGTGAAAAATGGGCCGGGGCTGCAGAACTATTCTCTATACTGGGCCTGGCAGGAGGTATTCAGCTTATCACTTCAACCAGAGCCTGGTTGTTTGTATCACAGGGAAGGACCGACCGATGGTTTTACACTGGTGTGGTAGCATCTGTGGTAATGGGTTTATTTATTCTGATCGGTTTGCAGTTTGGCACAAAGGGTGTGGCGATAAGTTACACCACCTTTGTATATCTGGCCCTGATACCCAGTCTTTGGTATGCAGGTGCTCCTATCGGACTGAAATTCAGACAGATTTTTTCAGTTATCTGGAAAACCTTCTGTGCTTCCTTTCTGGCAGCCAGTGTCAATTGGTACCTGATCCGGTTCATGCAAAACTTCTCTCATTTCATTATTCTGCTTTTGTCGATGTTGATATTCTCCATAAGTTACACAGCTATTGTTTTTGCATTATATGGAAATGCAAAACCCTTTATCAGTTTTTTCGAGCTGGCATTGATGGTGTTTCCTGGAATTCACAAAAAAAGAATCAGACTGACTCAGAAAACAACCTTTCAAAATCAATCCACTGAGGAATAAGAATGGAAATCTATAAATCAGGCATGCTTGACAACACCACTATAGTTCGCTTTACCCATGCCTCAAGCAGTGGTGCAGGTACCGAATCCCATATTGAGTGCCTGAACAAGATTCTTTTACAACGTAATAAAATGACAATCTATTATCTGTATATGCCTGAAAATAACGCAGAAATTCAGACGCAATTCATAGGTAAAGGCAAACTGATCCGCGTCCCAATGAAATACACTCTTTCCCCTCTCTCCTTGAACAGGAATCTCCTATCCAGAATTCTTTTTAAATGTAAGTCCTTTCTGCCAGGTTTTGAATATATCCCTCAATTCCGGGATGTCGTTCATCTTCATAGCATAACCGAAAAGCTGTTTTCAGAGAGCAAAATTGATCTGCTGGTCAATCATTTCGCAGGGAGCAGGGGCAGTCTGGAAATAATGAAAGAGATGACTGCCAAAAATATCCCGGTTCTGGTCATAAACCATTTTCACAACAAATGGTTCTACAGGGCAGCTATTCGCAAACAGCTCAAATATGCAGCAATGGCTGCCGGAATGTCAAATGTCTGCATGCCCAGATATCTGCAAAACCGGTTTGTTAACCTGTCCAATGGAATCGATACCGATTTTTTCAATCCCGAACTGGTAGAAACAACAAAGGTTCCCTTCACAAAACCAACACTTCTTCTTCCCGCACGGGTAGTTAAAAACAAAGGTCATATTGATCTGTTAAAAATTCTGTATCATTTAAAAAAACATGGGCTCAATTGCTCACTGGTTTTTGCAGGACGATACGATTCCTCTGAATTCAAGACCCAGTTAGACAACTTTATCCAAAAGCATCATCTGGAAAGCGATGTTTTGTTTACCGGTATTCTTTCTCCCGAATCGCTTCGGCTCTGGTACGCTAAAAGCACCCTGATGGTACTTCCGACCTATCATGATGAAGGGCTGCCAAGAGTGGTTCTGGAGTCCCAGGCTATGGGACTACCACCGGTCTGTTATGATTCAGGAGGAGTTGCAGAGTCTATTCTCCAGGGACAGACAGGGTATTACCTGAAAAAAGGGGATCGTGGTGGCATGCAGAAGTGTATAGCCCGATTATTAACAGATGACAAAAAGAGGTCCTTTTTGAGCAAAAACGGCAGGAAATTTATCCTTAACAGTTTCAGCCTCAATTCTCTGGCCTGCCGTCATGAACTAACCTATTTCCGATTAATCCATTCCATTTCTGAAGGCTGTTGAAAGAATATCTGGAACCCCTTTGGCCAGGGTTAAACGAAAAAGTGGTACTGATCTTGCTTTTCTCGAATGTACCCGTTCATAATTTTTTTTCGGAAAAGGGGTAAATTCATGAAAACATTATTAATCATTTTATCCGCAGCTTCGATTTTATTTTGTGAAGGGTTAAGAGTAGGGATAAATGCCGGAGTCTCAAACAGTAATATCAGCGGAACCGATGCGTGGAATACCGGTTTTGCAATCGCCGCCAATTTATACTATGCCCCCACAAACAATATTATCTTCGGGTTGCGTACTGCATATAACCGATGGTCTCCTGATGCAGATTCATTTCTCAATCAACTTCCAATTATTCTAACCGATGGTGAAATTAATGGTTCTGCGACCCTGTGGGAGATCGTTCCTGCCATTAGAATTGCCACTAACATAGCCCAAAGCCAGGTGGGGCTCTTTGGCCATTTCGGTGCCGGTCTGTTTATTATCGCCACAGATGTCGGCAGCGAAGGGCATCTGGAAAGCAGCCCTTTTTCACAGAAACTGGTTGATTCTACAGAAAATGTCTGGGGTATCTCTATGGGTTTGGGTATTTCTATCGGAAGGATAGCAGGATTAGCTCTGGAAATTCTCCCTCTGTATCACGTTCTTGATTTAAACGCTTCTCCCCGCCAGTATTACACGATATCACTTGGTGTGTCCTATGAATTCTAAGAAGGAGGCAATATGGGAATTTTTTTTCCGATAATGATAGTGCTGCTTCTCCAAACGTTTGCTTTAGCCATTGATTCCCTCCAGGAAGATTCTCCACCGGAAATTCTTTTTTCTCAGGATACCATCCCCCAGGATACTGTGCCAGAAGATACTACTTTTCAAGATACAATCCCCCAGGACAGTGTGCCTTTACCAAATGATACTACCCCTTCCGATACATCTCAATCCCCCGCTCCACCAGGCACAATCCAGCAGGATGAGGCTTCTCTGCGGTCATCGGCTGACAGCGTACCAGTGCCCCCCCAGGTTAGGGAGACTTTAAACGAAAGAAGTATGGAAATAGGTCTGATGTTAGGTGAACCAACCGGTGTCTCTTATAAATATTTTATAACCGACGTAAATGCGATCGATGCAGGTGCAGCGGTGTCTTTTATTCCAAATGCAGTTTTCCAGTTAAGTGCAGATTTTTTGCGACATTACTATCATTTTGCCAATACTGGCCAGGGACGTCTGCCACTGGTCTATGGCGCCGGTTTAGCGGTACAGTTTCGGGAAGATACCCGATTGGGAATCAGAATTCCTGTAGGTCTGACCTACATCATGCAGAGTTTGCCTTTAGCACTTTTTATTGATCTCGCTCCCCGCTTTGATATTGTACCAGACACTGAAGTCTCTATCAATGCCGCTGTAGGTGTCCGGTACCGGTTTTTTCCAAGATAATTCATTAAACAGTGGTAGAGACAAGTTTGCCCTGTCTCTACCAATTCATTAATCTCCTGACTTGCAACCGTGCATGGTGTCTATACGAAGTGGTTAGTGCTTCCTCATTTGTGTACCCCCCCCGGTATATCTTTTAAAGAACCAGGGCAATACTGAAGAACCCCCATTTTAAGCACTTACAGTAAGATTTAATTCCATTACATACCATGGAGATCACATTAATCAAAGTCCAGATCTGCTATGATAATTTTTCACCGATACAGGTTGTGCTTAAAAAAGTAGCGAAATAGTCCAATTCAGGGATTTCACCAGTTTTTATGAGCAAAATGTAGTTTTATAAGGCTGATACATGTTTTTTATGGCTAACAACTAGTTTTTTGTATATTAATACATCCTTTTTAACAGCAAGAGCACCGTTTTTAGCACCTGACACATCATTTTTAACGGCCGCAACACTATTTTTAGTAAATATTTTTTTGTTTTTGGTAAGTTTTTGGTCGTTTTTGGTAAGATATAGGTCGTTTTTGGTAAGACACAGATCGTTTTTGGTAAGACACAGATCGTTTTTGGTAAGACGCAGATCGTTTTTGGTAAGGCGCAGATCGTTTTTGGTAAGGCGCAGATCGTTTTTGGTAAGGCGCAGATCGTTTTTGGTAAGACGCAGATCGTTT